>DATMCL010000459.1:0-2692 GCA_035558375.1 Polyangiaceae bacterium
CCGCCATCGTCAAGGTCGATACGGACGAATGCCCGGAGCTTGCGGCTCGCTACGGCGTGCGCGGGATGCCGACGCTCGTCGTGTTCCACGGCGGCAAGGAGACGGGACGGCGGCTTGATCTCACGCGTGAGGCGGGGGTGCGTGCGCTCGTGAACGCGAGCGTCGGCGCGCCCGTCGAGGCGATTGCGGGACGTTAGGCGAGCGAAACCGCCGCCAAAAGCCGCGCCCCACGTCGGACTCCCGGGCCCATCATTCCCCGAGCATACATCGGCGCTGCTCGCTGCTGCGAACGAGCGCGCTTCGTGCAACGATTCGCGGTCCCATGTCGCGCATCGCCGTCCTCTCGCCCGAGCTCGCGAGCCAGATTGCGGCAGGCGAGGTGGTCGAGCGTCCGGCGAGCGTCGTGAAAGAGCTCGTCGAAAACGCGATCGACGCCGGCGCCACGCGCGTCGACGTGACGATCGAGGGCGGCGGTATTTCAGCTATCGTCGTCGCCGATGACGGCGAGGGCATGGCGCCGGACGATGCGGAGCGCGCGCTCGAACGACACGCCACGAGCAAGCTCGCGCGTTTCGAAGACCTCGAGCGGATTCGGAGCTACGGCTTTCGCGGCGAAGCATTGCCGAGCATCGCCTCGGTGAGTCGACTCACGCTGTCGACGCGGGAGCGCGCGGCGGAGTCCGGCGTCGAGATCGTGATCGCGCCGGCCGAGGGGCGCAGCGTCGGCCCCATCGGACTCGCGCCGGGCACGCGGCTCGAGGTGCGGGACCTGTTCTACAACGTGCCGGCACGCCGCAAGTTCCTGCGCTCGACCGGCACGGAGAGCGGACACGTGACGGAAGTGGTCGAGAACGCGGCGTTGTCGCGTCCCACGCTCACGTTCACGCTGACGCGCGACGGGCGCCTCGTACGCGAATTCTTGCGCGCCAAGGATCGCGAAGAGCGCGTGCGTCGCGTCTCCGCCGAGGAAGAGCTCGCGGCGTGTCGTGGCGAGCGCGGTCCGTTGCGGATCGAAGCGTTCCTGTCGCGTCCGGAAGCCGCGCGCGCGGGCGCCGCGGGGTTGCGGCTTTTCGTGAACGATCGACCAGTGCGCGATCGGGCGCTGCTCGTCGCCATCGCGCAGGCGTATGGCAGCGTGCTCGAGCGCGGTCGTTACCCGCGCGGAGTCGTGTTCCTCGACATGGCGCCGGAGCTCGTCGACGTGAACGTGCATCCCCAAAAATCGGAGGTGCGCTTCGCGGATCCGCGCGCGACGAGCGACGCTCTGTACGCCATCCTCTCGAAAGCGCTCACGACGGCGTTCTCGCTGCCGACGCCCGAGCGCGGGACTTGGGGTCGACGCGCCGCGACGGCGTCGTCTCCCAGCGTCAATGTGGCGCGCTGGGGGACGGCCGGCCCCCCGTCGGGAGGCGTCGATTCGCGCGAAGCGCTCGAGCCGCCCGCGCCGCCGACGCAGGCGTCTCCGGGCTCGTGGCCGGCCAATCCGCCTCCGAGCGAAGCGCACACGCTGCGCGATTCGGCGGCGGCGGCGCCTCTCGAGCCGAGCCCCGGAATCAAATGGTCGATGCTGCGTTTCGTCGCGCAGCTGCGCCAGACGTACCTCTTTTGCGAAGGTGACGAGGGCGTTTACCTGCTCGACCAGCACGCGGCGGCCGAGCGCGTGACGTTCACGCGCCTGCGTCACGAGTACCAGTCACGCGCGGTGGCTTCGCAGGCGCTGCTCTTTCCGGCGGTGATCGACCTCACGCCGCTCGAGACGGAGATCGTCGAGCAGCGCGCGACCGAGATCGCCGAGGTGGGCCTCGACGTGCGCGTGCGCGGCCCGGAGAGCGTGAGCATCCACGCCGTGCCGAAGCTCCTGCAGCGAGCGAGCGCCGAGCGCCTCTTGCGCGATCTCTTGAGCGAGGTCTCGCGCGGCGGCGGGCGCGGCTTCTCGGCGGCGGTCGACCTCGCGCTCGCGACCATGGCTTGCCACGGCTCGGTGCGGGCGGGCGATCCGCTCTCGGCGACCGAGGCGAAAGCGCTGCTTCAATCGCTGGATCAGGCCGATTTCGCGGGACATTGCCCGCACGGGCGTCCGGTCGTGACGTTCACGTCGTGGGCCGAGCTCGAGCGCAAGGTCGGCCGGCGCTAGCGGCGTCGCCGGCGGTTTGCGCGATATGCTCCGAGCGAACGTGGCCGACGCCCAGACGTCCGATCCGCCGCCCCTCATCGTCGTCGTGGGGCCGACCGCGTCCGGCAAGACGGCGCTCGCCGTGCACCTCGCCGAGGAGCGCGGCGGCGAGATCGTCAGCGCCGACAGCGTGCAGGTGTACCGACACTTCGACATCGGCACCGGCAAGCCGAGCCCCACCGAGCTCGCGCGCGCCCGCCATCACCTGATCGATCTCCTCGAGCCGAACGAGCCGATGGACGCCGCGCTCTGGGCCGAGCACGCCGAGCGCGCGATCAAGGACATCCGCGCGCGCGCTCGCGAGCCGATCGTGTGCGGCGGCACCTTCCTCTGGGTGAAAGCGCTCCTGTTCGGCCTCGCCTGTGCGCCCGCCGCCAGCCCCGAAATCCGCGCCCGCCACCGCGAGCGCGCCGAGCGCGAAGGGCGCGCCGCCTTGCACGCGGAGCTCGCGCGCGTGGACCCCGAAAGCGCCGCGCGCCTCGCCCCGAACGATTACGTGCGCGTGAGCCGTGCGCTCGA
>DATMCL010000460.1:0-19405 GCA_035558375.1 Polyangiaceae bacterium
CCCTTCCTCGAAATCCAGCCCCGCCCGCTCGGCGGCCAGACGAACCAGCTCTTCATGCGCCTGACGCCACGCAACCTCTTCGCGCACCTCTCGCGTGATTGCACGCCCGCGCGTCACCGGCCGACGCCATCGTGCCCCCGCGCGGGCTCCGCCCGCGCTTGGGGGCACCCGTGCGCGCAGGCCGAAGGCCGAGCACGCGGGCCGCACCACGCCGCGCCCACGCGGGGGCAACTGCATTTTCCCCGCTCGAATCCCCCAGTCGAACGAGCTCGACGGGGCGCGACGCGCAGCGTGGGCGCCGCGGCGAGGACCGAGGACGTCGTGATAGCCCTCACCGAGAACGAGGCGGTCGCTTGGGTCGTTCGTCGGGGACTTGCGCAAAACGCGCTCGAGAACTAGCTCGAAGGGGAGAGGCTGAATCATGGTGATGCTCAAAGGCAAAGTCGCGTTGGTCACGGGCGGAGGTACCGGGCTCGGCGCGGTGATCGTGAAGCAGCTCGCCGCGGAGGGGATGACCGTCGCGGTCCACTACGGGCATTCCGAGGCGGAGGCGGGTGCGGTCGTCGAGACGGCGCGCGCGCTCGGTGTGTCGGCACGCGCGTTTCGAGCCGAGCTCGACGGGCCGGGCCTGGTCGCGAGCGCGCGCGGGCTCGTGGCGGGCGTGGCGGACGCGTTCGGGCGGCTCGATCTCGTTGTGAATAACGCGGCTGTCACGCGCGCGGTGCCGTTCCCGAACCTTGCGGACGTGACGTTCGCGGATTGGGATCAGGTGCTGAACGTCAACACGAAGGCACCGTTCTTCGTCGCGCAGGCTGCGGCGCCCGTGCTCAGGCAGAGCGGCGGCGGGCAGATCATCAACACCGCTTCGATTTCGGGCATCCGTGCGCGCGGCGGCAGCAGCATTGCGTACTCCGTGTCCAAGGCCGCAACCATTCACCTCACCAAGTGCCTCGCGACGGCGCTCGCGCCCGACATCCGGGTGAACGCCGTCGCGCCGGGCCTCATGCGCACGCGCTGGCTCGCCCACTTCGACGACGCAAAGCTCGCTCAAGCGACGGAGCAAACGCCGCTCCGCCGCACCGCCGATCTCGACGACACCGCAGGCGTCTACGTGATGCTCGCGCAGAACGAGAGCATGACCGGCGAGGTCATCGTGGTCGACGGCGGTATCACGCTCTGATCCGCCGTCGCGCCACGGCTCCGCTCACCAGAACCCGATCGGCCGGAGCGGCTCGACGCCCCCCACCGAAGTCATGTAGCCCTGCCACTGCGTGGTGAGGTCGGCGACGAGCGACGGGTATTGCGACGAGAGATCGGTCGTCTCACCGCGATCGTTCGCGACGTAGAAGAGCTCCCAGTGACCGTCCGCGGGCCCGTACGGAGGCTCGGTCCAGCGTGCCTTCCAGTTGCCGTCGCCGCTGACGAGGTACGCGCGGCCGTAGGATTCGTCCCCGAACGGCTGCGTGTGCGCGGGCGGGGGCGCGAAGTCGTTGAGCGCTTCCCAGAGCGAAACGCCCGTCACCGGCCACACCGCGCGCCCTTGATACAGCACTTTGCCGCGGTTCTTGTCGACGCCGGTGCTCGGATCGAGCGCGGGCGGCGCGGGCTCCGAGGGAAGCGTCGCGCCGGCAAGGGCGAGGAACGTCGCCGTATCGTCCGTCACGTGCGTGAACCAGTCGATGTTCGGCAGCGGGCCCGTTTGACCGGGCAGGTGCACGATGGCCGCAGTCCCGACGCCACCTTCGCCGAGCTCGCTCTTCAGCTGTGACAGCGGCGTCGCGCTGACCTCGCCCCAGCGAATGCCGTATTTGACCTGCTTCGCGTTCTGGAGGCCATTGTCGGTGCCGAGCTTCTCGAACACACCGGCCGCCGCGTTGGCTTCGTCGGTCGCCTTCGGATCGGCGCCCGAGTCGATGGGCCAGCCTTCCGCGCCGTTGTCGGAGTGGAAGACGATGAACGTCTTGTCGTACTCGCCGATATCCACGAGGTGCTGGATCAGCCGCCCGATGTGATAGTCGAGATTGGCGACCATTCCCGCATAGATCTCCATGTAGCGGGCTTGTGCCTTCTTCTCGAGCTCGGTAAGGCTCGACCAGTTCTTGTTCACGGCGCCGGCGTGGAAGTCTATGTAGCCGTCGGAAAGTGGGTGGACGGCGCTCGTGTAGAGCGCGCCGGTCTTGCCGTTGTTCGGCGACGCCGGAGTCTGAACGAGCGTCTCCGGCATCGGCTTCGCGGGCGTCTGGGCATTCGGCAGGAGTCCGAGCGCTTGTTGACGCGCGAGCCGTGCGGCGCGCGTCGGCTCGTAGCCGCCGTCGTACTGCCCGCGGTACTTGCTGAGCCATGGCTCGGGCACCGCGAGCGGCCAGTGCGGGGCCGTGTACGCGGCGTACGCGAAGAACGGCTTCCCGTCAGCGTGATTCGAGTCGATGAACTCGATGAGCTGGTTCGTGTAGAGCTCGGTGGAGTAACCGCCGGGTTGGCCGGGCTGGCCCGGCTGGACGTAAACGCCGTCGCGCGTGAAGTTCTTCGCGGTCGCGCCTTCGTGGAGGAAGTGGTTCCCGCTCGCTCCGCCGAGCAGCGCGTAGCTGCGCTCGAAACCCCACTGATCGGGCGTTAGACCGGCAGCGGGGTTGCCGCCCGCGATCGAACTACCGAGGTGCCACTTGCCGGCGATGTACGTGTGGTACCCGGCGTCCTTGAGGAGCTCTGCCACGGAGAGGGCGCTCGTGTTGAGGTAGCCCTCGTAGCCGGGCAGCCCTTTTCGCTCGTCGCTCGGCGCGCCCATCGTTCCCTCGCCCACCAGATGGTGGTCGGTGCCGGAGATGAGCATCGAGCGCGTGATGGCGCTGACCGTCCCGACGTGATGGTTCGTGAGGATGCGGCCGTTGGCGACGAGCGCGTCGAGGTTCGGCGTGTCGATCTCGCCGCCGAGCGCGTGGATGTCCGAGTACCCGAGATCGTCGGCCAGGAGGAAGAGGATGTTGGGACGGTCGACGTCCCAGCTGTATTCGGCAGGAGGTCCGTCGGGATAGCCGTCGGCGCTGGCCTCGACCGAGAAGGTGTGTGCGCCGGCCTTCAGCGACGTGAGCGCGACGGGGCTCGCGCACGCCTCGTACGCGCCGCCGTCCACGCTGCAGCGGAACGTCGAGCCGGCGACCGTCGAAGAAAACGCAAAATTCGCCGTTCCATCGAGCTTTCCGCGATCGGGCGTTTGGGTGAGAAATGCGATCGGCTCGGGCAACGGAGCGTCCTGGCCGTCAGCGCCGTCCTTGCCGTCGCGCCCGTCTTTGCCATCGACGCCGTCTTGGCCGTCAACGCCGTCTTGGCCGTCAACGCCGTCCTTGCCGTCGACGCCGTCTTTGCCATTGGCGCCGTCGACTCCATCTTGGCCATCGACGCCATTGAGGCCGTTCTTTCCGTCGATGCCGTTCCTTCCGTCTTTGCCGTTCTTCCCGTCCTTGCCGTCTTTGCCGTCTTTGCCGTCACGAAGGAAAACGGTCTTCGAGCCGCACGTGATCGACACGCCGCCCGACACCTGGTGAGCCGTGCACCCGCTGCTGCTCGCAGCCGAGCCGGCGGCAAGCCAGTGGTACCCGGTCCCGTTGGGGCACGAGACGTCGGCCGAGCCGTCGTCAGCAGAGGCGATCGAGCACGCGGACGACGGAGTGGTCGGCGTCGCTGGTGAGCTCGAGCAGGCCGCGGAGAGAGCGCTCGCAAGGAGGGCGCACAACAGGCTCGACGTGGCGACGTGGGGCTGCTTGCTCAAAGGACGCGTCCTTTCGTGTTTCCCGCTCACCGGTGTTCGTCGGTGGAGGAGTAGCTCACCCTATATCGTCTGTAGACTAACTAGACAACACAAAAGCACCCTGTGATTGCGCGCTGATTGCTCGGCGATTTCCCACAAAACACGTCTGAATTGTGGGAATTGCGAGCAGGGGCTCGGGAACTCTCGGTGCTCGGCACTGTCCCTCCCGAGGTGACCGTCGACGTCGTGGGGATCGCGCAGGAGAGCCGCACCGCGGCGGAGTTCGAGCAAGGCGTCATCGCGTCGCTCGCGCGAGCGGTTGGGTTCGACGCCGCGTTCTTCGTCGTGAAAGGACGGGAGCCCAGCGTCGTCGTGGGGATCGACGCGAAGACACAAGCGCTGATGGTTGCGCGCGGGCGCACGTACGAGGCAGAGCTCATGCCGGTCAAGCACGCAGCGCTCGCTCGGCGAGGTGTCGCGGTGGACACCGAAGTGTACGGGCTCGAGCGCGTGCGCCGCACGCACTATTACCGCGACATCGCTTCGACGATCGGCGGGCAGCATTCATTGATGGCGTACGTGCCCTGGGGCGGAGCCGTCGTCGGCGCGATCATGCTCGGACGCGTCGGACGGACGTTCGCGCGTAACGAAATCGAGCTCATGGAGTCGCTGCTGCCGTCGCTCGGGGTCGCGCGCGCGGCTTTCGGCACAGCGTGGGTACCGGCACCCCTCCCGCAGCCCGAGTCCGAAGGGCTCGAGCGCTGGCTTCGCCTAAAGCGGAGCTCGCGGGTGCTCGCGTCGAGGCAGACGGGGAGTGGCACGCTCACCGTGCGCGACCGCGACGGATTTCGCGAAATGCTCGCGACGAGCGGCGAATCGGAGCTCGTCTGGACGCGTGCTTCGCTCGCAGATCCGCGACGATCCGGCTGGCCCTACGTGGAGCTCCTGCATCTCGCCGCCACACTCGCCAGCGAACGGCGGAGCGCACTCTTCGTTGGCTGTGGCGGTGCGGTGAGCGCGTGCCAGTTCGCCAGCACGTACCCTGGCATCGCCATCGACATCGTCGAGCACGAGGCCGAGGTCGTCGAGCTCGCGCGCGCGTGGTTCGGGCTCGATGCCATACCGAACACCACCGTTCACGTCGCGGACGGGGTGTCGTTCATCGAGCGCGCGGCGCCGGGCTCGTGGGACAGCGTGGTGCTCGATGCCTACGACGCGTCGCGCTCGAGCCCCGCGTTCGTGAGTCGCGATTTCCTCGCAGCGCTCAAGCGTGCGCTAAGACCGGGCGGTGCGGTCGCCCACAACGTCATCGGCACGCTCGGCGGCGCCGGTCCGGTGTCGGAGCTCGTGCGTGCGTTGCGCTCGCTATTTCACGACGTGCGCGTGCTCCCCGTCGTCGGTCGCGACGAAACGCGCGTCGCCGATGCGCTGCGCAACGTCGTCGTCGTCGCCAAACGAGACTGAGCACATCGCGCTCGGTCGCGTCGGCCAAGCGCCTGTGCCAACCTGTGCCGGAGCGCGCGCCCCGCGCGACATGAAACGGCTGATCTCAGGAGGCTTTCCTGGCACGCTGCTTGCTGACTTCCTCACCATGCGCGCGCTGACTTGCTTGGCTTTGGGTTCGGCTTTGCTCTTCGGCTGGAGCTGCGGCGGGGAAACCGACAATGCGTCGAGCAAGCGCTGTCCGAACTCGAGCGAGGAATCCCCGGGCAGCGGCACCGTGAAGTGCGACACGGGGCTCGTGCATCGAGCATCGCCCGCGGAGTGCGCGCCCTTCGTGGCGAGTGACGCCGTGTTGCCCCCCACCATGCAACCGGATCACGACGAGTGTCACGCCGACGCGGATTGCAGTGCCCGCGCCTACGGTGACTGCCAACCGCCCGAGAGCACGTACTTCAAGGCGCACCTCTGGAATTTCTGCGTCTACGGATGCACGTCGGACGCCGACTGCGACGCCGGCAGCGTGTGCGACTGCGGCTCGAACGGTGGCCTTTGTCGTGAATCGACGTGCACGACCGATTCCGATTGCGACGACGGGTATTGCGCGCGCTTCCCGGCGGGCTGCGGCTATCCGGGCTTCGCGTGCCAGTCGGCAAACGACGAGTGCACCGTCGCAAGCGACTGCGAGGCTGGGTTCGAATGCACGGGCAAGGGCGGCGGCCCCTGGCGGTGCGTCATCTGGGGCTGCCCGGGCTAGAGAGCCGTTCCCGCGCTCGCGACGCACCGGAGGCGGGATCCGGGCATTAGGTGCGTGGACCTTGGGAAACTTGCGTGGTGGGGAGTCGCGCTCGCCACACTCGTGGCTTGCGGAAGATCCTCGCGCTCGGAGCCGTCGGAGCACCGGGGGGCAGCTCCCGCCGAGGCCGGGGCAAGCGCCGTCGCGAGCACGGGTGGGACCACTTCCGGGGTGGGTGGGTCGGTGGGCCAGCCCGATGCGGGCACGAAGGGAGACCCGACTCCCGGCGGCGCCGGCGCCGGCGAGCTCGACGAGCCCTGCGCGGAAGACATTGCGCCGACGTCGCAGATCGTCCGGCTCACCGGCAAGGAATACGACAAGACCTTGTTCGACCTGCTCGGCGTGACGACGCTGAACGGAACGGGCAACGACGCACCATCCTCCGTCCTTTCTCCCGACTCGGAGAGCGACATGACCGACGCTGCGTGGGCGGGCTACCAAACTGCGGCGGCTGCCCTTGCGGCGCAAGTCATTGCCGACGCCGCGCTCCACGCTCGCTTCATCGCTTGCGCGCCGAACAGCGAGCAGAGTGCATGTCTCCACGACACCATCGTGACTTTCGGCCGTCGTGCGTTCCGGCGGCCGCTCACCGATACCGAGGTGGCGCGCTTCGACTCCATCGGCGCGCGCGGGAGCGAGCTCACCGAGCACGGAACGCTCGACGAGGTGGCACAGCTGATTCTGGAGACGTTCCTCGTCTCGCCTTCGTTCCTCGACCGGGTAGAGCTCGAAGAGACGCCCGACGGTCGCGGCAACGTCTCGCTGTCGTCGTACGAAATCGCGACGCGACTTTCGTATCTATTCTTGGGGAGCATGCCCGACGCAACGCTCGACGCGGCTGCCAATGCGGGAAAGCTCGGCACGGCAGGGGAGCTCCTCGCGCAGGCCGAGCGCCTGGCCGCCGACCCGCGCTTCAGCGACGCGGTGAGGGCGTTTCATCAGTACTACGTGGGCGTCGGCATCGCGTCGCACTGGGGGCATTACGACAAGAGCCCCGAGCGTTTTCCCGCTTTCACGAACGACCTCGGGCCGGCTCTGACGGAAGAGACCGACCGGTTCTTCGCGAACGTCGTGGTCGACACGCAGGGGAGCTTCCCGGACCTCTTCCTGAGCACAGCCGCCTTCGTCAACGCGAGCACCGCAGGGCTCTATGGAGTCGATTCGAGCGGTCTCGGCGTGAGCCTCGAGCCCGCGACGCTCGAAGCCGGCGTGCGTCCGGGTTTTCTGACGCGTAGCGCGTTTCTGGCCGCGTACGCACATCAGGAGCGCACAGCGCCCGAATGGCGCGGCGCTTTCGTCCTCTACAACGTGCTCGGCAAGGACCTCGGCCCCTGTCCCGCCGGTCCCAGCACAGCGGCGCCATTCACACCGGAGCTCGACACGGTGCGGAAGCTCGTCACGGCGCAAAATGCGGGCCCCGCCTGCACGGGCTGCCACGCATCGATCGACCCGCTCGGCTTCGTGTTCGAGGCCTTCAATGCGGTGGGTGCACTTCAGGCGGCGGAGTCGGACACCGGCGCGCCCATCGACACCTCGGCAGACGTCACCATCGACGACGAGCTCGTCCATGTGTCGGGTCCCGCCGAGCTCATGCAACGGCTCGCCACCTCACGCGAAGCTCGACGCCGCTACGCCGAGCGCTGGGTCTCGTTCGCCTTGCGCCGCGATCACGACGCGCGCGACGCCTGCATCGTCGACACCATGACCCGGGAGCTCGCCGAGTCCGACGCGCCCGTGCTGCAAATGCTCACGGCGCTCCCACTCACCGCGCCCTTCCGCCTGCGTACCCGGGAGGCACCGTGACGAGACGACGCCTAGAGCGCCGGCTGTTTCTCAAAGGTGCCGCAGGTGCCGCCCTCGCGACGCCGTTCCTCGGCTCGCTGCAACAACCGGCGAAAGCCGACACGCCGAGCGCTCCGCGACGGCTCCTGATTTTCTACACGAGCAACGGCTGCCTCACGAATCGCTGGTTCCCGAAGGTCGAAGACGGAGCCATCGACAGCGCCGCACTCGCCGGCACGACGCTCGAGCCGCTCACGCCGTTTGCGAACAAGCTGCTCTTCCCACGCGGGCTCGCCATGTACCCGTTCGGGACGATCAACGGCTACTTCGACCCCACGGACCAATCCACGGGCTCGAAGCTCACCGCGGCTCCCGTCGATCCGCAAGGCGAGCATTGGGCACAGGGGCGCTCCCTCGATCACGTGCTCGCCGAAGCGGTGAATCCGGGCGGAAGCGCACCGCTCGTGCTCTCGGTCGGCAGCACGTTCCACAGCGTGAAGTCGCTCCTGTCATACGAAGGGGCTGGTCAACCCACGGACCCGGTGGTGAACCCCACGACGGTCTACGGCAGCTTGACCGGACTGTTCCAAGGTGGTCCGGCCACGGAGGCCGACTACCGCGTCGCGCGCGGCCAGAGCATCATCGATGCCGTTCGCGACGACCTCGCCACGCTGCAGCGCCGGAACATGAGCCGGCGCGATCAGCAAAAGCTCGAAGCGTGGCTCGCGGTGTTGCGCGACACGGAGCAAGGCATGACCGCGCTCGCGTGCAGCAGGGACAGCGCGACCAAGCTCGGCATCAGCGACACCACGCTCGCGGAGGCCTCGGCGACCGGCATCGCGACGGCGTTCACGCTCGGTGGCGACATGATGATGAAGCTCATGACGCTCACGATGATGTGCGACGCGAACCGATCCCTGCTCTTCTACTGGCCCGCGTACGTGACGTTCAAATGGGATGGAATCGAGCACCAATACGATCACAACGGCCTCGCCCATCGAAACGGAAGCGCTGCGGTCGGAGGCAAATGCATCGACGGCGTGCTCGACATGCTGAGGGAGATCGACGAATGGTACGCGGGCCGTTACGCGCGCCTCGTCGGACTCATCAACGACGTTCCGGAAGGTGACGGCACCTTGCTCGACAACTCCGCCGTGATGTGGCTGCCGCAGTACGCCGACGGCTGCGCGATGAACGTGAACAATCTGCCCATCGTGATCGCGGGGAGCGCGGGCGGCACCCTCCGGCAGGGCGTGTCGGTGAATCTCGAGGGCTCGGCGCTCGGCACCGGCGACAGCGAATTGTATTGCGCGACGCCGGGCGGCGACGTCGGCTTCGGCACGGGCTCCGACACGGGTCGGGTGCCTTTGAACAAACTTTACGTCACGCTGCTCAATGCCATGGGCGCCGCAAACGGCGGACCGCCCGTGACCGAGTTCGGACAAGCGGATTCGAACGACGTGGAGGCCGGGATTACAGACCCGGGCGAACTCTCCGCGCTGAGAGATCTCACGGCGCTCTAGCGCTCGAAAGGTTGATTAGGCCGGGACGATCGGGCTAGAGGAAGCAATGCCTCTCGCCATTCGCGCCTCGAAGTCCGTCCCCGCTCTGGTGCTCGCGACGCTCGCCTTTGGCTGTTCGAAGGAGCCGACCGAAGCTCCCGCTCCGGCCAAGCCGAGCGCGACCGCAGTCGCGTCTGCGCCGCCTCCGCCTCCCCCGAAGGTCGAGCCGCCGAAGCCGCGTGAGGATTGCCCCGAAGGCTCGAGCGGCCTCGGCACCGCGGCGGAGCCCTGCAAGGGCAGCGGCGACTCGCGCATGATGGAAGTGAAGTACTCGGGCAAAACCACGGACGAAGGCCCCAAGTTCAGCGTCACGAACCTCACGAAGAAGCCAATTCTCTACGGCTCCGTCGCCGTCTACTTCTACGACAAGAAGGGCAAGCAGCTCGAGATCACCGCGGGCGGCAAACCCCGTCCGATGCAGATCTGCTCCGGCAACATCTTCGCCGGCGCCGTGAAGCCCGAGGAAAAGATCTGGGTCTTCTTCTCGTGCGTCAAGAAAGACTACGTCCCCGAGGGGACAGCCGCGATCGAAGCAGAGATCAAGGGCGTCGCCTTCACCGACGCCAGCGGCGAGAAGAACGACCTCTACTGGAGCAACATGGACCTCGTGCCGGACGTGCGCCCGAAGGGCGGGTTGAAGGCCAAGGGCGGCAAGAAGAAGTAGGCGCAACGGTGCGCGGCCACGACGCGCAAGCGGCACCAGACGGCTTTACGGGGGGGGGTTTCGAAGCGTGAGCTGGTTCACGAGCTGCATCGCGGGCAGCCTGCTCGCAGCGTCGGCATGCGGCGGCCGCTCGAACCTCGGTGTGTGGACGCTGGATGAATCCACGAGCGCGGGCATGGCGGGTGCTGGGGGCACACTGGGCGCTGCGGGGCGCTTGAATGCAGGAGGCGCGGGACAAACGGGCGCGGGCGGAATGAACCAGGGAGGCGCGGGACAAACGGGTGCGGGACGCGCGGGCGCTGGAACGGCCGGCGACACGACGGTTCGGCTTCTCGTTGCGACCGCGATCAGCGCGGGCACGGATGGAACCTGCGCCGTGATCACCGACGGCAGCGTGTGGTGCTGGGGCGCGAACGAGCAGGGCCAGCTCGGCGACGGTACGATGAAGGACTCCTACGTTCCCGTCCGCGTGCTCGGGATCAGTGATGCCGTCGCCGTCACTACCGGGGGAACCTGGCACTCGGGCGTCCAAGGCGCGTCGCGGAACACCTATGGGTGCGCGGTCCTCCGCGACGGGACGGTTCACTGTTGGGGTGTCCTCGGGGCCGTCGTGAACACCGCCGGCATCAACACGAGCTCCGTGCCGGTGCCGGTTCCCGGTGTGACGGGCGCGGTGGCGATCGCAGGAGGGGACGAGCACGTCTGTGCGCTGCTCGAGGGAGGCACCGTGGAGTGCTGGGGTGACAACGCGCAGGGCGAGCTCGGAAACGGTCCGACACCGTCGTGCGCCGGCTGTGCCTCGGAGCCGGAGCCCGTCACGGTGAGCACGCTGAGCGGCGTGACGGATCTCGCTGGGAAGGGCTCACTCTCGACCTGCGGCGTGCTCGCGGACGGCTCGGTGCATTGCTGGGGAGCGCTCAGCATCGGTCCCATGGCGCAAAGCCCGACCGTGAGCGCCTGGCCATTTCCGATCCTCGGCGTCGTCGCGAGCCGGGGTGGACTCGACGTCGGGTACTTCCATGCTTGCGCCGTGTTGCGCGACGACGGCAGCGTCCAGTGCTGGGGCAAGAACAGCAGTGGGGAGCTCGGCGCGCTCACGGTCGGCTCCGACGCGGGGCCCGTCACAGTGCCGAACGTCCGCGGCGCGATCGCGGTCGCCGCGGGGCTCAGTTTTTCCTGCGCCCTGCTGGGCAACGGGAGCGTTCAGTGCTGGGGACAGAATTCCTTTGGTCAGCTCGCCGACGGCACGCTCTCGAACAGCGACACTCGGGTCCCGGTCACTGGATTGACGGACGCGGTGGCGGTCTCCGCCGGGTACAACCACGCGTGCGCGATCACGTCGAAAGGCAGCGTCCGCTGCTGGGGCAGCATCGGCGGCAATTATCAGAGCATCCCGACGACGATTGCCGGATTTTGACGCTTACCCGCGCTGGTGAAGCTCGATCACGTTGCCGTCCGGATCGCGGACGAAGATCGCTTGCCCGTTGGGTCCGAGTCGAATCGGGCCACCCGACAGCGTGAGGCCGTTCGCCTCGAGCGTCACCTTCGCCGCGAGGATGTCCGGGCACAGGAGCGCAAAATGCGTGATGCCGGGATGCTTCTCCGGAACATCCATCAAGATGTTCGGCTCCTTCGCGCTCGGCGCGTTGAGGACGAGGTTCACCTCTACGCCCGAAGGGTGATCGAGGATCGCCACCGGCTCGGGCCCGATGGGCCCGATCGTCTTCGTGAACCCCAAGAGCCCATAAAACGCGAGCGACCGTTCGAGATCGTGCACGCGGATGCCGATGTGAGCGATGCCCGTGACCTGAATGCCGGACGCCATCGGTGCGGAGCATAGCGCCCCTTGCCCGAGGAGCACGACCAATGAATGCTCCGGGCTCCCGCGTGTCCGATCGCCTGCCACCGCTCGTCGCCCTTCAGCACAGAAACTTTCGCCTGCTCTGGTCAGGGACGCTCATTTCGATGGGCGGATCGATGATGCGCCAAGCAGCCATTCTGTGGCACGTCTCGCTGCTCGCCGCGCCGGGGCAAAAGGCGCTGGCCCTCGGCGGCGTCGGCCTCGCCCGCGCGATACCGATCGTCATCTGCTCGCTGTTTGCAGGCGTTGCGGCGGACGCGTTCGATCGCCGCCGCCTCATGCTCGTCACGAACACGGTGATGCTCTGCATCTCGTCGACGCTCGCCGCGGTCACGTTGACGGGCACGCACCGGCTCGGCACCGTCTACGCCCTCGCGGCACTGAGCGCCGCGGCGGGTGTGTTCGACAACCCGGCGCGCAACTCGTTCTTTCCGTCACTGGTCCCGCGCGAGCATCTCCCGAACGCGATCAGCCTGAACAGCATCTTGTTCCAGGCGGCCTCCGTGCTCGGCCCCGTGCTGGCGGGCGCGATCATCGCCCGCTCGAGCGTCGGCTTCGTGTACGTCGTCGACGCCGCGAGCTTTCTCGTGCTGATCGCGTCGTTGCTCGCGATGCGCGACTTGCCCGCACGCCCTCCGTTCCAGGCATCGGCGCTCAGTGTCGGTGCGGCGCTCGAAGGCATCCGCTTCGTCTTCGGGAAGCCGCTCATTCGCTCGTCGATGCTGCTCGATTTCTTCGCGACGTTCTTCGCGTCGGCGACCGCCCTCTTGCCGCTCTATGCCCAGGACATCCTGCACGTCGGCGCGCACGGGTACGGCATCCTGAGCGCGGCAACGGCGGCGGGCGCCGTGCTCACGAGCCTGCTCATGGTGGGTGCCATCGAGCGCATCGCAAAGCGCGGGCGCACGTTGATTACGGCGGCCGTGACGTATGGGTTCGTCACCGTCGGGTTCGGCCTTTCGCGGGCGTTTTGGCTCAGCTTCTTGTTCCTTTTTCTGGCCGGAGCCGCCGACATGGTGAGCACCGTGCTTCGCAACGTCATTCGCCAGCTCGCGACGCCCGACGCGATGCGCGGCCGCATGACGAGCGTGAACATGATCTTCTTCATGGGCGGACCGCAGCTCGGCGAGCTCGAGGCGGGCCTGGTGGCGCAGGCCATGGGCCCGGCGTGGTCCGTGGTTTCCGGGGGGATCGGCTGCGTGCTCGCCGTGCTGTGGATCGCATGGCGCACGCCGGAGCTCGCGCGCTACGGGAGAGAATGAGCGCGGCTCGGGCCGAGCATGTGGGTCGAGGTCACACTCTTTCCGCGGCAGAGCTTGCCCCCGCCCGCGCTGCGGCAGATGATCAGCGCTTCGTGAGAGCCATCGTCTTCGCGCTCGCCGTTATCGCCATTGCCGCGTGCAGCTCGGGCGATGACGCGAGCGATGGAGCTCACGGCGGCGCCGCCTCGAGCGCTTCCGGCGGCAAGGCAGCGATGGGCGCGGGCGGGACAGCGGGCAAAGCGGGTGACAGCGCGAGCGGCGGTTCTGCGGGTCGCGTGGGTCGCGCGGGAACGGCAGGGCGCGACAACGCCGGCTCCGCCAACGGCGGCGCGCCAAACGTCGCCGGCAAGGGCGGTGCGTCGAACGGTGGCGCATCGAACGCGTCGAATGGCGGCGCGGGGCGCGAAGCGCAGGGTGGCGAGGGCGCGACCTCCGGCGAGCGGTCGGAAACGGGCGGGGCGTGTGCCGTGGATGGCGACCACAAGACAACGCTCGTATTCGTGAACCACTGCCTGACTCCCGTCACCTTTGAGGGCAGCGATATCAGCGGCCAGACGCTGCCGCCTGGAGGCGAAGCGTGCGTCTCTATCGGCAGCGACACGGAGACGCTCTCCGCGAAGCGCTACTGGGGGTACGCCGGCGAGGATCCGGGCGCCGAGCACCACACGCTCGCCGAGTTCACCTTCAACACCGACTTCAACGACTTCGACTGGTACAACATCAGCCACGTCGACGCGTTCAACCTGCCGATGCAGATCGTTCCGCGCGACCGCCCCGACTGCGACACCTTGAGCTGTTCGGCTGATTTTCTCGCGGATTGCCCGGACGAAGGCAAGTACCGCGACGACAGCGGCAACGTGGTCGCGTGCGTGAGCCCGGAGCGCGACGACGGGAGCAGCGCGGTAGCTCAATATTTCGAGAGCTGTGACGACGCGTACGCGTGGTCCGGGGACGATCAACACGGAGACGATCCGAGCCCGGTGCGCGCTTGCGCGGGCGAAGATTGGGACATCGTGTTCTGTCCGGGAGGCGACCAGTGAGGCGTCTATTCGCATCGTTTTTCGTAACGGCAGTCGCGGTGGCGTGCGGTACGGCAACGAACGACGGGACGGCGGGATCAGCGGGAATGAGCGGTAGCGGAGCGGGGCGCGGAGGCGGGACGAGCGGCGGTTCGGCGGGCTCGGCAAATGCAGCTGGCAAGGGAGGTTCGGCGGGGTCGGGCGGCAGCTCGGCGCGCGGCGGCGCGACGGGGACGAGCGGCGGCGCGTCGGGTTCCGGGGCGGTGTCGGGCTCGGGTGCCGGTTCGGCGGGAAGGACCAGCGGCGGGTCGAGCGCCGGCGGCACGACGAGCGACGCCGGACGCGATTCGGGTCAAGCGGGCGAGGCACCGAGCGGCGACGACCTCGGTGCGCACCCGTTCACGCCGTCGACGACGACCCGCGGCGGCACCATGACCTTCACGAACATCGGTGCCGCAGGCTTCTGGCCGCGCCGCATCGATCGCGAAGCCGGCGACGCGGCGTGCGACTACAAGGACGGCACCGACACGTGGGGCGGGCACTGCTGCCAGAAGGAGTACGAGACCACGAGCACCACGCTCTCGCCCTTCGATGAGGAGATGACCCTCATTCTCAAGGCGATCGAGGTGAAGCAGCTCGCCGTCTATCAGCCGCGCGACCCGTCCTCGAGCTACGAGCGCGTCACCTCGTGGGACGACCGCACGGGCGGCGAGAACCTCTGGTTCACCCAAGAGGGTGACGGCAGCACGGATTTCCCCGGCAATCTCACGAAGAACGACTGCGTCGGCTACGTCTCGCAAACGCCGCTCTTCGATTGCGGCGACGGCCGCGACTACTACTGCCCGAACGATCCCGGCGTGCTCCACCGCGGCTTCACGGGCTCGAAGCTCATCGTCTTCCTCGGCTCGATGACCTTCGAGGACGGAGGCGTGGAGAGCTGCAGCGGGGACGGAGCGGGCAAGCCGAGCCCTTGGGTCGCCTTCGTCGCCTCCGAGCTCATCCGTGACGGCGGCCGCAAGTGGAACGGCCTCTGCAACTGCTACTCGAAGACCGGCAGCGTCGGCGACGGCTGCGGCGAGATCAACGTGTTCGAGGTCGTGATGGACGACAACGACTACTCGAACCGCGAATTCGCGAGCACGGGCGTGCGCTCTTACCAGGCCGGCCATGTCGGCGGCGCTGTCTGCCAAGCCTCGTGCGATCGCACTGCCTTCGCGGCCGACGCCGACGTCGTCGATGCTTGCAGCAAACAAGCCTTCGACCACGGCCCGACCCTCGTCGCGGGCGGCGACACGGACGGCTGCCCCGTCTGGCGACGCCCGGAAGGAGACCGCTACTTCTTCATCCTGCTCGATCAAGCAGCGCGCGAGATCCAGGTCGGCATCGTGCACCCGGCAAACATCCCGGCGGCGTTGCGGCCGGTATTGCCCGAGATGCCGTCGTCGATCGCGCGGGCGGCGATCGACGACGTGCTCGGGATGCGGTTGCCGGAGTGAGGCGCGCTCAGTCGGCGCCACTACGCTGATTTCGGCGACGCGTCCGCAATCGGGGCGCCATCTTTACTGGGCGAACGGCACGCAGCGTGCTTTGACTCGCAGGCTGCTCCCAGCGGCCGTGAACATGTGGAGGTGTTGCGCCCCCGTCGGCGACACGCCCGCGATCGAGGCGCCATCCTTCGTGAAGGCGATGTTGCCTGCGATGTAGGTGAAGTAACAAAGGTGATTGGGTGGTGCCAGCGCGAAGTCAACGTCCCTCCCTCCTCCGATCGTGAAGTCGTACTCTCCCGCGATGGACGCCTTGCCGGTGCCGTTCGGACCGACGAAGGTAGGGGAAGAGCCCTCGCGAACCATGACGTTGGCGTAGTAGCTGTCGACCTTGCATGGGCTATCCACGGCCCCCACTCCCCACTTGTTGAGGGCCGTCGGCGTATCTCCTTGGGAGACCCAAATGCGTTCCCCTGTGCTGCTGAAGCTCGAGCCTAGGCCGGCAAGGGCGATGAAGTGATCGCCCGTGTAGCTGTTGCCGGTGTCGGTCCGGCAGGCACCCGTTTCGCTCTTCTGGTTGAGGTACTCCGAGTAAGCGTTGACGTCCGTGCCCGTGAACTTGGTTCGTGGGAAGCAGTAGAGTGATTGGCCCGGTCCGGACCCCGGCACGCCGTTGCTCTGCGCGTAGTTTAGGCCCGGCGATGCGGTGCCCGCCACTCCGGTGAAGGCATACGTGCAGAAGTTGCTGGCGCAACGCATCGGGCCCGTGAAGCCCTGCAGGATGCAGATGTCCTGGCCCTGGTTGAGGATCGTATCCGAGTAGGTCGTCCCCGCTGCATACGTGCGGAAGACGGTAGCGCCTAGCTCCTCGCCTTCGCGCATCACCGCAGCTTCAGGGTCGGCCGCGGCGCACCCGGCTCCGACGAGAAGAGCGACGCACACCGCCCACGTTTCAACGAAATTTCCACGCATCGTCATCATTCACCTCCGCAACATTGATCTGACGTTGCCGCGCCAAGCATTTAGCGTGCCGCCCCGTGCGCCCGTCTCTAGACCCGCCGCGTCGCCCCATAGGCATTTTCTGACTGCGCACCGCACAAGTACCTGTGCGCCCCGAAGCGCACAGGTGCACAACCCCCGCGGCTTGCTCGCCGCACCACATGCGCGCAAACACCCAAGAATTTTCCGGGTATCGTGCAGCGCCTTGGCCTAGTCACTTCGCGCGGCTAGGCTCGCCGGCCGTGGAGCTTGACGCATGACTCTGGGTGGGTGCTCGAGGTATGACCGCGCTTGGGTTGCATGCGCCCCGTGCTCGTCGACTCGCTTTTCGAAGGTCTCGCGGTGGCCCGACGGCTGAGCGCGAACGAGGCAGCGCTCGGGGGCGACACCGAAGCGGAACCGCGCGAGCCCGCGAACGTCTGCCAGCCCGGTGACGTGCTCGGAGACGTGTACCGAGTCGAACGCCTGATCGGGAAGGGCGGGATGGGCGAAGTGTACGAGGTCGAGCACCTCCGCCTCGGCGCGCGTTTCGCGGCCAAGGTGCTGCGCGCGGGGAGCGATCCGTGGCCCGACGCCGTGCGCAGGTTCCGGCGTGAAGCCGCGGCGCTCGCCGCCATGCGGAGCGACCACGTCGTCAAGGTGTTCGATGTCTCGGAGCCGGAAGCCGAGCTGCCGTTCTATACGATGGAGCTCCTCGAGGGGCACGACTTACGGCGACTGCTCGCGCAGGAGGGCGCGCTCTCTGTCGAGCGCGCCGTGCGCATCGTGATGGGCGCGTGCCTCGGCGTGTCCGCGATGCACGACGCGGGCCTCGTGCATCGCGATCTCAAGCCCGCAAACCTGTTCGTGACCCATCACGACAACGGCGAGGAGTACGGGAAGCTGCTCGATTTCGGCGTGATGAAGCGGGAAAACGTGCTCGCAACGACCTCGCCCGGCGGCTTCGTCGGGACGCTCCGCTACGTGCCGCCCGAGCAGATCGAAAACTCGTCCACGGTCGGCAAGCGCGCCGACGTGTACGCCCTCGCCGTGATTCTCTATGAGGCGTTGACCGGGCGACCACCGCACACCGCCGACACGGTGGAGCGGCTCATCTACTCGATCCTCAACGATACGGCGACGTCGATTGGCGAGCTCAACCCGGGCGTGCCCCCGGGGCTCGACGAGCTCGTCCAGCGAGCCATGGCTCGCGATCCCGAAGCGCGCCTGCCGAGCGTCATCGAGCTCTACGACGAGCTCGCCGCGTACGTCGAGGGACCGACCTCGCATGGAACCGCTACCGTACGCGACCGCGACCTCCCGTCCCGGGCCTCGGTGAGCTCTTCCCGCGCCACGCCCAAGCGCGGCCTGCTGCTCGGGCTCGGGCTCGGAACCGCCGTCGTGGTGACCGGCCTGCTCCTGCGCGCGCGCAGCGACGAGCTCCGAAAAGCCGAGCCCGCTCCTCTGCCCGCTCCTTCGATAGCGAAGCCCGAACCGGTTCCGGAGACCGCAATTCCCGTCCTCGCCTCCCCCAGCTCGACGGCGAGCGTCGCTCCCAGCAACGCGCCGAGCGCCGCCCCGCCCCGCGAAACCCCAGCGACCGCAGCTCGACCGACGCGTTCCGAACGAGCGCCTGCGAGCTCGGCTTCACCGCCTGCTCCGCCCTCCACGACTTCCGCGCCGGCCGGCTTCCGCCTGGAGGTCAAGAATCCCTATGCTCGGTAGCAGTCGTGGAAGGCTCTGCGCGCGCGATCGCAGAGGCCATGCGCTCCGCGCGGTCGTCGTCGCGTTGCTCGTCTCCGTTTCGGCGAGCCCAGCGCGTGCCGATGGTCCCGATGCTCGCGAGCAAGCCGCGGCTCGCTTCCAGCGCGCCCTCGAGGCGGCCCAGCGCGGACGGCTTTCGGAGGCGGCACGCGAGTTCGAGGCGGCGTATGCGCTCAGCCCGAGTCCGATCGTCCTCTACAACCTCGGGCAGACGCAGAGCGCCCTCGGCCGTCCCGTCGAAGCCGCGCAGTCCCTCCGTCGGTACTTGGAGACCGAAACGGCGCCGCTCGAACCGGACCGCGCGCAGGAGGTGAAGGACCTCATCGCCATGAACGAGCGCCTGATCGGCACGCTCGCGCTCCAGGTGACGCCCCCGCCCCAAGAGCTCGAGGTCGACGCAGCGCTCGTCGCCCCCAACGCCGCGACGATTCCGCTCGCCGCCGGCCGGCACGTCGTCGTGGCGAGGCGCTCCGGCTACTCCTCGGGCAGCGTCACGGTCGACGTGACGCCGGGGGCTCAGGTGTCGGCAGCGCTCACCTTGGAGCCGCTCGCCAGCGCGACCCCACCGCCGACGTCGTCCGCTACCCCGTTCCCAGTGCTCCCGGTGCCCGCGCCAGCACCAGAGCCGCTCGAGCGTTCCCCCGCCGCACTTGCCGTCTCTTGGGCCAGCATGGGAGTCGGCGCAGTCGCACTCGGGGTTGGAGCCGGCTTCGGGATCAGCGCGATCAATCTCAACAAACAGTCGAAGATCGACGGGCATTGCGACGACAGGGGCTGCGATACGGTCGGCGCCCCATTGCGCGCGGCAGCCGTCACGAACGGCAACGTCGCAACGGCACTACTCATCACGGGCGCAGCGCTCGTGGGTGCTGGCCTGACCGTCTATCTCGTCACCGCTCCGACAGCGCCCAAGCGGAAGCGCGACGCACGACTGACCCTCGCGGGTCGGCCGGGCAGCTCCATGGATTTGAACCTGACACTTGGTTTTTGAAAAAGGAATTCGAACATGCCTAGCTTCAATGTGCGCTCGCTGCGCGGTGTTCTCGGT
>DATMCL010000461.1:0-4918 GCA_035558375.1 Polyangiaceae bacterium
ACCTCCAAGATCTGGTCCCGCGCGGCTCCCATCAGGGTGAAACACCCTAGCACGGCCAGGCTTTGACGCGGCCATGCTTGCGATGACTCCGGCCCCTGGGCTAGAAGCCTGGCGCGGCACCCGACGGGTGCTAGCGTTCCGCCCCTCTAAGTACCCCGTAACGCCCCTTTTCGAGGATCCCCCATGGTTCAGATTCGCCTGGCCCGGCACGGCACCAAGAAGACGCCGTTTTACCGCATCGTGGTTGCCGAGCATCGCCGTCCGCGTGACGGCCGCTTCATCGAGAACATCGGCACGTTCGATCCGGCCGGCGCGCTGGCTATCGACATGGCGCGCTTCGAGCACTGGAAGAAGCATGGCGCCCAGGCGTCGCACACGCTCGACCGCCTGCTCAAGGCTAAGGCGCGCGCCGAAGCAACCGCCAAGAGCTGAGTCGGCTGCATGGCTCTCAAACAACTCGTAGCGACGATCGCGCGGGCACTGGTCGACGACCCGGAAGGCGTCGAAGTGACCGAGCTCGACGGCGATCGCAGCCAGGTGCTGGAGCTCCGCGTCGGTGACGGCGACATCGGTAAGGTCATCGGCAAGGACGGTCGTACGGCGCAATCGATTCGTACGATTCTTCTCGCCGCTTCGACCAAGATCGGTCGCCGCGTTCACCTCGACATCGTTGACTGAAGGCCGCGCGCCCGTGGTGGCCGCGGCTCCGCAACAGCGCCCCCGACGGCTCGAGATCGGGCGCATCGGCGCGCCGCACGGCCTCGCCGGAGAGCTGCGCGTCACCCTGCATTTTACGGGCAGCGACGTGCTCGCGCACGTGCGCTCCTTCGTCGCGGTGAGCGAGAAGGGCGAGCGCGAGCTCGTCGTGACTGCGTCGCGACCGCACGGTCCCGCGTTCCTCGTCAAGGTCGAGGGCGTGACCGACCGCGATGCCGCCGCGGCTCTCCGCGGCGCGCGCGTCGAGGTCGAGCGCAGCGTTTTGCCGCCGCTCGCCGCGGGTGAGTACTACCTGGTCGATCTGATCGGCGCGACCGTGGTCGGCCCCGAGGGACCGATCGGCGTCGTGACGGGCATCGCCGCGCACCCGAGCGTGTCGAGCGTCGAGCTCAAGCTCACGGACGGTCGCGCTGCCGAGCAGATCCTGTCGGAGCCGTGGGTCACGCGCGTTGACGTGGACGCGGGCACGATCGAGTTGTCGAGCCTCGACGGGCTCGTGGTGTGAGGCGCCTCGCATGCGCGTCGCCGTCGTCACGCTGTTCCCCGAGCTCTTCACCGAGTTCGCTCGCACGAGCTTCGTGGGGCGGGCCATCGAGCGCTCGGTGCTCGAGCTTTCGTTCGAGGACCTTCGGCGCCACGGCCTCGGCAATCACCGCTCCGTCGACGATACGCCGTATGGCGGCGGCTCCGGAATGGTGATGCGGCCGGATTGCGTCGTGGCGGCGATGGACGCGGCGGAGGCGTCGCTCGGCACGGGGCCGCGCCCGCGGCGCATTCTGCTCTCGCCTCAGGGGCGCCCGTTCGATCAGGAGCGCGCGCGGCGCCTGAGCGAGCTCTCGGGGCTCGTGCTCGTGTGTGGGCGCTACGAAGGCTTCGACGAGCGCGTGCGCTACTTCGCGGACGAGGAGATCTCCGTCGGCGATTTCGTGCTCACCGGGGGCGAGGTCGCGGCGATGTGCGTGATCGAGAGCACGGTGCGCCTCTTGCCGGGCGTGCTCGGGAACGCCGACTCCATTCACGAAGAGTCGTTCAGCTCGGCCTGCGGCGGGCTGCTCGAGTACCCGCATTTCACGCGGCCCGTGAGCTATCGTGGCTACGACGTGCCCGAGATCCTGCGCTCGGGGGACCACGGCAAGGTCGCCGCCTGGCGTCGCGCGGCGTCGCTCCGGCGGAGCGCGGTACGACGGCCCGATCTCGCGCGCCGCTCCCGAGGCGGGCGGTGAGGCGCGTTTCCGCAGCGCTCGTGCACTATCCGGTGCTCGACCGGCAGGGCGCCGTCGTGACGACGGCGATCACGAACCTCGATCTGCACGATATCGCCCGTAGCGTGCACACCTACGGCATGGACAAGCTCTACGTCGTGCATCCCGTCTCCGCACAGCGCGAGCTGGCGTTGCGCGTGAAGGAGCATTGGACCGCTGGCTCGGGCGCGCGACGCATCCCGGACCGCAGCCCGGCGATCGCAGGGCTCGAGATCGTGGAGACGCTCGAGGATGCGGTGCGAGCCCATGGTCCCGACGCCGAGGTGTGGACGACGAGCGCGAATCCGCGCGGTGCTTCGCTGACGCATGCCGAGGGGCGCGCACGGCTTTCCACCGAGGGCCCGCCGGTGCTCATCGTATTCGGCACGGGCTGGGGCCTCGCCGAGGCCGTGAGTGCGCGCGCGCAGGCGCAGCTCGCGCCGATCGTGTCGCGCCGCCCCGACGGCTACAATCACCTGAGCGTCCGAGCCGCTGCGGCGATCCTCTTCGATCGCTTGCTCGGTAATCCTTAGCGCGAGCTCGGTGCGGAGCCGAAATGCCCGGCCACGATCCGAGCGAGCTCGTCCGTGCGCGCGCGGCCGTTCCATTCGACGAGCGGCGGCAAGACGACGAGACCTCCCGGCTTGGCAAGCCTGAGCTCGACGAGCGCGAGCCGCGCGGGATTGTCGCTGCGTGCATGCACGAAGCGCAGCCGTTTGGGCACGAGCTTCGCCGTCTCGGCCCTCGAGAGCAGGGTGCCGAGCTCTCCGGCCGGGTAGCAAAAGGTGGCGCGGGCGCGCGGGCCGGAAAGGAGCGCACGCGCCGCGCGGAGAAACGGCTCGAGCTCACCGCTCCGCGACCTTCGTGCACTCTCGCGCGCCGGGGTACCGCGCGCGCTCGGGAAGAACGGCGGGTTGCACACGACGAGCTCGGCGCTCTGGAGAAGCCCGGCCGGAAGCCGCTGCCGCCCGAGCTCACAAGCATGCGCGACGCCGCGTGCGGTCGCACGCGCGAGATTCTCACGCGAGAGCGCGACGAGCTCGGGGTCCGCTTCGACGAGCGCCACGGTCCGCGCTGCGCCCACCGCCAAAAGCACGAGGCCGAGCGCGCCGACGCCGGCGCCGAGATCGACCGCCAGTGCGGCGGTGCGCCCCGCGGCGGCAAAGCTCGCCAGCAAGAGCGAGTCCACGTTCACGCGATATCCGCGCCGCGGCTGCTGGATGGTGACTCTTCCCTCGAGCAGGGTGTCGGTCGTGAGCTCGGGGTGGGGCACCGCGAGAAAGAGTAGTCCAAGCGCCTGCTGGCGAGGCTCGACGTTCGCGCGTTCGCCCCCTACATTCGTCAGGAGATGCAGACCGAAGGCACACCCCGCCGCCACGAGTCGGCCCTGCTCCGGCGTCTGGCGCTGGCCGGAGTTCGGCACGGTCCGGAGTGGTTCGTGCGCGTGACGCCGCAGCTCATCGGCGGCCTTTTTGCCCTCGTCCTCGCGGACGAGCGACGCCGGGTCCTCCACGCCTTGCGTCGCGTGCACGGCCCGCGCGCGCCCCACATCGAGGGGCGCGACGTGCTCAAGACCTTCTGCGACTACGCCGCGTGCCTCGCGGAGGGGCTCGGTGCCGATCGCGTTGAGGCGGCGCAGGCTCGCGTCGAGGTCAAGGGCAGGGAGCACCTCACTGAAGTGGTCGCTCGCGGCAGAGGCGCCGTGCTCGTCACGGCGCACGTGGGTCCGTGGGATGCCGCGGCACGCCTGCTCCACACGGATCTCAACGCGCGCGTCGTGCTCGTGATGGAGCCCGAGCCCGACGCCGAGGCGCGCGCCCTCCACGACGAGGTGCGCCGCCGCGCCGGCGTCGAGGTGCTGCCGATCGGCGGCACGCCGCTCGATGCCCTGCCGCTCCTCCGGCACCTCAAAGCGGGGGGGCTCGCCGCGTTTCAGCTCGACCGCTCGGCGTCGAGCACCCGCGTTTTGCCGACGGAGCTCTTCGGGCGCCCGTTCCCCGTTCCGGAGGGTCCGTTTCGGATCGCCGCGCTGGCCCGGATCCCGGTCGTGCCGCTGTTTGCCGCGCGGACCGGCTACTTTTCCTACACGATCGAGGTCGGGGAGCCGCTCACCGTGGCGCCCCCTGCGGGCGAGGGCGAGCTTTTGCGCGTGGCCGAGCGCGCGGTCGAGCGGCTCGAGCACTTCATCGCGTCGCACCCGACGCAGTGGTTCCACTTTGGCGACGGGTGAGCGGGAGTGCTACCTCTCGCCGCCCGATGCCCTCCCTCCGTCTTCACTTTGGCCTCCCCAGGCTGAAGGGCCGCCTCCCCGAGTACGCGAAAGCGTTCAACCTCGTCGAGGTGCCCTGCGAGCCGGCGCCCCCGACCGCGAAGCACCTCGGCCGGCTCAAGCGCGAAGCTCCTGAAGGGTTCGAGTTCGCGCTCGTCGCGGGCAAGGCGCTCGCGGAGCTCGGGAGCTCGAGCCCCGATGCGGCACTGGTCGAGGCCACGCGCCAGGCAGCCGTTGCGCTCGGTGCGCGCTTCATCGTGCTGCGCACGCCGGCCAGCGCCGGACCGAGCGCGCGCACCCGCGCCAAGCTCGCGCGCATGAAGGAGCTGCTCGACGGCGCGGCGGGCGGTATCGCGTGGGAGCCGCGCGGCATGTGGACGGACGAAGAGGTCGTGGAGGTCGCGGGAGAGCTCGGCGTCACGCTCGTGCGCGATCTCGCGGAGCAGGACCCGGCACCGGGACCGCTCGTGTACACGCGCTTGCTCGCGCTTGGACGCAACGCGCGCCTCGGCTCCGGCGCGATCGAGCGCGTGAGCGAGCGGCTCGCAGAAGCCGAGGAAGCCTACATCGTGATCGAGGGCGACGGCGGCGCGGGCATCGCCAAGCGCCTGCGCGCGAGCCTCGTTGAGCTGCGTGAAGACGACGCGGCCGGCGAGGGCGGGGAAGGGGACGACGACGAACCGGATGACGG
>DATMCL010000462.1:0-2061 GCA_035558375.1 Polyangiaceae bacterium
GATCGCGGCCTCAGCGTGTCCGAGGTGGCGCTCGGGCTCCGCACCGCGATGGAAGGTGACGAGAGCGGCAAGCTTCGCTCGAGCGGCGACGAGGTGCCGATCCGCGTGCGCCTCAAGGAAGACTACCGCGGCGACGCCGAGGCGCTCCGCAACGTCACGCTGCAGACGAGCCGCGGCTCCGTGAAGCTCGCCGACGTAGCGAACTTCCACCGCAGCGAAGGACCGCAGGTCATCGAGCGCGAGAACCGCCAGCGGCAGATCACGATCTGGGCGACGCCGCTCGGCCGCCCGCTCGGTGACGTCGCGCGCGAGTTCCAGCCCGCGATCGCCAACGCCAAGCTCGGCGACGGCATCTCGGTCGCGTACGACGGCTTCCTTCGCCTGATGAACGAGACGAACGAAAACATGGCGCTCGCGCTCTTGCTCGGCGTCGTCTTCATCTACATCGTGCTCGCCTCGCAGTTCGAGAGCTTCATCCACCCGTTCACGATCATGCTCACGCTGCCGCTCGCCTTGGTCGGCGGCATCGTCGGCCTGTTCCTCACGAACAACACGATGGCGATGGGCGCGATGATCGGCATCGTGCTTTTGATGGGCCTCGTGACGAAGAACGCCATTTTGCTCATCGATCGGGCGATCGTGCACGTGCGCGACCACGGCATGACGCCGTTCCAAGCGATCGTGACCGCAGGGCCCGAACGCTTGCGCCCGATCTTGATGACGAGCGCGGCCATGGTGCTCGGCATGCTGCCCACGGCGACCAGCAACGGCGAAGGCAGCGAATTCCGCGCGCCGATGGCGATCGCGGTGATCGGCGGCGTCGTGAGCTCGACGCTGCTCTCGTTGATCGTCGTCCCGGTCTTTTACCTCGCGATCGAGAACTTGAAGCGCTGGCTCCCCCGCACGGCTTCGAGGGTTCGAGGTCTGTTCACGCGCGGTCGGTCGCGACCGAGCGTGGCCCCGAGCGGCGCGCGCGCCGCGGAGTAGTCATGGTTCCCAACAATTCGAAGCTGATGGTCGTTTCACGCCTGAGCCTTGCCCTCGCGTTTCTATCGCGCGCCGCGCTCGGGCAACCAGCGCCCGCTCCGGCACCCGTGCCCGCGCCGGTACGCGCGCCCGCGCCTCCGGTCGCCGCGCCGCCTGCGACGACGGCGGCACCGGCCGCTCCCGACGCCGGGTTCACGCCCGTCGCGGACTTGCCCGAGTCACGCACGACGGGCGAGCTCAAAAAGCGCTTCGATGCGCTGCGTTCCGGCAAGGGACTCACGCCCGACGAGGCGGCGCGCCGCACCGTGAAGAACAGCGCCGCGCTCGAGGCGAAGCAGCACGCGCTCGAGAACGTCGATGCGCAGGCGTCGCAGACGATGTGGGCGTTCTCGCCCAAGGTGAAGCTCGGGGCGTCGTACACGCGACTCTCGCCCGTGGACACACCCAATCTGCTCGGACCGCGTCCCACGGACCCGGCCCTACAGCCCGTGTACGACGTCCTTGCTCCTGCCTTCGCCTCCTTCAGCCACCTCCCGGTCAACTCGACCGTTTTCGACGCCAACCTCTCGGTCCCGCTTTCCGATTACGTGCTCCGGCTCTCGCACGCGAAGACGGGCGCCGACCTCGCCCGTGATGCGGCCGTGTTCGACCGAGGCGCGACCTACGCCGCCGTCGATCGCGACGCGCGCGTCTATTACTACAATTGGGTGCGCGCCCAGGCTCAGGAGATCATCGGCGCGCAAAACCTCGAACAGGCGAACGGGCATTTGAAAGACGCCCAGAACGCGTTTCAAGCCGGCTTGGTTTCGAAGGCCGAAGTGCTGAGCGCCCAGGTAGCGCAGAAGAACGCCGAGCTCTTGGTGGAACGCGCCAAGAACAACACCGAGCTCGCCCGCCTCACGCTCGAGGTCTACATGGGCGACACGCCCGGCCAACACTACGAGATCGGCGAGGACGTCTTCGCGCCGAACCCGGCGCTCGACAATCTTCCCGAAAGCGCAACGGCCGTCCGCGAGGCAGAGCGGCAACGCATGGAGTTCAAGAGCTTGGTCGCCGCCGAAAAGGCGCAACGCG
>DATMCL010000463.1:0-2004 GCA_035558375.1 Polyangiaceae bacterium
GCGTGCGGATCGCAGCGCAGGCTGTAGCGACAGTCTTCGGAGCCGGCTCCGTTGCCGCTATCGAAGTAGCAGTCCTCCTGGCACGCGGCCGAGCCCTCGCCGGGAAGGCCGACGGAGAGTGAGTCCTCGAGGTTGTCGCAAGGACCCGTGCATTCGGGGTCTTCGGCGTCGATCAGTCCGTCATGATCGTCGTCGATGCAGTTGCCGCAGAGGTAGGTCTTGCCGCGACACTTCGAGACGGTGCAAGCCCCCTCGCCCGCCGCTCCGGAAACATTCAGCGTGCCGGCGAGCCCACCTGCGCCCGAGAGCCCCGCCGCGCCGGAGACTCCGGCGGCTGCGGCAATGCTCACCTGATCGGAGCCGAGCGTGAGCTCGCGCGCACACCCGCCCTCCGAGAACGCGGCAAAGGCTCCGAGCACAGTGAGCGCGCCGAGCGCGCCCCGCGAGCTCCAAAAGGTCATCGCCCGGCGCCGGCTTCGAGCTTTTTTCGGTAGGCGGAGCCCGGGAAACGGCGCGCAAATGCTTCGATGCGCCGTTCGGCCTCCGCGGTACGCCCCAATCGCTTCAGAGCTTCGATGGCGATCACCTCACGCTCCTCTGCTAGCACGCCCGCGGGGAAGCGGGCACGGTGTTGGTTGGCGAGAGAGAGCGCGGCAGCTGGGCTTTGACCGAGCGCACCGCGCGCTCTCTCGAGGAATTCGGCCTCGCTCTCCGCCGGACGGAACGGCGGGGCGATGGCCGGGCGCGGCGAGCTCGGCGCCGTCTCGCTAGACGGCGGAGCTCCGCTCGGCGGCAGTGCTGCTTCAGGCGCCGTTGCGGCAGGAAGCTCGTTCCCGCCCGAGGGAGTGACGGTCGGCGCCGTGCGCAACTGCACGGCGGTGGCCGCCGGCTTCACGGGTGCCGGCGCCTCGCGCCCCGAGAGGAGCGCCCAGGCGAGCACCCCGGCTCCGGCGGCACCAACTGCCGCAATGCCGAGCTTCGTCTTCGCCGCCATGCCCGTGCTCGCCGCAGCGCCACCCGCTGTGAGCACGGGGCCGAGCTTCGCGGCAAGCGAGGCGAGCTGTGCCTCGCTCGGGACATCTTCCGTGCCCGCTTGGAACAGCGCGCGCAGCTCGTCGGAGCCGGAGCCGGCATCGCGGAAGCGAATCGGGTCGTCCGCGCTCACGGCTTGCCTCCGTTGCTACGGCGCCCTTCGACGAGCGCCGTGAGGCGATCGCGCGCGGCATGCAGGCGCGAGTATGCCGTCTGGAGGGGGCAACCGACGGTGGCGGCCACTTCCTTCATGGTGAGACCCTCGAGCTCGTAGAGCACCAGGACTGCGCGCTTGTCGTCGTCGAGCTCGTCGAGCAACGCCTGAAGCGCAGAGCGCGCTTCGGCGCGCGCATCCGGACGCATGCCGGGCGACGCCGCGAGACCTTCGGTCGGATCGGGGTGCGGTCGCTCGTTCCGAACGTGCGCGCGCCGTCGATGATCGGCTGCGACCCGCAGGCAGATCCCGTAGAGCCAGGTTCGAAGCTCGGAGCGACCCTCGAACTCGCCGAGCTTGCGCTGGACGACCACGAACACCTCTTGGCAGAGGTCTTCGACATCGGCCTCGGGGATTCCGAGGTGGCGCAAGGCGCGCCAAACATAACGTGCGTGTTCATCGAAAACGGCTCGCACCTCGAGGGTGCGCTCACGGGTCATGGTGCGGCCCCCGGGGGCGGGCAGCAGGAAAACTTGTGTGGTTCCAACATGGTCAGTGGTGGGCCGGTTCCGGAATTATCAAAGCTCGAGGGCGAGCCCCGCCGCCAGCATGCCTGTAACCGGGGCTGCGCGGAAAACCTCGGTGGTCGCGCCATTCTCCGCTTGGGACACGTAGCTGTCGCGCTCGAGCGGAAGGGCGCCATAGACCCCCACCTGGAGCCCCAGGGGGCCTGCGAGGGCGAAGAGGGCGGAGGCTCCAACCCCCAGTGAGTAGACCAGGGTTCCCGTATTGGCGTTCTGCCGGTAGCCAAATCCCTC
>DATMCL010000464.1:0-9091 GCA_035558375.1 Polyangiaceae bacterium
GCCGCTCGTTCCGGTACCTTCCGATGCCCAGCCGACGAGCGCGCTCGGCGCGGGCGGCGTGTTGCAATCGCCGGTCGACGAGCCCCCCACGCCGCCACCGCTCGCGCCGGCGCGGCCGCCCGCATCGCCCGAGCTGCCGCCGTCGCTCACGCCGCCACGACCCGCGTCACTCGGCGAGCCGCTCGCGCCGCCGGGCACGCCTCCGCCACTCGACGCACCCGCGACGCCTCCGCTTCTTCCGCCGCGTCCGGCTTCGATCCCGTTCGCCCCGCCGCTCGTCACCGCGCGACCGCCCGTCGCGGCGTCGCCGGCTCGACCGCCCGGCGCATCGGTGCCACCGCGGCCCCCCGCGCCGGCGCTTGCGGCCATCCGTCCACCGTCCGCGCCACTCCTCCCGGCAACGGTTCCGGTCGAGCCAGACACGCCACCTCCGCCCGAAGTGCCGCCATTTGACTCTGATGCGGCCGCCCCTTCCCCGCCGCAGCCGAGCGTCATCCCGGTCGCAACGATGGCGCCGAGTACCAAGAGCCGACCGTCGGCCACGACCCTGTGCATTACCGTCAAGAGTTGCGCGATGGGCCGCGGAGGCGCCGAAAAACGGCCACCGCCCTCGCGCCGAACCGACGCCGCAAGCGCCTGCGCAGGGTGTGGAAATTTGGTTCCGGAGGGGAATTTACGCTGCGTGACGGATCCCCAGCGTGGCTGCCACTGCGTCTAAGCGACCCTCTGCATGAACGCCATTTGGAAGCTCGGACTCGCCGCCCTCCCCCTCGCTTGTAGCTCTGTCGATCCGACGGGGGTCGAACTCTCCGGTGGTACCGGAGGAACCGGCGCCACGGTCGCCGGGCACAGCGGCGGCGGGACCGCCGGCAGCGCTGCCGGTACTGGTGGCACCGGAGGCTCGAGCGCAAACGGAAGTGGCGGCGCCACGTCGGGCACCGGCGGGACGCTCGCAGGAGCCGGCACGGGTGGTGCGATGGCCGGAAGCACGGGCAATGGCGGCGCGAGTGCTGGCTCCGGCGGCGCGTCGCTCGGCGGTCGTGGTGGTGACGGCGGTACCGCCAACGGCGGAGCAACCATGGGTGGCCGAGGTGGGCGCGGCGGAAATAGCGGCGCCGCGGGCATGAGCGGCAGCGCCGGCATGAGCGGCAGTGCGACGGGTGGCGCGGGCGCGGGCGGAAGCGGTGGCTCTTCGGCAGCCGTGCCGAGCGCGGGTTGCGGCAAGGGCGGCAAGCCGAGCGACGTGAAGACGAGCGATCACATCTACAACTTCCCGGCAAGCTACGACGGCATGAAACCCGTGCCGCTGTTCATGGGTTTCCATGCCGCCGGCAACCCCATCGATCAGATCCAGGGGCTCACGAACGGCTCGGACATCGCCACGAACTACGTTCGCGCCTTCGGCAAGAGCGCGGGCAACGAGTGGGTCTACAACACGGACATCAACAAGGTGCTCGGTTGGTACGACGACCTGATGGCAAGCTACTGCATCGACAAGAGCCGCGTGTTCGCCGCAGGGCACAGCTCGGGCGCGCAGATGATCGTGCAGATCCTGACGCACGCCGACGCGGCGATGCACATGGGGTTCAAGGCGGTCTCACCCGTCGCGGCGTCGAACTACGGCGCCATCACCGCTCCCATTCCGGTCATGTACATCCAGGGCAAGATGGACAACGTGCGGAACAGCGACGGCGCCGACGTGGTCGCCCGCTTCACGGCCGTGAACAAGTGTAGCTCGACCACGACGGCGTACTCGGGCGTGGCGATGTGCCAGAGCAGCGGCACCAACGTGAACCCCGGTTGCGTGAGCTACAGCGGGTGCACGGAGCCCACGATCTGGTGCTCGCACAACGATCCGCAGTACAGCAACACGAACCACGGCTGGCCCTGCTTTGCGACCAAAGCCATGGCCGACTTCTTCGCGGCGTTGCCGTAGAGCTCGCGCTCTAGCTTCCACGCCTTTGCGCGGCGATTCGGAGCGTGCGGTCCGGTGCGCTACTGATCGAACGTGATGCCGCTCACCGCCGAGTTGACGGTCCACGTCGCGTCGGCGTCGCTCTGGCTCGTGACGGGCTGACCGTTGATGACGACGTTCTTGAAGTGGACGCCCGTGATGCCGTACTGCGTCGACTTCCCCTGCAGGTTGATGGTCTTCGGGCCGTACGACGTGATGTCGTAGAAGTACGTATCCTTGATGATGCTTTGATTGGCTGCGTCGCGCCAATCGGGCGGCATCGACTCGTCGAGGGTGATGAAGAGCGAATCGGCGGCCTCGACCCGGATGTTCTCGTAGCGCGTGTTCTGCACGACGGCGGTGTCGTAGGCGTCGATGTTGAGCGCGCGGCCCGCCTTCACGACGTCGATGTCCTTGAACACGACGCCGTCGATCGACTGGCCCATCGTCTTCGTGCCGATCTTGCAGCCCACGGAGTTGCTGTAGGCGACGACGTGCTCGTGGACGATGTTCTTCGTGTTGACGGTGCCGGACGGCTCCTCGTTCTTCGTGGCCATGCTGTCGTCGCCCGTATAAAGGAGGGCGTTGTAGAGCCTGCCGTTCGTCGATTCGTCGAAGTTCACGCCGTCGGTGTTGTTGTAGGTCGTCGTGGTCGGACGGCAGTTCAGCATCTTGTAGTTCTGAATCGTCACCATGTCGCTGCGGTAGACGAGCGTGTTCCAGAAGCTCGGATCGCGAACGAGGATGCCGTCGATCAAGATGCCCGAGCTCTGCTCGATCTTGAACATGTTGATCTTGGTGTCGTTCTGCGCGCGGATGGCCTTGCCGTTGCCGTCGATCACGCCACGCCCCAAGATCTTGGCGTTCTGGATCTTGAACATGCGAATGACGCCGTGGGAGCAGCCCTCGATGTCGATGCCCATGTTGGCGCCCCCGGTAAAGTCGCTGGTCGAGCCCGAGCCGTAGAGGAGCGCGCCGCCCGCGAGGTAGAGCGTCATGTCGCTCTTCAGCCAGAGCTCGCCGATCAGGTATTTCCCGGGCGGGAAGTAGAGGATGTTCTGCGCCGCACCCGACGCGGCGTCGATCGCGGACTGGATCTTCGAGGTCTGGAGCGTCGCGCCCGTCGCGTCCACGTCGTAGTCGGCGATGCTCTTGACGTTCGGGTCGCCGAGCTTCGGCGGGTTCACCTCGGCGTCGTCGAGCAGGATGAAAAGCAGCTCCTTCGTGTCAAAGGTGAGGATCAGGTAATTCGGTCCGGTCGAGAACGTGATGGTGCGATCGCTCTTCGTCGCCGCCAGATTCCGGCTCTTCGGGCTCACGGTGTACGAGTTGAAGGACTCGCCGACCGTCACCTCCACCTTGGCGGACGGGAGCGCCGAGAGCGAGGCGTGCGCGTAGTGGATCTGCATCTCCGGCGCGTACTTGGTGAGCTTCTCCACGTAGAGCGAGACGCCGTTCACCTTGACCGTGTAGAGCGTGCTCGCGACGGCGCCGGGCGGCGTCGGATACGTGACGACCATGGGCGTGCCGCAATCGGCGCCCGTGCATGCGCCCGCGGCACCGGCCGTAGCGGTCCCAGCCGCACCACCCGGCACGCCCGCGCTGCCGCCCACATCGAGGCCGGCGGCACCACCGAGCGGTGATGCGCCCGCGCCGCCTCCGGCGCTACCTCCCGCGCCGCCGAGTGACGCGCCCGCAGCCGCCCCCGATCCCCCTACGCCGCCACTGCCTGCGCCGTTCCCGCCATTCGAAGCGCCGCTCGACGCCGAGCCACTCGAGCCACCGTTGCCGGCACCGGCGTTCGTCGAGCCACCATTGCCGGCGGCGCTGCCCGCCGTCGCTCCGGTTCCCGCGGTCGTCGCGCCCTTGCCACCGCTCCCGCTTCCGGCGGAATCATCCGACGCGCAAGCGACGAGAGCTACGGCGAACAGGCAAGCCAAGAGCAGAGGTGAACGCACGGCATCGACACTTTTAGCAGTACGGGAGCCGCTTTCAAATGCTCCGGAGCTTGCCGCGCGAAACCGCTAGCAGGACTTTCGCACGAGAAGTCCCGATCAAGCTCGACGTTTGCGGGAATGGCTGCGCCCGCGAGTGACGCGCTGCACGACGCGGTGCAAATGCTTTCCAGACGGAATAGCGTCGTGAGCACCACTGCCTTTTCAGTATGCACGCACGCGCCGCGTGGGGGACAGTGCTCGCCGCGACGACGGTTGTCAGTGCTCTGCCCGGATGCGGCGAGCCAGCGGACAACGGCATTGGAGCCGGAAATCGCGGCGCGGTAGACGTCGGTGGTCACGCAGGAATTGGCGGCGCCGGGGCGAGCGCAATGTCCGGCTCGAGCGGCGCAGGCGAAAGCTCGGGAAGCGGGGGATCGTCGGGTGTCGGTGGCGCGGCGCCGAGCCCCGGTGGTGGAGCAGGCAAGGCGGGCGACGGCGGCATGGCGGGCAACGGCGGGCTCACGTCAGCCGGCGCGGGCGGGAGCGCAGGCGCCCCTGCCGGTCGCGGTGGAGCCCCCGATACTGCGGGGCGAGGCGGAGCCGGCGACGGAGGTCGCTTTGCGACGGGCGGCATGGGTGGCACGGCGCTCGGCGGCATGGGCGGCACGACCGTCACCGCGGGCATGGGCGGGAAAGGCGGCGCTGCCGGCGCGACGAACCCCGGCGGCTTCCCAGAGAAATTTGCCGGCAACATCGACACCCGCGGCATGGTCCGTTCGGACTTCGCCGACTACTGGAATCAGTTCAGTCCGGAGAATGCGGGGAAGTGGGGCTCCGTTCAGCCGAACAACGACAGCACCTTCAACTGGACCTCGCTCGACGCGATGTACAAATACGCGAACGAGCACAACATCATCTTCAAACAGCACAACTTCATCTGGGGGTCCCAGCAACCGGGCTGGACCGCGAACCTCACGACCTCGACGGGGCCCGCGGCCGTGCAGAATTGGATGAAAGCGTTTTGTGACCGCTACCCGAACACGCGGCTCATCGATGTCGTGAACGAGCCCCCGCCACACACGACACCCAAGTATTTGAACGCGATCGGGGGTTCGGGAAGCAGCGGGTGGGATTGGATTGCCAACGCCTTCAAATGGGCGCGCGCGGCCTGCCCGAACTCGATCTTGATCCTGAACGACTACAACAACGTGGAGCAGGCGGGCGACATCCAGCACACGATCGACATCGTGAATGCGATCAAGAAAGCGGGAGCGCCCATCGACGCCATCGGCTGCCAAACCCACGCCGCCTCGAACCTGTCTTCGGCGACGCTGAAGGCCAACATCGACAAGCTGACGAGCAGTACCGGGCTACCCGTCTACATCACGGAGTACGACCTCAACATCTCGGACGATCAGAAGCAGGCCTCGGTCCTGAAGGATCAGTTCACGATGTTCTGGAACCACCCCCAAGTGAAGGGCATCACTTATTGGGGTTATATCGTCGGATCCACCTGGGTCGCGAACAGCGGGCTCATCCAGAGCAACGGAACCGCGCGTCCGGCGATGACGTGGTTGATGGACTTCCTCGGCCGTTGAGGCGGAGGGCTCAGCCTTCGTAGGCGCACTGCATGCGCTCGCGCATGCCCTTCACGAAGAATCCGCTCGGCGCGCAGCCGAGCTCGGCGCGAAACGCGCGATGGCACTGCGAGTAGGAGCCGAACCCGGCCGAGCTCGCCGCCGTCATCAGATCGTGCTCGCCCGTGTCCACCAGTCGGATCAGCTCGAGCAAGCGCAGTCGCGTGCGGTACCTGACGAGCGTCGTACCCACGTCGCGGTGGAAATGTCGGCTCACCTCGCTCGGCTGGGTGCGCAGTGTTCCGGCCAGCGCCTCGAGCCCGAGCTCGGGACTCGCTTGCATCAGCTGGAGGGCGCGCCGCGTGAGCACGTGGGGACGGTGGCTCGCCCCTCCGGCGGCCCGCTGCCCGAGCCAGTGGGCACGTTGCCAGAGCTCGGCCCCGAGCTGCTCCGCGTCCGCGCGATCGACGATCGCTGCAGCGCGATCCTCCACGCTTTTTAGCTCATTCGCGTCGAGCCGAACGTGCAAGGGCGCAGTGACCTCCGAGCCGCCGAGCACGTGCGCCGAGTGTCGCGCCTCGAGGCCGACCGCGTAAAGATAGAGATCGGGTGACGCCTCGAGCAGCGCGTGATCCTGACCCGATGGAAAAGCGAGCAGGTCGCCGCGCCCTGCTCGCACGATTCGCTCCCCGATCGCGAACGTTGCCGCGCCGGCAACGACCAAATTGAGCTCCGGCTCCGCGTGAAAGTGCCGCGGTCTGCGCCCGCCGACCGCTTGAGCGTATTTCCACACGAACGCGTGCGAAGGGCCTTCGGGGAGGAAGCGCTGGTAGAGCGCCCGGCTCGCGCGATCGACCATCGACCCAAGGTAGCTCACCCGCTCGGCAGCGGCACGAAGCGACCGGCATGCGCCGAATCGAGCTCAGTCGATTTCCCAAAAAATGCGAACAGAGAGCGCGCCACGCGTGCCGCCGGCACTCATCGTGTTCGAAGGTCGACGGATCCTGATGGCATGCGCCACTGCGCGCGCCGCCCAACTGACCCCCACCGTGAACGATCGAGATGTGAACGATCACACAAGGCACTTTCGGGCATCCCAAGCATGCTGCGGGTTGCGCTCCTGCTCGGCCTCGTTGCCGCGACCGGCGCGTGCGGAAACGACGCAACGTCGCACGGCACTCCGTCCACCGGCGGTAGCGACGGCCAACACCCCATGATGGGAGGAGCCTCAGGCACGAGCGGGACCGGCGCCGCCGGCAACGGAGGCACGATAGCGACGGGAGGGGCGGCAGGTCGCGGCGCAAGCGCGGCGACCGGGGGCGCGGCTCCGACTGGAGGCAACACAGCGAGCGCGGGCAACTCCGGTAGTCCGACGACAGGGGGAGTTGCGGGACAAGCTGGCTCGCTCTCCGGTGGAGCCTCGGGTGCCGCGGCTGGGAGCATGAGCAGCGGCAGCGGCGGCAGAGGCACGGGCGGCGCGGAGCTCGGAGGAGCTGGGGCAGGTACCGGTGGCAACAGCGGCGGCAGGTCCGGTGCGCCCTCGGGCGGCATGTCCGGAGCAAGCGGTGCCGCGGGCGCGGGTGGCGGCGCCACGCCGAGCTGCACGGGCAAAGCGTGGCCAACGGCCGATCCGACGAGCGCTGGGCCGTTCCAGGTCACCGCGGACAAGAACGTCGGCCCGCTCGCGGGATACCTCCCGGATCCCATCTACGACGACGTGCAACAACGCTTCAACGTCTACCGGCCCAGCAACATCAAGGACAGCGGCTACTGCCATCCCATCCTCGTTTGGGCGAACGGTCACGGCGACAATCCCGAGCAGCACCCGCCCGAATGCATCGTAGACTCCGGCGCGAACCGCTGGTGTGGGACGTATCCCGTGCTGATCAATCAGCTCGCGTCGCACGGGTTCGTGGTGGTGGCGTCGCTCAGCACGACGACGTCGAAAGGCGATCCGCTGCCGACCATCGTCGGGTTGAACTGGTTGCTCGAGCAGTCGGAAGATCCCGCGAGCCCCTACTATCACCGCCTCGACACGGTGCGCATCGGAGCGCTGGGCCATTCGGAGGGCGGATTGTCGACGTGCAAGGCCGCGGCGGACCCGCGCATCACCACGATTGCGACGGTGTCGGGTTCGGCGACGCCCACGGGCCTCAAGGGTCCGGCGCTCTTCATTTGCGGCGGACAAGACACGGTCGTGTCTTGCGACAGCGTCGCCACCACCTATCGATCCGTGACGACCGAGCCCGCGATGCTGATGAACAACCTCAGCGCTGACCACGGCGGCTGGCTGTATCAGAACGGGACCAAGGGACCCGACATCTTCGCCCTCACCGCCTGGTTCAGGGTGCAACTGATGGATGACACGGCAAACCGCCAGTACTTCTACGGCGCGAGCTGCAAGCTCTGCACGGACAACCGCGTCACGGTCGAGCGCAACGGCCTCATGACTCAGTGAGAGTGGGCTGCGACTGGCGGTGTCGCGGGCGAGGCTGCGCCTACCCTGCGGGGTTCGACTCCGCGTTTCCCCAAGAAACGCGAACACGGTCCCGAACGTCGCGGTTACCGTTAATTCCGACATGAATAGGTTGGGTCTTACTTCGCTGTGCCTCGCTGGCGCTTGCCTGCTCCCGCGTGTCGCCTTGGCCACCAAGAGCGCGGAGCTCTACACGACCGCCCCGTACACCTACGGGCGCTTCGAGTCGCGCGTGCGTTTCGCAGCCGGCAACGGCGTCGTGAGCGCGTTCTTTCTCTGGAAGGACGGCTCCGAGAAATCCGGCACCTTCTGGAACGAGCTCGACTACGAAAAGATCGACGCGGATTGTAAGCTCGATACCAACGCGCTCTACGGCAATCCGGCCGCCAACCACAACAAGAAGCCGAGCGGAGGCGCCGACTTTTGCACGGGCTTCCACGTCTACGGCTACGAGTGGACGGCGGACTACATCGCGTGGTTCTTCGACGGCACGGAGGTGCGCCGGGAGACTGGCGAAACGGCGACCGCGTTCGCGCAGAACGCGACGGCGGGCATGCAATACCACTTCAACATTTGGCCGGGCGATGCCTCGTTCGGCGGGGTCCTCGACCCGAGCATTCTGCCGGTGCACCAGTACATCGATTGGGTGCAGTTCTCGTCCTATGCGAACGGCGCATTCACGCTCGCGTGGCGCGAGGATTTCGACGCCGCGACGCTTCCGACCGGGTGGGCCACTGGCTCTTGGGATTCGCCAAAGGCCCTATCGACGCACGACCCTGCCAACGTGAACTTCGTGAGCAGCTGTGCGGTGCTCTCGCTCACAGCCGACGCGATGACGGGCTCCACGGGAGCGGACACGACGGGTTGCACGCCGGGCATGGGCTCCGCCGGTGCGGCCGGGACAACGGCACAGGGCGGCATGGCCGGAACGAACGCAAGCGCGGGCGGCGTCCCCGGCGCGGGCATGGGCGGCGCCCCCGCTGGAGGCGCGCCGCAGCCCGGCGGAGCCGGCGGAACGAACGCCAGCGGAGCCGGCGGTGGAACTAGCGGCACGCTCGGAAGCGCGGGCGCCGGCGGAGCAGGCGCAACCACTCCGATGGGTGGTTCAGGCGCGGTGGCAGCGGGAGCCACGGCAGGCGCGAGCGCG
>DATMCL010000465.1:0-10314 GCA_035558375.1 Polyangiaceae bacterium
CGAAGACTGGAAGGACTACATGCCGGCAGCAGACAGCGCTGCGGTCGACGCGGCAGACGACAGCGTCGGCTATTGCCCGTGGGACTACGCCACGCGGGCGCGACCGGTCGGCGCCGCGGGCGACATCGGAGCGCTCGAGTACTCACCGAAGTGAGGTGAGAGCCCGGCGAGCGCGCTAGTCACGGGGGCGGCACGCGCCGCCCCCCACGCGGGGCGAAGCGCCCCCACCCGGAAGCGGCGCTCGCTCGGTTCGTCAGCGAGCGTCCTTCCTACGCGGAAGCGGCGCTCGCTTCTTTTTTCAGGTACTGGGTGAGGACGTGGATGAGGCTCTGGTGCGCGTCCTCCACGATTCCGTAGTTGTCGACCGCGATGTGTACCGTGTGCTTCGCCATCTCGGCGAGCTTGCCGCCCTTGAACCCGACGAAGGCAATCGTGGGCACTCCGCGCTCGTTCGCGTAGGCACAGGCCGTCAGCACGTTCGGTGAGTTGCCGCTCGAGCTCACGAGCAGCACCGCATCCTTGGGGGTGAGGTAGTACTTGAGCTGCTCGGAGAACACGCGCTCGTAGGCGATGTCGTTCGCGAGCGCCGTGATCATGGGCCCGTTGGAGGAGAGCGAAACGGCCCGGATGGGCGGCTTGCCGTCGACGTGCGTGCCTTTCGTCGTGTCACACACGGAGTGATCGGCGATGGCCGCACTGCCGCCGTTTCCGGCCATCCAAATTGTCCCACCGTCGGCCGCAACGCGCTGAAACACCTTCAGCACGGGCGCGAGCGACGCCTTGTCGAAGGCGAGCAGCGCTGCTGCAAATCGCTCGTAGTAGCCCTGCACGAACGTCGCAAAATCGTCGCCACCCATCACGCGAAGGCTCCCGCAAGGGCCCCACGGCGTCAAGCCCTTGCGGCATCAGGGTCGGGGCTATACTCGCGGGCCCTCTCGCGCCTACCCTCGGCCCCATCGTGATCCATTACATGAGCACCAACGGCGTGGGGAACGCCTGGGTGGGGAACGAGCTCCGCGTCGTTGCCCGGGCGAAGATCCCGTTCAAGCTGCACACCCTGATCCGCCCGCCGTCGAACTTCTTCGCTTCCGAGGACGTGGCCGCGATCGAGCGCAACACGCACGCGCTTTACCCGCTACCCGTGATTGGGAGCGCCGCTTCCGCGCTGCTCGCGCCGCTGCGCTTTCGCCGGCGCTTCTTCGAGGCTCTGTGGAATGCGGCCACGGGCGAGCGTGAGTCCGCGCGCGTCCGAGCCGTCGGATTCGTGCATCTGTTCGTCGCCTGCCACCTGGCAACGGGCCTCCGGCGCGAGAAAGTCTCGCATATCCACTCCCAGTGGATTCACTCCGGGGGCACCGTGGCCATGTACGGGTCGTGGCTGCTCGGGAAATCGTTCAGCTTCACGGGGCACGCCGCCGACCTCTTTCGCGAGCGCGCCGCGCTCCGCGACAAGATCCAGCGCGCGGAGTTCATCATCTGCATCTCCGAGTTCCATCGCCAGCTCTTCTTGAAGAACGGCGCGCGGCCGGAGCAGCTTCACATCGCGTACTGCGGCATCGACACCAGCGTTTTCTCCCCGAAGCCGCGCGAAGATCGCAAGGGCCGCCCCGTGCGCATCCTGTCGTCGGGACGGCTCGTCGAGAAGAAGGGCTTCGAGTACGTGATTCGCGCGTGCAAGGTCCTGAAGGAGCGCGGGCTCGCCTTCGAATGCACGATCGCCGGCAGCGGCCCGCTCGAAGCGGCCCTCCGCAAGCAGATCACGGAGGAGGGGCTCGACGGGCAGGTCACCCTCACGGGTAAGGCGCTCAAGCAGGAGGACATCCCGGCCTTCATGAACGGCGGCGACGTGTACGTGCTGCCCTGCGTGTGGGCTTCGGACGACGACGTCGACGGGCTCCCGCAGATGCTGATGGAGGCGATGGCCTGCGGCCTGCCCGCCATTTCGACGCGCCTGGTCGGCATCCCGGATCTGATCATTCACGAGAAGACGGGGCTCCTCGTCGAGCCGCGGGAGGTGGAGCCGCTCGCCGACGCCCTCGAGCGCCTGGCCAAGGACGAGGCCCTCTGCCAGCGCTTGGCTGAAGAAGGGCGGCGGCACCTGCTCGAACATTTCGACCTTGCCACCTGCTTGGAGCCGCTGCTCGATCAGTTTCGCGCCCACCTGGAGTCGACATGATCATCACGCAGACGCCTTATCGAGTGAGCTTCGCCGGCGGCGGCACCGACCTCCCAGCCTTCTACGAGAGAGAGGACGGCGCCGTGCTGTCGGTCGGCGTGAATCACCACATGTACGTGACGGTGAGCCCGCGCTTCGAGAAGACCACGCGTATCGCGTACACGAAGGTCGAGATCTGCGAAACGATCGACGCGATCGAGCACACGCTCGCGCGCGAGACGCTGCGCATCACCGAGCTCGGGCCGCACGTCGAGATCACGACCGTCGGCGACGTGCCGGCGGGCACCGGCATGGGCTCGAGCTCGAGCCTCACGGTCGGCCTCCTGCAGGCGCTCTACGCGTACCGCGGCCAGGTCACGAGCGCGCGCAAGCTCGCCGAGGAGAGCTGCCGCATCGAGATCGACATTCTGAAGAAGCCGATCGGCAAGCAGGATCAGTATGCGGCGGCCTTCGGTGGACTCAACTACATCACCTTCCACTCGAACGGCAGCGTCAGCGTCGAGCCCGTCCCCTGTCGCCCCGCCGTGCTGCAGGAGGTCGAGCGCCGCACGATCCTGCTCTACACGGGCACGCGCCGCAGCGCGGACGCGATCCTCAAGGCCCAGAGCGAAGGCACGAAGGATCGCTTCCCGATCCTGCGCGAGATGCGCGACCTCGCCGCGACCATGCGCGACACGCTCACGGGCGCCGGCAACGTCGACGATTTCGCGGCTCAGCTCCACCACGGCTGGGAGCTCAAGCGCTCGCTCGGCTTCGGCATCACGTCCTCGGCCGTGGACGACTGGTACCAGGCGGCTCGCAAGGCGGGCGCCCAAGGCGGCAAGCTGCTCGGCGCCGGCGGCGGCGGGTTCTTGCTGCTGATGGCGCCGCCCGAGCGCCACGAAGCGATCCGCGAAGCGTGCGGCCGCCCGCGCGAGATCCCGTTCGAGATCGATCGACGCGGCAGTCGCGTGATCTTCATCAGTGACCGCTACGCTTTCTGATTCGAAAGCCGAAAACCAACGGAACCGTCATGCAAGTTCTGATCACCGGGGGCGCAGGGTTCATCGGGTCGCATACCGCCGACGCACTGTTGGCGGCCGGCCATCAAGTGCGCGTCCTCGACAGCTTGGAGGAGCCGGTTCACCAGCAGAAGAAGGTGCCGGACTACCTCGACAAGCGCATCGAGTTCGTCCTCGGTGACGTGCGCGACGAGGCAGCGCTCCTCTCCGCGCTGCGCGGCGCCGACGCCGTGTACCACCTCGCGGCGTTTCAGGACTACCTGCCGCATTTCAGCAAGTTCTTCGACGTGAACGTCACGTCGACGGCGCGCATCTACGAGCTCTTCGTGCGCGAGAAGCTGCCGCTCAAGAAGGTGATCGTCGCGAGCAGCCAGGCGACGCTCGGCGAGGGGCGTTACCGCGACGCGCGCGGCAAGGAATCTTTGCCGGGCCTCCGCAGCGACGCCCAGCTGTCGCGCGGGATCTGGGAGCACCAGCCGGGACCGGGCGAAGAGGGTCCGCTCGAGTCGGTGCCGACGGACGAGAGTGTCGCGAACCCGATGAACACCTACGGGATGAGCAAGATCGCCGAGGAGCGCGTCGCCCTGAATCTTGGCCGTCAATACGGCCTTCCGAGCGTCGCGATGCGCTACTCGATCGTGCAGGGCCCCCGGCAGAGCTTCTACAACGCGTACAGCGGCGCTTGCCGCGTGTTTTGCCTGAGCCTGCACCTCGACCGCGATCCGGTGATCTACGAGGACGGCAAGCAGGTGCGCGACTTCGTGAACATTCACGACGTCGTGGACGCGAACGTGCTCGTGCTCAACGACTCGCGCGCCGACTACCAGATGTTCAACGTGGGCGGTGACAAGCGCGTCACGGTGGCCGAGTTCGCGAGCGTGGTCGCCGACGTGTTCGGCAAGAAGGGCTACGTGCCGAAGGCCTCCGGGAAATATCGCTACGGCGACACGCGCCACATCTTCTCGGACGTGAGCAAGCTGAAGGCGCTCGGCTGGCAGCCGAAGCGCGGCGTGCGCGAGAGCGTGCTCGCCTACAAAGAATGGCTCGGCACCGCGAGCGCCGTGGCGGACATTCTCGACTACTCGCAAAAGCTCATGGCCCAGCTCGGGGTCGTTCGCGATGTCGCCAAATAACCGCCGCTCCCCGCAGCGGCGCGCCAAGGCCCTTTTGCTCGCCGCCGGGCTCGGCACGCGCTTCCGGCCCCTGACGGAGACCATGCCGAAGTGCATGGTGCCGATCGCGGGCAAGCCGCTCATCGGCTACTGGTTCGACCTGCTCGAGGCCGCCGGCATTCAAGACGTGCTGATCAACACGCACTACTTGCCGGACCCTTTCCGCGGCTACATGAAGGAAGTCATGGCCACGCGGCCCCTGCGCTTGCATGAGGCGCACGAGCCGAAGCTGCTCGGCTCCGCGGGCACCGTGGCGCACAACCGCGCCTGGGCCGACGACTGCGACGAGATCGTGCTCATCTATGCCGACAATCTCTCGAACGTGAACCTCACGCGCCTGCTCGAGTTCCACCGCGGGCACGAGGATCCCGTCACGATGCTGCTGTTTCACACGGCGTACCCGTCGCAATGCGGCATCGCCGCGCTCGACGCCGCCGGCCACATCGTCGAATTCGTCGAAAAACCCAAGGAGCCGAAGAGCGACCAGGCAAACGCCGGCCTCTACGTGCTCGAGGCGGACGCCTACCGCGACATCGCCGATCGCAACGTGTTCGACATCGGCTTCGACATCTTGCCGTCGTACGTCGGCAAGATGAGCGGCTTCGTGTTCGACGGCTACCACCGCGACATCGGCAACCTCGACGCCCTCGCCGCGGCGGAGGTCGACGCGCCGCGCGTCTTCGGGGCCAAGGCGTGAGGCCCGCCGTCTTCTTCGATCGCGACGGGACGCTGATCGAGCTCGTCCACCACCTCGCCGATCCGGAGAAGGTGCGGCTTTTGCCCCACGCGGCCCGCGCCGTGAGCGAGCTCCAGCGCGCCGGCTACGCGTGCGTAGTGGTTTCGAATCAAAGCGTCGTCGGCCGGGGTCTCGTCACCGTCGCGCGCTTGCTCGAGATCCACGCGGAGTTCGAGCGAAAGCTCGCGCTCGAGGGCGCGAAGCTCGACGGCTTCTACTTCTGCCCCGTGGAGCCGAAGGTCAAGGACCCGACGGTCATCGAGCACCCCGACCGCAAGCCGGGTCCGGGCATGCTGCTGCGCGCCGCGAGCGAGCTCGGCCTCGCGCTCGACCGCTCGTGGATGGTCGGCGACGCCGTGAGCGACGTGCTCGCGGGGAAGAACGCGGGGTGCCGCGCCTCGGTGCTCGTGCGCACGGGCTACGGGGAGGAATCGACGACGGCACTGCCCGATTCGGTGCGCGTGGCGCCGGACGCCTGGGGGGCCGCAGAGCTCATTTTGGCCGAGGACCGCGAGCGCGCGGCGCGGCGTGAAGACGGAGGAACAGCATGAAAATCTTGGTGACCGGTGGTGCAGGCTACGTCGGCAGCGCGTGCCTCAGGTACGTCGTCAGCAAAGGCCACGAGGCGCTCGCGTACGACAACTTGGTCGAGGGCCACTCGGCGGCGGTCGGGAAGAACCGCCTGATCGTGGGCGACATCGCCGAGACGGCGAAGCTCACGGCCGTGCTGAAAGAGTTCAAGGCCGACGCGGTGATGCACTTCGCCGCCGCGACCTGCGTGGGCGAGTCGGTCGACAACCCCGAGTATCACTACCGGAACAACATCGGCGGCACGCTGAGCCTGCTCAACGCGATGAAGGAAGCCGGCGTGAAGCGTATGCTCTTCTCGAGCACCTGCGCCACCTACGGCCTCTCGCCCGTCGTGCCGATGACGGAAGAAACCGCGCAGGATCCGTGCAGCCCCTACGCCCGCACCAAGCTCGCCGTCGAGTGGATGATCCGCGATTTCTCGCACGCGTACGGCCTCGGCTTCACGCTGCTCCGCTATTTCAACGCTTCGGGCGCGTCGCCGGGCGGAAAGTACGGCGAGTACCACCACCCCGAAACGCACCTCATCCCGATCGTGCTCGCGTGCGCGCTCGGCCAGCGCAAGGAGGTGGCCATCTACGGCAAGGACTACCCGACGCCCGACGGCACCTGCATCCGCGACTACATCCACGTGGACGATCTCGCCTCGGCGCACCTCCTCGCGATCGAGAAGACGTCGCTCGAGACGAAGGAGGTCTTCAACGTCGGCACGGGCACCGGACAATCCGTGCTCGAGGTGGTCAAGGCGTGCGAGACCGTCGTCGGTCGCCCCATCCCACAGAAGGATGCGCCGCGCCGCCCGGGTGACCCGCCCGCGCTCGTCGCCGAGCCGAAGAAGCTCAAGACGCAGCTCGGCTGGGTGCCGAAGTACACGTCGATCGTGGACACCGTCCGCACGGCGTGGGAGTTCCACCAGAACCATCCGGACGGCTACGCGGGCCCGCGCAACCCCGCCTGACGCTCGCATTCCGTGGCGCTCGAGCTCCTCCGCTTCGCCCTGATTGGCGCCGCAACCACGGCCTTTTCGGCGACGCTGGTGTTCTTGGCCGGGCTCTCGCGACGGCGCGCGAGCCTCGACCCGAGCGCGGTGCGCGATGCGCTGATCGTCGCGGCCCATCCCGACGATTGCGTGATCGTCGCGGGCGAATACGGCGTCGAGGCCGTGCGCGGCGGGCGCTCGGTGCGCGTCGCCTACGTGACGTGTGGCGACGGCGAGCCGGGTACGCCCCGCGCGGAGGTGCGACGACAAGAGGCGCTACGCGCGTGGGCGCTTGCGGGCGTCGACACCAGGCAGCTCGACTTCTTCGCGCTCCCGAACTCGCCGATGGCGGGCCCGCTCGCGAGCTCCGCCGCAGGGATCTCCGGTGCGGCGGCGCGGCTCGCGGAGCTCGTTCGCGAGCTGCCTCCGGACGCCGCGGTGTTCTGCCCCGCGGCGGGCGAGACGCACGTGGATCACCGACTCACGCGCAAGCTGACGATCGACGCCGTGGCCGCGAGCGGCCGCAGCGATCTCACGCTGTTCGAGGCGGCCGAGTACAACGACTTCTATTCGCTCTACAGCTCTCCCGAGCGCGCGTTCGCTTACGTGCTCGGTAATCTCCCGGGCTTCGGGCGCTTCGTGCCGGAGCGACTGAAGCGCGGGCGGCACGGCTTTGCCTCGGGTCCCGCGGGGTTTGGGCTCGTGCCGAACGCGGAGCGCCTCGAAAAGAAGCACGCCATGCTGCGCGCCTTCGCGTCGGAGGACGGCGAGCTCCTCGTGCGTCTGTTCGGCGTGCCCGACCTGTTTCGTCCGATCGCGCCGGGCAGCCTCGCGATGCCTGAACAGGTGCGCGGTTACGTCACCCTCGCGGGGCGCCGTCTGTCGTGGTCGACCGTGGCGTTGTGGCTCGGTCTCCTCGGGCTCGTCTTCGGAATTTCCGGTCTCGCTGTCGAGGTCGTGGCGCGCCGCCTCGACGGCGCGCGTTACGCCGGCTTTGCCGGGGCCGCGCTCCTTGCGGTGCTCGCGCTGCGCCCGCGCTTGTCGCTCGAGCGACGCTTGGCCGTGCTGAGCGGAGCGGCCGGCCTGCTCTGCGGCGCGCTCGGCGGAGTGCGCTAGCGCGGCACGTAGGGGCGGCGTTACGGGGTTCGCGTCGCTCGCAGGGCGCTCGAAAGAGATCGCCGTAACTAGCGTGCGCGCGCGGACTTTTCGTCCCCTTGACGCCAAAGATGGTCGGAGTACATGGGGTATCCCATGCTGGGTAACGGTGCGGCCGTGCGTCCTCTCCCCGCTGACCAAAGCTACGCGCTATCGCCCATGCAGGCGGGCATGCTGTTCGAGGCCCTGCTGCACGGCGGCGCCGCCGGCGGTGCCGGTTGGAACATCGAGCAGGTGCACGGCGTCCTTGCGGAGCGCATCGAGCTCGGCCCGTTCCGCGCCGCCTGGACGCTCATCGCGCGCCGTCACCCAGTGCTGAGCACGGCTTTCCGCTGGGAGGGCCTCCCCGCCCCGCGCCAAGACGTGCACGCAGAGGTCAGAGTCCCGGTCGAAATCACGGACTTTTCGCTGCTGAGCGCGGAAGAGGCCGCGGGCCGCTTTGCCGAGTTCCTGCGGCAGGATCGCGTGCGCGCGTTCGACCTCACGCGTGCCCCGTTAATGCGGGTGATGCTGTTCGTCTACCCGGACAACCGCGCCGAGTTCGTGTGGACGTTCCACCACATCTTGCTCGACGGGCGCTGCTTCGCGCCGCTCCTGCGCGAGGTGTTCACGGCGTACGAAGCGCTGCGCGACGGCCGCACGCCCGACCTTCCGCCCGCACCGCGCGCCTACGCCGACTTCATCACCTGGCTCGCGGAGCGCGACAACGCGCAGAGCCTAGGCTTTTTCAAACAGCTTCTCAAAGGCAAGACCACGCCGACGCCGCTCCCGTGCGCGGAGTCCGCGCAGCGCCCCTTGCCGCGCGAAGGCTACGGCGAAGCGATCAGCATCGTCGAGCCGCGCATCGTGGAAGCGGCCCGCGCCATCGCGCGCACGACGGACACCACGCTCGGCACCGTCGTGCAGGCCGCATGGGCGCTCACCGTGAGCCGCTACACGCACGATCGCGACGTGGTCTTCGGCGCCACCCGCGCCTGCCGGCGCTCCGCGCTCGACGGTAACACCGGGGCGATGGTCGGCCTGTTCATCAACACCTTGCCCGTGCGCGCACGCGTGGGGAGCGAGCGGACGGTCGCCGAGCTCCTGCGCGACCTCCGCGATCAGAGCGTCGCGCTCCGCGAGCACGAGCACACGCCGCTCGTCGAAATCCAGGGGCAAAGCGACGTCCCGCGCGGCACGGCGCTCTTCGAAACGCTCGTCATGTTCGAGACGCAGGAGCTCAACAAGACGCTCCGCGCCGGGGGTCCCGCCTGGGAGAAGCGCAAGTTCGCGTACCACGAGCAGCCGTCGATTCCGCTCAACGTGACGGTGTTCGACGGTGACGAGTTCGAGCTCCGCCTCCTCTACGATCGGCGCCGCTACACGGAAGCGGCGATCCAGCGCATCGGCCAGGCGTTCGCCACGGCGCTCGAGCAGCTCAGCGCCGAAGCGACGCGCCCGCTCGGGCAGGTCAGCGTTCTCTCCGCCGCGGAGACCGAACGCATTCTGCGCAGCTGGAACCAGACGGAGGCCCCGTTCTCGGAAGACAGCCTGATTCATGAAGGCTTCGAGCGGCAGGTCGACGCTCAGCCCGACGCTCCGGCGCTCGAGATGGACGGCATCTGCCTGACCTTCCGCGAAGTCGAAGAGCGCGCGAACCGGCTCGCGAACCACCTCATCGAGCGCGGCGCGGGCTCGGGCAAATTCGTCTGCGTTTGCCTGAATCGCAGCCCCGAGCTCGTTATTTCGATCCTCGCCGTCACGAAGGCGGGCGCGGCCTACGTGCCGATGGATCCGGCCTACCCGGTGGAGCGCCTCAACGCGATGATCCGCATCTCGGAGGCGATCACCGTCGTCACGCAGACGGAGCATCAAGACAAATTCACGCTCCCCGCCGTCGTCATCGACGGCAAGGACACGCAGGGCATCGCTGCGCAAAGCTCGGCGCGCCCAGAGCGCCGCGCGACGCCGCAAAGCCCTTGCTACATCATCTTCACGTCCGGCAGCACCGGCGAGCCGAAGGGGTGCCTGCTCGAGCACCACGCCGTGCAAAACACGCTCGAATGGGTGTCTCGCACGTACGAGATCCAACGGGGCGACCGCATCCTGTTCGTGACGTCGTGCTGCTTCGATCTCTCCGTCTACGACATGTTCGGCGGGCTCGGCGCCGGAGCAACCGTCGTGGTCGCTTCGCGAGCGCTCCTGCGCGATCCGGAAGCGATGATGAAGGTGCTGCTCGAGGGTGGCATCACGGTCTGGAACTCGGCTCCGGCAGCGCTGCAGCGGCTCGTGACGTTCTTCCCGTCGGGATTCGACCCCGTCACGCTCCGGCTCGTGATGCTGAGCGGCGACTGGATCCCGATCACGCTGCCGGACGCGTTGAAGCAAGCGTTCCCGGGCGTCGCCGTGAAGAGCCTCGGTGGCGCGACCGAATGCGCCGTGTGGTCGAACTATTTCGACATCGGCCCGCTCGACCCTCGCTGGACGAGCATCCTCTACGGCCGCCCGATGCAAAACTGCATCTACCA
>DATMCL010000466.1:0-9926 GCA_035558375.1 Polyangiaceae bacterium
GGCCTCGCGGGGATCCTGGCGGCCGCGCAGGCGCAAGGCGTCACGGTCCCCATCGTCGCGAGCAACACCCAATTCAGCGAGGAGGACGACGGCGACGACGCCCTCGCTGCACTCGCGGCGGCAGGCGCGATCCAGTCCAAGGTCGTGAAGACGGTCGGCGGGATTAAAGTCGGCATTTTCGGCTTGCTCGGGGCCGATGCCTCGCAGGTGACGCCGATGGCCGCGCCTGTGACGTTCGAGGCGATCGGGACCGCCGCCGCGCGCATGGTGACGGAGCTCCGCGAGAAGGACAAGGTGGACCTCGTCATCGCCCTCTCGCACTCCGGCATCTACAGCGACGGCCACGGCGAGGATCGCGAGCTCGCGAAAGCCGTACCCGGCATCGATCTCATCGTGAGCGGCCACACGCACGACTCGCTGGCCGCGCCGGTGCACGAAGGCGACACGCTGATCGTCACCGCCGGCTCGTACAGCCGCTTCCTCGGCGAGCTCACTTTGAACGTGACACCGCCGGCAACGGCCGGCGGAAAGGCCACCGTCGACGTCGACTCCTACGTGCTTCACACCATCGACGACAGCATCGGTGGCGCGACGCAGGTGCAGGCGGCGGTGGACGCGTACGTGGACGGTATCGACACGGCGCTCGCCGGCGCGGGCCTCGGCTACCGTGACGTCGTCGCGACCACGGAGGGCGATCTCGCGTTCCCCGAGTACGCGGAGGCTCCCGTCGGGAATCTGGTTGCCGACGCGTACCGCGCGGTCTGCTCCGAGCTCGAGCCCGACGACCCGCCGCTCATCGGCTTCGACGCCAACGGGCAGATCCGGGCCTCGATCGACGCCGGCACGACGGGGGAGGTCTGGCTCGCCGACCTCTTCCGCGTCGTCCCGCTCGGGATCGGGCCCGATCAGAAGCCAGGCTTCCCCCTCGTCACGTATTACCTGAATGCGTCCGACATCGCCTCGGGCCTCGAGCTCGGTGCCGCCGGAGCCGCGCTCTCGAACGAATACTTCCTCCAGGTATCGGGGCTGAAGGTCGAGTACGACCCGAGCAAGCCGCTCTTCGGCCGCGTTACCAAGGTCTCGCTCGTGACGCCGGAGGGCGAGGAGGAGCTCGATCCGGGCGACACCGACACTTGCTACAAGGTGGTGAGCACGAGCTACGTCGCCGGATTGCTCGGCGTCGTGGAGCAGTTCACCGCGGGCCTCCTCGCGGTGCGCGCGAAGGACGATGACTGCAAGACGCTCGTCGATCCCACGACGCGCTACGTCGACGCCGATCCGAAGACGAAAGGCACGCAGGAGCTCAAGCAGTGGCAAGCGCTGCTCGCCTACGTCTCCGCGTTCCCCGATACCGACGACGACGACGTTCCGAACATCCCCGCCGCGTACACCTCCGTGCAAGGCCGGATCGTCGAGCAGTGACTCTAGGCTTGCGACAGGGCACCGCCCTCGCCGCGCTCGCGCTTTTCGCGAGCGCGGCGGGCTGCACACCCGACGTGGGCAACGATCCGGTGCCGGAGGCGCTCGAATTCGACACGGAAGCGTCTCCGCCGCGGGTGCCGCAGCCGACCGGGCTCGTCGTGAACCCGCTCACGGGCCACATCGATTTCGGGCTCGCGGGCACGCCGCTGCCGGACGACTGCTCCCAGGCGCACGGCATGTCGCCCGCGGAGTGCCAGTTCGATCATTACCTAGAGACGCTCGACGGCTTCCCGACCGTCTCTCCCGCTGCCGCGCCGGCGACCGCACCGCTCGCCCCGGATACGCTGACGGCGGGTGAGAACGTCGTCGTCGTCGCGCTGCGCGATCCGCGCGCGGTGCCGAACCTCTTCGTCGGCTTCGACGACACGTCGCGCAGCGTCGCCTTGCGGCCGCTCCCGAGCTGGGCGCTCGGCGAGTACTACTTCTTCGGCGTGCGCGCCTACGGAGGCGGCGTGCGCGCGAGCTCGGGCAAGGAGGTCGTCGGCTCCCCCACCTTCGCCTTGCTCAAAGAGGATTCGTCGCTCACGTGCGGCGCGACGAACCCCGCCGCGGTCGATCCGAGCTGCCCCGCGTACGAGCTTTTGTCGCAGTCACAGCCGCCCGCGGAGGCGCGCGCGAACCTCTTCACACTGGAGCTCATCCGGCAGAGCTATGCCGCGCTCGGCGTGTGGCAGCGCCTGGCTGCCGCCGGCTTGCCGAAGGAGGAAACGGGCGTGGCCTTCGGGTTCCCCGTGCACACGGGCTCGGTCGCGGAGGTCGATCCGACCGTCGGGCTCGTCCCCCACGTCACCGCACCGAACGAGATCCGCGTCGCCGTGCACGGCCCGGTCGACGCGGCCACGGTGTCGGCCTTCGTCGTTCGCGAGCAGCCGGGCTCCGTCATCGTGATGGACCTGACTGCGGCCGCCGCGGGCAACCTCGTGACGGGCTTTCCCCGGGTGGACGCGCGCCTCGCAGACGGCTCCGTGGTCATTTCAGGCAGCGAGCCCTTCAGCCAAGGCCATCAGTACGGCATCTTCATGAGCCGCGACCTGCGCGCACCGTCCGGCGACTCGCTCGTCCCCGCCCCGATCTCGGTGCTTCTCACGCTGACGGCGCCGCTCGTCGACGACCAGGGCAAGAGCCAGATCTCGAGCGTCTCCGACGCCGACGCCGCACAGCTCGAAGCAGGCCGCCTGGAGCTCGCGACGCTGTTCGACAATCCCGTTTTCGGTCCGCTCACGGGACTCACGCGCGACAGTCTCGTCTATTGCTTCGCGTTCACCTTCCAGGCTCCGTCATGAGACGAATCCTCCTCACGGTCACGCTCGCCGCCGGGCTCGCGCTCGCTGCGCCGGCGGCCCGCGCAAGCGGGTTCCTCGTGTACGATCTTTCCGGTGAAGCGATCGGGCGGGCCTCGGCCGTGACCGCCGAGACGCGCGAGCCCGCCGCGAACTGGTTCAATCCGGCAGCGCTCGCCTACCTCGAAGGCACGAACGTCGCCGCCGGCGCCGTCGTCATCTCCGCTCGCTCCTATTTCACGCCCGCCGACGGCGGCGCCCAGACCAGCAGCGAGCGCGGCAACTTCGTCCTGCCCACCATCTACGCGCAGACCAAGCTTGGGGAGCGGCTCGCGCTCGGGCTCGGGATCTACAGCGCGTTCGGCATCGGCCTCGAGTGGCCGAACGACTGGCACGGCCGCGAAAGTGCCATCTCGGCGTCGCTCCAGACGGTGTCGTTCAACCCGAACGTCGCCGTGAGCGTCGACGAGCACTGGTCGTTCGCCGCAGGCTTCGACGCCATCCGCAGCACCGTCGATTTTCAGAACGGTCTGCCGTCGATCGTGGGCGGCCAGGTGCGCCTCGTGGGCGGGACCTGGGGCTACGGGTTCAACGCCGCCGCGCTGTTTCGTGCGCTGCCTGACCGGCTGCACATCGGGCTCAGCTACCGCAGTCGTGTGAAGCTCAGCTACGACGGGCGGGCCGACTTCCAGCCCGGCAACCCCGACTTCTCGCGAGCCCTGCCCGATCAGCCCGGGCACGCCGATATCACGTTGCCCGACATCATCTCCGTCGGCCTGATCGGTCGACCCACGCGCACGCTCTCGCTCGGCCTCGACGTGAACACCGTGCTCTGGTCCACGTACGACCACATCCCCATCGATTTCTCGAGCGCGCCCGATCGCACGCTGAACCCCCAGGGACAAACGGCGCTCACCTTCCGCGGCGGCGTGGACGTGGCGCTGCCGCTCGGCGTCCACGCGCGCGGCGGCCTCATCTACGATCAAGGCGCCATCCCCGGCTCGGGCATCAGTCCCGCCCTACCGGACTCCGACCGTTTCGATCTCACGGCGGGCCTCGGCTACGAGCGCGGCTTCTTCAAGGCCGATCTCGGCTACATGCTCGTCCTGTTTCTGCCCGTGGATGCGAAAGGCGGCGTCGAGAGCCCGGAAGGCCGCTACATCACCCACGCCGAGCTCTTCGGACTCACCGTCGGCGCCCATTTCTGAGCGGCGCCTGCGACCCATGGGACGCCCCATGGGTCCCGCGCTGGCACTCCCGCGGAGTGTCGCCACAATTCGCGAAAAAACCGCGTTTCAGCGAGTGACCGGCCGTGGCTCGACGCTTGCACTCGATGCTGCCGCTCGTGCAGAGGCGCGAGCGTTAGGAGACCTCATGAAGCTGATTGCGCGATTGTCGTTCGTTCTACTGCTCTTGCCTTGCATGCAGTGTCAGGCTCGAGTCGAAGACGCGGATTTCGAAGGCGACGTGTCGACGGAAGCCGCTAGCAGCACTCCCGTCACCTGGAAGCTCACGGGCACTGCCGTTCCGACCAACGTGTCCGGCGTCGTTCTCGACGCCGACGACATGCACGTGCTCGGCCTCCCGAACAGCTCGACGTCGGCCGTCTGGGCCGTGCGCTCCCAAGAACGCAGCGACGAACCTTGTTTCCTCCGGGTGGGAAACGAGGACCTCAACGACAAGAGCAGCGACACCTGGGACCTGAAGGACCATTGCGGTTCCAAGGGGCCTGACGGAGACCTCGTCGAGGGGCAGTTCCCCGACATCAGCGACGGAGGGGGCGACGACCACATCTTCGTCACCGAGCTCCACGTCTGCATGAATTCCCAAGGAACCAAGGTGAAGGGCCTGATGGCGGTCGGCGAACAGCTTCGGAGCGACGGGACGACGGGCGTATGGAAGACGTTCGAGCAAGAGCGAGCGAACTGCGATTATTGGTCGGGGCGCGCGTCGTGTCCGCCAGGCATGGTCGCCACCGCGGTCAACGCGTACTTCAACGGCAAGAGCGAGCCCAAGGACCTGACGGGAGTCACGCTCACCTGCCGTACGCTCACGTACTAGAGCGCTCCAACTGGCGAAGCGACGTTTGCGCCGACTATTGGGTCGCCGTCACGTTGGCCACGGGGAACTCGATGTCGCCCGTTCCGCCGCCGCTCTCGACGAGGATCTTCGCCTCCAAGAGGCCACCGAGCTGCAAGCCCGCTGCCTCCCAGGCTTTGAAGTGGTCCGAGACCGTAATCGTCCCGCACTGACGCGCCGACTGCCTGATGCTCCAGTACTGATCCCACTGCGACACGCCGCTGCATCGCGAGCCGCCCGTCCCGTTGGTTTTGTTCTGGAAAATCTTGTAGTCGGCGCCGTCCGAACTGAAGGTGCCTTTCTGGGATGCGTTGTAGGCATTGAAGGGCATCGAACCCCACCGATCGTCGACGATGTACCATTCGACGCAGGGGCTCGTGGTCCAACCGTAGACTCCGATGTAGGAGTACCCGCCGGCGCTTCCCGACTTCTTGTAGCTGAAGTCCGCCTTGATCGTCCCGTACTCGCCGTGCGGCTTGCCGTTGTTGCCGAATTCGAGCCCGACGCGCGCCAAGAAATCGCTGTTGTTGCTGAAGCGCGCGCTGAACGCCGGAACGCTGAAGGTGGTGATGCAGGCGCTGCTACTCAAAGCGTTGGACCACAGCGACCAGCTCAAGTCGCCTGCTTTGCCTTGAGTGTTCTGCCCGCAGTGATCCGTTCCGCCGGTCGGCATGGGAGCAGAGCAATCGATGACGGTTGCACCGCCGCTACCACCGCTCCCGGAGCTGCTTCCTCCGTTGCCCGCGCCGCCCGAGCCGCCTTTGCCACCGGCGCCGCTCATGCCGCTCATGCCGCCCATGCCTCCCGCGCCGCCCGAGCTCATTCGACCACCCGAACCCGCTGCACCGCCCGAGCTTCCGGCACCGCCCGAGCCAGCTTTCCCGCCGAGGCCCGCCGACCCGCCAGCGCCCGTGCTGCCAGCTACGCCACCTGTGTTGCCCGTGCCGCCGCTACTCCCTGCGCCGCTCGCGCCACCAGTCGCGCCCGAGCCGCCGTTCGTATTCCCACCACCGCCGGTGGCGCCACCCGTGCCAGCGGTGACTGAGCCTCCGCTGCCGCCGCTTGTCGTCGAGCCAGCTTGCGTGCCGCCCGAACCGGCGTGACCGCCGCCGGTCGTTCCGCCGTGGCCGGACATCGAGGATCCGCCGGTGCCCGGGTCGTTGAAGTCATCGGCGGGCAGATCGGTCGCGCAGGCTGGCGCGACGACTGCCGCTACGAAGCAAGCACCGAGGAGACCGACCGACGTGAGCGAGAGAGAGAGGCGAGGCATCCCTCAACCATTCCCTCGTTTGAGCCACCTGAACAATGTTCAGATGAATTTTTTCTCACCCTTATATCGAAATATTCCGTCTCGATAACAACAAAGGGTATCGAGCGCGCTATTCGTGCGGTGACGGAAGATATTTGCAGTGAGCCGCCCACTGTCCGACCGCGACCCGCACGTCCGCACGGAGAAACCTCTGCTCGGGGCACGTCGCGGGGCGGCTCACACTACGCAGTCGCGTGAGCATGGCTTTTCCGTCTCGGCGGGCGGCGCGCGCACGAATGGGCACCGAACCGGCAGCGTGCCGACTCGCTACCCTGGCTGCTCGAGGTGGTGGTCGCCCCGCCGCTGCAGGCTGCGCGCGCTCGAGACGATGCCGACGAGGGTGACGGCGGTTGCGACGAGCGCCCAACCCTCGAGCAGCTGCCGATCGATGAGCGCACCGGCGAGCGCGGGACCGGCAATCTGGGAGACGGACATGAGCGATTGCGTGAGACCGAGCACGACGCCCTGCTCCGTTCGCTCGACCTGCTGCGTGATGAGGCTCGTCAGCGCGGGCCGGAGCAGGCCGGTGCCCAGCGCGGTCGCGGAGATGGAGATCAGAAGTAGCGCGATGCCGTGACTGAAACCGAGGAGCGCGTAGCCGGCGGCCGCGGCGACGAAGCCGCCGAGGACGAGCAACGGCTCGCCGAGACGGCGAACGAGCGCACCTTGCCGCAGCGCGCCCTGAACGATCATGCCCAGGAAGCCGGAGTACATGAAGATGTAACCGACCTCCTTCGGGCCGAAGGGCGCGCCGTGCCAGGCGAAGCGGCGCTCGGCGAACAGCGCCGCGCCGGACGTGAACATGGAAAACGCGAACGTGAAGCAGAAGAACTCGAGCAGCAGCGAGCCGAGCAACGGACGGCGGAAGTAGACGACGTACGAACCCCAGTCGAGCACCCGAACACGGCGCCCGGCTGGCGCAGCGGGCTCGTCAGCGGCAGCCGTGGGGGCGATTTCCGCTGGGCGAGGCGCCTCCTTGGGCAAGAGGAACGTCGTGCCCAGAATGCTCGAGAACGAGAGCAGCGCGGCGCCGAGGATCGGCGTGCGAAAGCCGAAGTGATGCGTGAGGTAGCCGGAAGCGCCGGGTCCGACGAGAAACCCAAAGCCGAATGCGATGCCGATCAGCGCGAACGAGCGCGAGCGCTCCTTGGGTGGCGTGGTGTCGGCAATGTACGCTTGCGCCGTCGATAGGTTGCCGGCCGTCAATCCGTCGAGCACGCGGGCGAAGAAGACGACCGCGAGGTTCGGCGCGTACGCCAAGAGCAGGAGCCCCAAGAACGTGCCGATCTGGCTCACGGCGAGCACGGGCTTGCGTCCGACCCGATCGGAGATTTGTCCAAGGACGGGTCCGGCGACGAGCTGGCAGAGCGCGTAGGTGCCGACCAGTAACCCGACGACGGTCGGACTCGCGCCGAAGTGCTCCGCGTAGAACGGCAGCAGCGGCAGCATGATCGTGAGCGCGAGCACGTCGACGACCACGATGAGAAATAGCGGCAACAGCGGGGATTTCTTCATCGGGCGCGCGCGGCCGGCGGAGGCTCGGCCGAGTGGACCTCGAATGCAAGCGCTTCTTCCCGGCGCGCCGCTTCCGGGGCGTCAGTGCTGATACGCGCCGCTATCGAAGCCGCCCACGCGCGGCTTGCCGTCGATGTCGGTTGGGACGCCGTACTCCGCCGAGCCTGCGCCAATCAGCGGCGATGCTGCGCTCGGAACGAAATTGCCGGCGGCGAAATCGCTGAACCAATCCTTCGAGCTCGCGTCGTCGGAGAAGACGTTCCCGACCAAGGTGAGCAAGGGAGCGTCGTCGCCGTGGACCGGGGTCGCAACGTAGGCGACGACGTTGTTGGCGAGCACGACGGGCAGGGTGGGAGGAGTCCAGAAGGCAATCGCAGTGTTCAAATCGCCGGGTAGTGAAGCTGAACCGCAAGAAGACCTCCGGCGCGCGTGCCACCGACACTTTGCCCTGCACCCCCGCCCGCCGGCGCGCCGCCCGAGCCCGCTGAGCCGGCTCGACTCTGTGCGCCTCCCCCTTCGATGCCTGCATGCGCCGATCCACCGTTCGCGCTCGAATCACCTGCATGTGAGCGCCCACAGCCGTAGGCGACCGCCAGGACGCACGTCAGTCGAAGCCATGGTGTCCGGCGCGCTGACGCTTCGACTACCACCAGCTGCTCCCGTCTCAGACCATAGCAGACTCGCTATGAGGGACAGGTGAGCCGAGGTGCGCCGCGCATTCGTGGCCGCCCACGGGGGCCTCGAACGACTCAAGCGGGGACAGGATGTTCTGCCTCCGCCCCATGCCTTGCCGCCGGTCGGCTCCGTTACGGAGCCGGCAACGCCTGCTCGCAGACGTAGGGCAGTGCCAAGGAGCAGGAGCGGTCGTACCAGTCATTCCGATTCGCTTTGAGGGCGAGGCAGCGCTCCGGATCCGTCGTGACCGTGCTGGAGTCGTTCGGCTCGCCGGGAAGCCAGCTGACGAAGGCATCGCCCTCCGGCACTCCGTCGACGCCACCGCGCCAGAAGACGGTGCCGTCCGGCCAGCGCCAAACGTACGCGTCGTCCCGTGTTCCACCGAGCCAGAGGTCGTCGTTGGTGACGCTGCCCGCGCTCGTTGCGACGAAGTCGTCTTCCTGGGACGTGCCGATCGCGGCCAGCGTAGCGCCACGGCGCATGCAATCGAACGTGGCCGCCTCGTAATCGAGGGGCTTCGAGCACACGACGTACGCGCTCGGGGCTTGCGCGAAAGAGGAGCACGTCGGAAGCGGATCGGTCACGCCGGCGTCCTCGCTCTCGACGACGAAGCTCGGGTCCAGGGTGGTCGTGCAGCCCAGGGCAATGCTGCACAAACCGGCACAAAAGCTGAGCCCAGCGCCGCGCATGCGCCTCAGACACACGGGAACGCGAAAGGTGGCCATCAATCGTACTCGGTGCCGCGCGTGCGCGCGTCTTCACCACAGTCTGATATCCTGATCGAGGTGCCGCGCGTTCGTCAACCCGTCGACCCCGCTTGGAAGCAGTCCGCGAGCGATTCGACTCGCCTGCTGCTCGTTCCGAACGAAGCGACGCCGAGCGAGCTGACTTACGAGCGCGTTGCCCCGGTCGTGAGCAAGATGGTGTGGCTCTACCTCGCGACCGATCCCGAGCGGGACGATGTCGCGCAGGACATCCTCGTGGCCGTCGTCCGGGGCGCTGCCTCCGTTCGCGAGCCTTCGCAGCTCGAGGCTTGGGTCGCGAAGGTGGCTTTCAACACCATCTGCAACCTCTTTCGGCGCAGAAAGCTCGTGCGGTGGCTCTCGCTCGAGGCACTTTCCGGCTACGAGCCACCGGCACCGAACATAGACTTCGAGGGACGCGAGCTCGTCGCGCGCACCCAACGGATCCTCGAATGCCTGCCGGTCGCCGAAAGGATGGCGTTCACGTTGCAGCTGCTCGAAAATGCGAGCCTCGAGGAGATCGCGCGCCGCTGCGGATGCTCGGATCGAACGGCACGACGCCGGCTCAAGGCCGCTCGAGAGCGCTTCATGCGTCTCGTGAAGCGCGACCCCGTCCTCGCGCGCCGCTTTGCCGAGCCGCTCGCACCCGAAGGGAGGCCGTCCGATGGATGAGCTCGAGCCCCTCGCCGCCGAGCTCCGAGAAGAGCTCGGCAAACCGCCGGAGGCATGGCAGCAGGCGCAGCGGGCGCGCTTTCGCCAAGGTGTGCGCGCTCGGGAAGGGCATTTTCCGCGGAGGCGCGTCGCGCCGTGGGTCATCGCCGCGTCGAGCGTGCTCGCGGTGGT
>DATMCL010000467.1:0-22150 GCA_035558375.1 Polyangiaceae bacterium
CGCGTTGCGCCGCCACCTCCGCGGGCAAGGGCGCCTCACCATTCTGCCGGGCAATCACGACGCGGCGGTTGCAACGGCCGGCCTCCGTGATCGGCTGCTGGGCTGGCTCGACCTGTCGCACGAGGCCGCCCTGACGCTGCCAGCCTGGTTTTTGCGCCACGGAACGGTGCACGTCGAGCACGGTCACGCCTACGATCCGGACAACGCGCCGACCCATCCGCTGGTCGTGCCGACGATCGATACGGAGCCGCTCGGCGTCGCGCTGACGCGGCGCTTCCTCGCGCCGAACGAAGCGTTCGATTTCGCACACGCCACCGAAATCACCCCGGTGGAGGCGCTCCAGCGCGCGTGGCGCGCGTACGGATTCCGGATGCCGCTCGTGCTCGCGAACTACCTCGGGACGGCGGGGCACTTTTGTCGCGAAGCCGGGTGGCGGCCCGCGGTTGCGCGCGAGCAAGAGCGCGGTGACGCACTACTCGCGAGCTTTCTGCCGGAGCTCCGTCTCGAGCGCGACGTGCTGCAGCGCCTGCTCGATGACCGGCCGCGCCCGACCCACGAAAGCTTCGAGCGCTCGTTCTTTCGCCTCTACTTCGACCGCCTGATCGCGACCCTGAGCACGGCGGGCGGCGTCGGCGTCGGCATCGCTCTCCGCAGCACGGGTGCACTCGGCTTGGCGCTCCTGAGCGGGCTCTACCTCCTCGAGTCGAAGCGCCGCGGCACGAACCGCTACGAAGGCCTACCCGTGAAGCGCCTGCGCGAGGCCGCGGGGCACGTCCAAAACATCACGGGCGCGAAGACCGTCATCTTCGGCCACACGCACGTGCCCGACTCGAAGGACGGCTACTTGAACCCGGGCTCGTTCAAGTACCGGCAGGGAGACGCGCGACCGTATGCCCACGTGGACGTGCAGGGAAACGGCGAGCGCCGGCTCCTCGAGTAGGCATCACGCGGCGTACGACGCGCGGATAGGAAGACTCCGCCGAGCTTCGTTCTACGGACGAACGACCTGCGTGCCCTTCGGCGGCGTGAACGCGAACTCGCCGGGCGGCGTTTTCAGATTCACTTCGGTGCCGCTGAAGTCGAAGCGATTCTTGTTACCCTGCGCGTCGAGCAAGAGCACGCGGCGCACCTGGTAGGTCGCAGCGTCGACGAAGAGCAACATCTTCTGGTAGGCCGGCGTCGCCTCGCGCGGCTCGCCGGCAAGCACGAAGCCGCCCTCGAAGTTGACGGTCTTCGGGTCGATCTTCGTGAGCTTGAACGACTGCTTCAGGCTGCCGGTGCCGACCAGGAACGCGAGCGCAGCAGGGTACGGGCTCTTGTCGAGCGGCTGCTCGTACATCTGCTGGTTTTCTTTTTCGTAGACGCGGATGACCTTGCCGTCGGAGACGATGCGGTTGCCGTTGTTCGTGTAGCGCCAGCTCATCTTCCCCGGCTTCTCGAGGATGACGACGCCGACGCCTTCTTTCGTCTTGGCATAGGCCTTGGCCGTGTAGACCTGCTTGAACGACGCCTTGAACGTCTTGGTCTTGTCGTAGAAGCCTTGGACGCGATCGGCGATCTGCTCGGCGTTCAGCACCGGAGCGGCAGCGGGCGGAGCCGGAGCGGGAGTCGGCGTCGGGCCGGCGACGGCGGTCGCACCGAGCGTGGCCAGGGTGGAGCCGGCAGCGAGGGCGAGCAGGGCGCGACGAGTCAGCATGTTCGAACCTGTATACGCGGGAACGAGTTGTGTTCTTGCAGCTTACCGTGACACTGGCAATAGCCGACCGCCGCGGGCTTCAGCGACGCTGTAACCGGCGCGCCTGCGTGGCCGCCTTGAGCACCGCCTGCGCCAACGGGGCCTGCCGGAGGTGCGTCAGCGCGAGCGCCAGCGCGTCCGCGGCGTCGCTCGGTGGCGGAGCATCGAGCGCCAGCATCGCCCGCACGAGCAGCGCCACCTGACGCTTGTCGGCGGCGCCATGACCCGTGACGGTGCGCTTCACGCGCGCGGGCGCGTACTCCGCGACGCTCAGGCCCGAGCGCGCGCAACAGAGCAGCACGACGCCCCGGGCATGGCCGAGCTTGGACGCCGCCTGCGCGTCCTTGTGGAAGAAGAGCGACTCGACCGAGCTCACCTCCGGACGAAAGCGGGCGATCACTTCCGTGAGCCCCGCCTCGAGCACGGTGAGGCGTTCGGCGAGCGGTTTCGTTGCGGGGAGGGCCAGCACGCCGTGGCCGAGGTGCCGGATGCGGTTGCCGTCGCGGGCCACGACGCCCCAGCCGAGGCGGCGGGTGCCGGGGTCGACGCCGAGTACGATCACGACGCTACTCGTAGCATTTCGGCGCGGTGTTCGTGCGCTCTCCGCACCTGCCGGTACGCGCGGGCACAAGGGTACTAGAGTCCGAGCGCTCCCTTGGGCGATCCCGACTTCATCGTCATCGGCTCCGGCCCGAACGGGCTCGTCGCAGCCAACGTGCTCGCGCGCCGCGGCCATCGCGTGCTCGTGCTCGAGGCCCACCCGGGTCGCCCCGGCGGCGCCGTCGCGTCGGAGGAGCTCACCGCACCAGGCTTCGTGCACGACGTCGGCGCCGGATTCTTCCCGTTTGGGCGCTCGAGCCCGGCCTTCCGCGAGCTCAAGCTCGAAGAGGCGGGCCTGCGCTGGGTGAACGCGCCGTTCGAGAGCTGCCATCCGGCGCTCGACGGAACCTACGCCTGCATCGTGCGCGATCCGGACGTGCATGCGCAGCACTTCGGCTCGCCCGCGGACGGCGCCGCCTTCGCCGAGCTCACGCGCTTTCATCGGAGCATCGAGCAGGATTTGCTCGACGCGCTGCTGCTCCCCTTTCCGTCGCTGCTCCCGCTCCTGCGGCTCGGGCCGGGGGCGCTTGCGCGACTCGCGACGCTGCTCTTGCGCTCGAGCGGCGGCCTTGCGCGGTCGCTCTTCGCGAGCGAGGCCGCACGCCGCGTGATCCCGTCGCTCGGGCTCCACGTCGACGTGGGGCCGGACGACGTGCTCGGGGCGCCGCTCGCGTACGTTCTCGGCCTGACCGCGACGACCGGCGGCTACATGTTCCCGGTCGGCGGCGCGCGCGCCATCACGAATGCCCTCGTCACGACGCTCGAGCAGCACGGCGGCAAGCTGCGGCTCGGCGCGCGCGTCGAGCGCATCGTCGTCCGGGGCGGGCGCGCTCAAGGCGTGCGCGTCGCCGGTGGCGACGAAATCCGCTCGCGCCTCGGCGTGCTCGCGGACACGGGCGCACCGGCGCTCTACCTCTCGCTGCTCGAGCGGCGCGACGTGCCGCGGTTCGTGCGGCTCCGGATGCGGCGCTTTCCGCTCGGCTTCGGCACCTTCCGCATCGATTACGCGCTCTCCGCACCGGTACCCTGGCGCGTCGAAGCGGCGAGACAGAGCGCCGTCGTGCACTCGGGCGAGAGCGTGGAGGATCTTGCGCGCTTCGCCCGCGAGGTGCGGAGCGGCAAGCTGCCGGAGCTCCCATTCATCGTGATGGGGCAGCACACCCTCGGCGATGCGTCGCGCGCTCCGCCCGGCATGCACACGCTCTACGGCTACTCGCGGGTGCCTCCGGTCGTCCACGGGGGATGGCGTGAGGCGGCGGCGCGCTTCGCCGATCGGCTCGAGGAGCGCATCGAGGGTCTCGCGCCGGGCTTTCGGCAGACGATCGTCGCGCGCCACTACGCGGCGCCGCCCGATCTCGAGACGATGGACGAAAACCTCGCGGGCGGCGATCTCGGCGGCGGCTCGAATGCCTGGTACCGCCAGCTCTTATTTCGGCCGGTATTTCCCTATTTCCGCTACCGCACGCCGGTGCGCGGGCTCTACCTGTGCTCGAGCTACGCGCACCCCGGCGCCGGGGTGCACGGTATGTGCGGGTTCAACGCCGCGCGGATCACTGCCCGCGACGTCGAGTGAGCGCGAACGCGGCCCCGAGCAACGCGAGACCCGCGAGCGACGACCGCTCGCTCCCTCCCGCGACCGAGCAGCCGGCATGCGTGACGACATCGTGCGACTGCTGGCCGTTCGTGGTGCCACCGGTGCCACCGCTGGACTCGCTGCCTGCGTCGCCACCACTCGGGTTGCCGGTCGGTCCGCCCGACGTGCCGCTCGTGCCGCCCGCGCCGCCTTGATTGGGCGCGCCACCGCAGCCTCCGCCGGGGCACGGCTGACCCGTTCCGGCGCTTCCGGCGACGGTGCCGCCAACACCCGTGCTCGTGCCGCTCGTGCCGCCGACCTCGTTGCCCCCCGCGCTGCCGCCAACGCCCATGCCGCCGGTGCCCGCCGGCATGCACACGCCGGCGATGGGATCATTCGGAATGCCGCCGGTGCCGCCGAGGGGCGCGGTTCCGGCAACGCCCGCCGTGCCGGAGCTGCCGGCAACGCCCGCGGTACCCGCCGATCCACCCACCCCCGGTTTGGGCAGCGCACCCGAGGACCCGGAGCTCGAGCCGCCCGTGGACGAGCCGGTTCCGCCCTCCGCGGGCGGAGCAAAAGAGCCGCTCGCGCCGCCGCTGGCGGCGGCAGTTCCGCCCGACGACGAACCCGAGAGGCCACCCGAGCCGCTCGCCGAGCCACCGCCGGCGCCGCCCATCGCGCCCCCGCCGATCCAACAATAGAAGCCTGGCGCGCATTCGGCGCTGCTGAAGCAAGAACCGGCTTCGGGCTCGCAGCGACCGAGGCTCGTGCAGTCCTCCGGACACGTGAGTGACGTCTCCGGTTGGAAGCACACGCCGTCACCGCAGTAGTTCGGAACGGACGACGCGCCGCCGGTGCCGAGCCCGATCGCCTCGGCGCAGCGATAGCCATCGGCGCAATCGATCTGCTCCTCGCAGGTCGCCGGCGCGCAGTACTTGTAGCCGGTGCCGCAATCGAGCGGACACGACACCGACGACTCGGCGGGCAGCTGACAGATCATGTCGCCGCAGTAAGACGGAAGCGGCACGCCCTGCCCCGTCCCACCCGTCGATGCGCCCGCGGCCGCATCCCCGGCGCCCGCCTGGCCGCCCATCGCGGTGCCGCCGGTGCTCGGAGCAGGGTTTGCAGCACCTCCCGCCGAAGCGCCACCCATTCCCAGGGTGCCGCCGGTGCCCGTCTGCGCTACCTCACAGGCGAAGCCGTGACCGCAGTCGGCGTCGACCTCGCATTCGTTGGCCGGCATGATCGGAGCGGCCATGCCCATCCCTTGGGCGTGGGCGGTGCCGGCGGCTCCGAGCAGGATGACGAGGGCGAGACCAGTGCGCGGGAACGAGGTGGGACGGACCATGACCGCTCATCTTAGCAAGCGGTGTGCCGGCAAGAACTAAATTTCAACTAGTTGATATTATTGATGTTTAATTAACGGGATCGGCTCAGACCGCGCCATTGTGTGCCAAAGACTCTTACCCGTGCGCCGGACGCGCCATGGCTGCACGCGCGGCGTGCTCGCGAACGCCCGCGCTCGCCTCGTGACAGCGACCCCAACCAGCGCCTCGCTGCGCATCCTCGAGAGCGTCGGCATGACGTGCACGGGCATGGACGCGTCGTGAGGCTTCGGCTGTTCGGGGACGAGCTCGGTCGATCGGAGGGCCGCGTCGATGACGCTCGCCATCGTGACGAGCGTGTGGCGCGAGCTTTGCTCGAGCGATCGCGTGACCAGCGCGTTCCTGCGAAAGATCTGGGGCTCCGACGACGACGGTGTCCAGACCTCCGTACAATCGGGCGACGCGAGCGTCCGGGAGCCGCTACATGCGGAGGTCGCGAGCCGGCTTTACCCCCCTTGGGGGGTCGGCTACTCCGCTCTGTGGCGTATGCCCGCTAAAGGAAGCGTTCTCGTCGTCACCTCTCCCGCCGGTGCCTCCCCCGTGCGCGAGGCGCTCGCCGGCGAGTCGTTCGAGCTCGTCGCAACCGCGGCGGACCAGGCGCTCGTCACCCTCGAGGACCGGGCCATCGACGCCGTGGTGCTCGAGCTCGTGGAGGGGCATGAGGGCACGACGGCGCTGCTCGGTTCCATCCAGGATCGCTGGCCGGGGCTGCCGGTGGTTCTCATCACGGACGATGCGTCGCCCGAGCGCATCGCGGAGCTGGTCGGGCTCGGCGCGAGCGATCTCTTGCTCCGGCCGTTCGCCCCCGCCCAGCTGCTGTTCGCCGTGCAGAAGGCGCTCGCCGCGGCGGAGAAGACCGCCGCCGCGCCGCCGCCCCCGCGCGCCGAGACCGGCATCGTGTTCGGTCGCACACCGACGATGCAGGCGCTCCGCGAGCTGCTCGAGCAGGTGGCGCCCTCCACCTCGACCGTGCTCGTGCGGGGCGAGAGCGGCACCGGCAAGGAGCTGGTCGCCCGCGCCCTTCACCGGCTGAGCCCGCGCGTGAGCCGCCCGTTCATCAAGATCGATTGCACCTCCCTTCCGGAGACGCTGATCGAGAGCGAGCTCTTCGGCTACGAGAAGGGCGCGTTCACGGGCGCGACCGCGCAGAAGCTCGGCCGCGTGCAGCTCGCGGATACGGGGACGCTGTTTCTCGACGAGGTGGGTGAGCTGCCGTTGCCCGTGCAGGCAAAGCTGCTTCGGTTGCTTCAGGATCGCGAATTCGAGCGGCTCGGCGGGAAGCAAACGCTGCGCGTCGACGTGCGCGTCGTCGCGGCGACCCACCGCGACCTCGAGGGCATGGTGCAAAAGGGTGAGTTCCGTCAGGATCTCTTCTATCGCCTGAACGTGGTCCCGATGTGGATCGCGCCACTGCGCGCGCGGCGCGCCGACGTGCCGGAGCTCGCGACGTACTTCTGCGAAGAGGTGGTGAAGGCGAGCGGTCGCGCCCCGGTCGCGCTGGGCGCGGATGCGCTGAAGCTGCTCGCGAGCCAGCGCTGGCCGGGGAACGCGCGGCAGTTGCAAAACTTCGTGGAGCGCCTGGTCGTGCTGTGTCGCGGCGGCACGATCACGGAGGCGGACGTGAAGGGCGAGCTCGAGCGCCCTGTTCGCTTCGCGACCGAAACCGGCACCGTCGGCGCCGACGCATCGGGCCCGCCCGAAGGCGACGGCGCAGGCAGCGGCAAGGAGGGCGGTCTCGCGCTCGACGCGATCGTGAAGAGCGCCGAGCGGCAAGCCCTGGTGCGCGCGCTCGACCAGGCAGGCGGAAACCGCAGCGCGGCCGCGCGCTTGCTCGGTGTCTCGCGCACGACGCTGTACACGAAGCTCGAAGAGTACGGGCTCCTCTGATACTCTCAGCTTGATTTGAGGCTCGGTCCGGGTTCCGTCGTGGCGGATCGCTACCGCCTGACTCGACTGCTCGGCGAGGGCGGCATGGGGGACGTGTGGGAGGCCACGAACGTGAGCACGGGTCGCGCGGTCGCCATCAAGCGGCTCCGGCTCGCGCCCGGTGCCGATCTCGGCGATTCGGGGCGCGCGCGCTTCATGCTCGAGGCGCAAACGGCCTGCGCGGTCGAGCATCCGAACGTCGTAGAGATCCTCGATTTCGTCGAGTCGGGGGAGGAGCCGCCCATCATCGTGATGGAGCTTTTGCGCGGGGAAACGCTGGCGGAGCGCGTCGAGCGCGAGCAGGCGCTCGGCGTCACGGAGACGGCCACGCTGCTCTTGCCCGTCGTCTCGGCCGTGGGCACGGCGCACGCGCGCGGCATCGTGCATCGCGATCTCAAGCCCGCGAACATCTTCTTGCAGCAGAGCGGCGCCACGACGGTCGTGAAGGTGCTCGACTTCGGGATCGCCAAGTGGCTCGGCGCGCGCCCAGGCGAGGTGCCGTTGCGCACGGAAACCGGCTCGACGCTCGGGACGCCCTGCTACATGGCTCCCGAGCAGGCGATGGGCGAGCGCGTGATCGATCACCGCGCGGACGTCTGGGCGCTCGGCGTGATCCTTTACGAGTGCCTGAGCGGGATGCGGCCCGTCGAGGGCGAGAACGCGGCGAAAATCATGGTGCGGCTGCTCAGCACCGGCATCATGCCGATCGAGAAGCTCGTGCCCGCCGTGCCGCGCGAGCTCGGAGCGCTCCTGATGCGCATGCTGGCGCGCGAGCGAGCGCAGCGCCCGCCGAGCCTGCGCGAGGTGCGTGCCGTGCTCGGAGCGCTCACCGCGGCTCAGGCTCCCGACTTCGGTGAGCCGGAGGTCGAGCTCGCGACGAGCGAGACCTTCACGCTGCCGGTCCCGAGCACGAGCGCGCCCGTGACACGGCCGGCGCCGACGGCGGGCGAGCGACGGCGGAAGCTCGTGCCCGTTGGCGTGGGGGCGCTCGCGCTCGTGGGGCTCGCGGGAGCGGTGCTTGGGCTGCGCCCGGCGGCGAAACCGACCGAGGAGCGCGCCGCGGCAGCTTCGCCAGCGGGAACCGCGCTCGCAAACCCGGACCCGGCGCCCGCGCCAGACCCCGTCGCGGCGACGCCCACGAGCGCACTGGCCGTCGCGGGGAGCGCTTCTGCCGCCGTGGCTCGCGCTCCTTCTGCCGCCACGACGGCGAGTGTCGCTGCGGTACCGGCGGCACCGGACGCGCCGCGCGTCGCCGTCGGGCGCGCCAAGCGCAGCGAGCGCGGGCCGTCACCGGACGCCGCGGGTAAACCGAGCGCAGCGATGACCGGCGCAACGGTGGGCCTCGCGGCGGGCGCTGCGTGCGAGCGGTCCCGCGACTGCGCGAGCCAGCTCTGTCTCGCGTTCGTTTGCAAGTAGCAGCGGTTGAGCCGTCGCGCCTACGGGCCCGGTAGATCGGGCGCTTCGTGGAGCACACGTAGGTTCGTGACGCAGAAGTCGAACACCGTCGCGCTTTCGATGGACGGCATCGCGAAGTTGATACGGGTCGCCGCGGTGAGATCGAGGGGATTCCCCGGATTGCTGAAGTTGTAGGGAAGATCCTCGAACAAGAGCTTCGCCCCGCGTGCCGGAATAGCAAGGACCTGGAAATGCGAGTCGTTGTCCGTCGTTCCAATGCCGACTTGCAGCTCGACGCTGCCGGGACGCCCCGACTCGATGTCGAAGGAGAAACCGATGATGCGTCCACCCGACCGCGCTCTGCTCGCGTCGAACGCCCCCCAATTGTTCAAGTTGAGCGCGAGACCGGCGCCCCACTGCCAACTCGTGACGTGCGCAGCCGTGGTCAGCCGCACGCAGGCCGATCCGGACGTTTCCCCGGGGACACCAGCCGTCACCGACCAACCCGGATCGCCGAGGGGCGGCGGTCCGGCGAGCGATTCGTCGCGCTCGGTGCAGCAGCTCTTGGTCGCCGCATCCGCCGGACAGACGAACGAGCCGTTCTCGATCTGCGGTAGCACGGAGCCGCAATCGTCGTAGAGAAACCACGGGCCCGAGATCTCGAATTCGTTCTCGTCCGCCGACACGTTTCCTAGCGCATCCCACGTGAGCAAATCGCCGGCGTGGTTCGGCGGCGGCTCTGCCATCATGCCGCCGTCGGGCATGTCGCCCGCGTCGGGCAACGGGACGCACGCGTGCTCCGGCGAGCAGAGCATGCCGGTTTCACAATCGGCCGTCGTGTGGCAGTCGACGATCGCAATCGGATCGACCTGACAGCCGAGGGCGGCGACCACCGCCGGCGCGAGAACGAGGCTCAGAAGTCGGCGCGCCATCGTACTCCCGTGAACGCGGCCCCGACCTCGACACGCGCGCTCTGCTGCACCTTTTTGCCGTCGCTCCGAGTCGCGATATGGAGCAGGCTCACGCCGACGGCGCCGAGCCCGACGGCGGCCGCGGCCACGCCGCCCCAGCGCAGCCCCTTGGCCGCGAGAATGTCGTTGCCGATGTGCTGCGCCGTCGATACGTCCTCGGCCGTCGTGGCCTTGCACACCTCGTCCTCGAGGACGACGCATACCTCTTCGAGCTGGTCGTGCTTTTTCGAGATGTTCGCGGTCGTGGCGACGATGATGACGCCGCCGCCCACGAGGAGCACGCCGCCCGCGATGAGCACCGGCGTGGCCCAGCTGCCGCCCGCTGTGACAGCTTTGTCGCTCGGCGGCGCGGCGGCGTCCTGCGCGCTCGGCGCCGGAAGCGGAACCGTCGCCGGCTCGAGCACGAGCGTGAGCGTGGTCGTCTGATCGGCGGTGACGGTGAGCTCGCGCTCGAGGGGTTGGAAGCCCGTGGCGTCGGCGTGCAGCTCGTGGACGCCAGGGACGAGGGGAATGCCGCGCGCGAGCGGCAACGTGCCGCGCTTGCGCTCGTCGAGGTAGATGCGCGTTCCCGCGGGGCCCGCGAGCGCCAAACGCCCGAGCGAGTGCTCGTGCTCGTTGACGAAGGTTTGCGCCCGCTCGCGCGCCTTGCCGGCGATGCCGAGCTCGAGAGCGTCTGCGTAGGCGCCGAAAGCCTCGTCGTCGAGCTCGAGCCGGGCGGCGGCTTCCGCGTACTCGAACTTCGCCTCCATGGTCGGGTTGAACTCGACGGCCGCCCCGAAGAGCTCGAGCGCCTCGCGCCAGTCGACGGGGCTGCCCGTTTCGAGCGCCCGGTCGCGGGCGGCGGCAGCGCGCCCCACGGCGGAATCGTAGCCGTCCGCCCGCGCCGCGGACGGAAGCGCCACGCCGAGCGACAGGCACGAGAGGGCTAAGAGCCGGCGGACCGACATGATCGACGATTGTCTACTCCACGCGGGAGGAGAGCAACGGGCGTGCCGGCGAGCGGAGCGCGAATCCCCGCGAAATTTCGAGCGCCGCGGGCCCTACTGTTCGGCACACTGGACGGCGGTGCGCGGAACTCCGAGCAGCGGGTCAGCGGCGCCCTCAGCGCCGTGCCCCCCAAAAAACCCTCAAACCTTCAGGCTGAACGGCGTGAAGTTGGTGTTGCGGTCGTAGTAGTCCTCTTGCTCGGCGCGCTTGAAGAATCCGACGACCTTGTAGGTGAGCGGCGTCGCGGCAATCTCCCAGCCGACCTTGAGGAAGTAGTTCGCAATCATGATGCGGACGAGCAGATCGTTCGGCATCCAGCTCTCGCCGTAGAAGGCGAGCGGATAGAAGATGAGGGTGTCGACAGCCTCGCCCGCGATGGTCGAGCCGATGGTGCGGGTCCAGAGCATGCGGCCACCCGTCAGGATCTTGAGCTTGGCCAGGGTGAAGGAGTTCACGAACTCGCCGCAGCAGTACGCGATGAGCGAGCCCAGCGCGATGCGCCACGTCGAGCCGAAGGCCCACTCGAGCAGCTTTTGATCGGTGAACTGCTCCGCCGGCGGAAGATGGACGACCACGAAGCTCTGGAACGCGGCGAACGCGAGCGCGGCGAACCCGGTCCACACGACACGCCGCGAGCGCGCGTAGCCGTACACCTCCGTGAGCACGTCGCCGAAGAGGTAGGCAATCGGGAAGAAGAGGTTGCCCGCGCCGAACGCGAAGAGCTCTTTGCCGCCCACCGCCACGTGCGTGACCTTCCGCACGCCGATCAGGTTGCTACAGAGGAGGACGCAGACGAACGCGCCCATCACGAGGTCGTAGTAGCGGTATTGCCGCGGGACGCGCACCTCGATCGGGCTGTTTTGGGTGGCGTCGGTCGTCATTCGCCGTCCTCGTCGTCGCTCGCGTCTCCGTCGGACCACGCGCCCATGGCAGGCGTCGTGAGCCGCGGGCGCCGCTTCTCGCCGCGCTCGATGCGCGCGAGGAGCTCGTCGACGCAACCGAAGAGCATGGCGTTGTCACGCGGCAGGCGGCTGCCTCCGAGCGCCGCCTGGTACTCGGGGCAGCGCTCGAGGAATTGCGCGATCGAGCGGCCGCCGAAGCGCGGAGCCGAGGCGCCGTAGCCGAGCGCTTCGAGGTAGCGCGCGTTGAGCTCCTGCTCGTACTGGCCGACCACGGGGATCGACAGCGTGGGAATGCCGAGCGAGACGGCTTCGGCGAGCAGCGAGAAGCCGCCGCCGCACACGACCGCGCGCGCCGTCGACAGATCCTCGAGGAATTTCTGCTCCGAGAACGGGCACAAGGTGACGTTGCCCTCGCTGCCCTCGCGCCCGAGCCCGTACACGCGAAAGCGGAACGGCAGCTGCTTCAGCGTGGGAACGAGCGCCTGGTTCGTGGTCTGCGTCTGATAGACCAGGACATGCGAGCCGGGCTTCCACTCGAGGCCCTGCACCTCGGGCCGGAGAATCGGCGGGATCAGCGTCGTGTATTTCTTCTTCACCGGGGGGAAGAAGAAGCTCGTGACGACGTAGTGGTACGCCTTCGGCACCTTCATCTTCACGGCGAGACGCGCGACCTCGAAGTCGAAACCCTTGGCCTTGACGAGGCTCTTGTCGTGGCGGCAGCGGTTGATGATCTGCATGTTGTCGATGCTGATCACCGGCACGCCGTGGCGCGTACCGTAGAGCGCGGCCCACGATTCGAAGTCGCTGATGACGACGTCCGGCAGGAAGCCGGACTCGGCGACGCGACGATAGACCTTGATGTTCTTCCTGATCCCCTCGGGCGCGTTCTTCAGGTTGGAGAAGACGCTCTGCGTGCGGTCGAGCGCGTTGCCGAAATACTGGAGGGTGAGGCCGTGGATCTCTTCGACGCTGACGTTCGAGAAGCTGGCTAGCTTCTTGACGAGGAAGCCGTGCGCGCGGCCGGAGACGACGATGCGGATTTCGTGCCCCGCGCGCGCCAGGTGCTCGAGCACGACGAGGCTCCGGGTTGCATGCCCCATGCCTTCGCCGACCACGCCATAGAGAACGCGCACCGGGTGACCCTTGCACCTTCGCGCGCCGGCCGGAAGGGTGACCCTACCCTCCGGTTTTGCTAGGCTCGCCCCCGCATGTCGGCCGCTCCGCCACCCGAGCTCGACGGCCGGCAGCGCCGCCACCTGCGCGCTCTCGGTCACCACCAGAAGCCCATCGTCCAGATCGGCACGCAGGCGCTCACGCCAGGGGTGCTCGACGCCGTCGATAGCGCCCTCACGCAGCACGAGCTCGTGAAGGTGCGGGTGTCCGGCGATGTTCCGACACCGGTCGCGGAGCTCGGCAGCGAGATCGCCGAGAAGACCCGCTCGGCCCTCGCACAAACCATCGGCCGCACGCTGCTCTTCTATCGGCCGCACCCGAAGAAGCCGAAGATCGTGCTGCCGAAAGGAGCAGCGAAGCGATGACGACCCCCGCCGCGAAGCGTGTCCCGACCGAAGGCAACCTAGCCTGGCTCGATTTGGAGATGACCGGGCTCGACCCCACGACGGACGTGATCCTCCAGGCGGCGCTCATCATCACGAACGGCGCGCTCGACATCATCGAGGAATACGTGGTCGACGTCTGGCAGCCCGAGAGCGAGCTCGCGAAGATGACGCCCTTCGTGCGCGACATGCACGAGAAGTCGGGCCTCATCACGCGGCTGCGCGCCTCGAAAGTAGACAACTGGGCGACGGAGCAGCGCCTGCTCGAGCGCGTCGCCGGCCACTGTACGTACCCCGCCGTCCTCTGCGGCAACACGATCGGGCAGGACAAGCGCTTCGTCGAGCGCCACATGCCCGGGCTCGCCGGGTACCTGTCGTACCGCACGATCGACGTGAGCAGCGTGAAGCTCCTCGCCAAGGCGTGGTACGGACCGACCGCGGTCTTCGACAAGCCGAAGGATCGCGAGCACGACGCGCTCTTCGACGTGAGGCAATCGATTGCCGAGCTCCAGCACTACCGAAAAACGATCTTCCGCTAAGCTGCTCCTCGCGCTTTCCGCACTGGCACTCGGCTGCTCGCGGAACGAAACCCCGGCGCGCGCGAAGGCCGAGCCGGCAGCGATCGTGGCAACGCAGGAGCCGTCCCCCGCCCCGTCCGAGACGGCGCCGCCGCCACCCGCCCCCGAAGCCACCGACGGCCCACCGGCACCCGTCGCGGAGAGCGGCCCGCCCGCACCCGAAGGTGCCGCGCTCGCTCCCCTCGATACCGTGAGCGCCGAGCGGCTACTCGGCGAGGTGCGTCGCCTCGGCGGCAAAGGAACGCTCGTCAACGCGTGGGCCAGCTGGTGCGGCCCCTGCAAGCACGAGATCCCGATGCTCGAGAAGCTCGCAGAGAAGTACGCCTCCGCCGGCATCCACGTCGTGCTCGTCTCCCTCGACGAGCCCGCCGACCGCGAGAAAGCGGCTGCTTTCCTGAAAGAACGAAAGCTCGTCCTAACGAGCTACCTCGCCGAACGTCCCCTCGGCCCTTTCAAGCAGGGCATGAACCCGCGCTGGCCTGGGATGCTCCCCGCGAGCTTCCTCTACGATTCGACCGGGGCGCTTCGTTACTTCTGGGGAGGCGAAGCGTTCGAAGGGGAAGTGGCGCCCGTGCTCGAGTCGTTCGCTGCGGGCAAGCGGATCCAGGGCGAAGCCGTGCCGGCGATCGGGGTTGAGTGAACCGGCTTCGGCCGGGGGGAATGAGATCCAATGGGGTAGGGCCTCGCGACGTTGGCGCTCCGTTGAACCAGCGCGTGCCGGCCTCGCCGGTTCCTCGTGTTGGGTCGTGCCCGTCATGCGCCCGTCGATCTGTTCTTCCAAGACCACGGGGTCGTTGCGGGCGGGCTGCGCCCGCCGACGCAATGCATATCCATCGTAGCGCTTACAAAAACGCGCCCGCCGCTCTCCGCGCCAAGTCATTCCCCACCGCTCCGCGGCGCTGACTCAGTCTCTGCCAGCCACCCGCGCCTCCGCTCACTCCGCGCGGCTGAGCGGCTCCTTCCCCAAGCCCCGCGCGTGCTCGATCAGCGACAGGAGCTCGCGGCGGTCGCCGGTTGCGTCGGCGGTCAGCGCGGCTTGTGCCATCTTCTTGGCGCCTGCGAGCGTTTGCCCGGCGACCGCAGGGGAGCCGCGCAGGATTTGGGCGAATTCGGCCACGGCGGCCGCGAAGCGATGATCCGCGCTCGCGCTCGCGAACGGCTCGGGCTGATCGACCACCACTTCGGAGATCTTCGAGCTCGTGTTTCCTTGCGGAGCTTTGTAGCGGACGCTCACCGTGAGGAGCTCCGAGCGTGACGACGCGGGCGCGAGCGTCGAGCCGGACTGATACTTGAGCGGGCTCACGGCGGGAGGCTGCCCCGCGGGAGCCGGGGCGCCGACGGGGACGACCTCGTAGAGCGCGGTCACGGAGTGTCCAGCGCCCATGTCGCCGGCGTCCTTCTTGTCGTCGTTGAAGTCCTGGTCGGCGAGCAGCCGATCCTCGTAGCCGACGAGGCGGTAGCTCTGGACGCGCGCGGGGTTGAACTCGGCCTGGAGCTTCACGTCTTTGGCCACGGTGACGAGCGTGGAGCCCGCCTCGCGCACGAGCACCTTGCGCGCCTCGGACGCGGAATCGATGTACGCGTAGTTCCCGTTGCCCTTGTCGGCCAAAAGCTCCATCGTCGAATCCTTCAAGTTGCCGTCACCGAAGCCGAGCACCGTGAGAAACACGCCGGTTTTGCGCTTCTCCTCGATCAGGCGCACGAGCTCACCCTCGCTCGTCGTGCCGACGTTGAAGTCGCCGTCCGTCGCGAGAACGACGCGGTTGATGCCGCCTTTGACGAAGTGCTCCTGCGCGATCCGATACGCGAGCTCGATACCCTGGCCGCCGTTGGTCGAGCCGCCCGCCTCGAGCGCACCGAGCGCCGTGAGGATCTCGTTCTGCTTCGAGCCAGGGGTGGCCGGGAGCGCGAGCCCCGATGAGCCCGCGTACACGACCATCGCGACCTGATCCTGGGGCCGCAGCGTGCGCGTGAGCATGGCGAGACCGTTCTTCAAGAGCGGCAGCTTGTTCGCGGGCATCATCGAGCCCGACACGTCGACCAAGAACACGAGGTTCCGCGGCGGTACCGCGGCCTGCTCGATGGGCCGCGCCTTGATCCCGATGCGCACGAGCCGATGCGCCGGCTGCCACGGGCACTCCGAGACTTCGGTGTGAATCGCGACCGGCGCGTCGCCGACCGGCGGCGCGTAGGCGTACGAGAAGTAATTGAGCCATTCTTCCACGCGAATGCTGTCTTTCGGCGGCAGCTGCCCGTCGCCGAGGAAACGGCGCGCGTTGCTGTACGAGGCCGTGTCGACGTCGGACGAGAACGTCGAGAGCGGATGCTCGCCAACGGACAGGAACGCGTTCTCGCCAAGCGGCGAATACGACTCGGTGTTGAGCTTGCGGTCCGCTTCCGGCTCGATTGCTCTGAGCCGCGCTCCCGGCGCCACCGCCACTCGCCGACTCACGTGTCCGCCGGCGATGGCCTGACCCGCGAGCGGCGCCGCCGTGCTGGCGGCACCCGGGCCCATGAGTCCTATGCCGGCGCCGTACCCCATCGGCGCGCGCAGGGCGGGCGAAGCGGGCTTTGCCTTCTGCGCCTCCATCTTGCGCTCCATCGGCGCATCGCTGCGGCCGAGCGCGCCGTCCTCACCCTTGGCGCGCGTTCCGGTACCGCCCTCGCGATTCGCTGGGGTCGCTTCGCCGGTCGGCGCCGGAGCCACGGTGGCCGTTGCATCGACGGTCTTCACCGCCTTGGGCGTACGCGCGTTGCAAGCAACGGCGAGCATGAGGCTCACCGTGAGTAGGGAAAACGGCCGAAACGAGGGCGCACGACGAGCGCGCCCGGGCGAAGAGCTCGGGATCATGACTTCCTCCGTGGCGGGAACGAGCTATTGGACGCCCGTCACGGCCGGAAGTTTCAGACGACGAATTTTCGACTCAGAGGGTGGCCGGGCAGCCGAGCTGAAGCGCGGAAACGCAGCCGACTCCGGGGCAGCACTTCTGGGTGGCGGTGCAGATAAAGGTGTTGTCCGCACACTTGCCCACGTTGCAGGTCCGGGGCCCCTGGCACGGCGTCTCGGCGCCACCGACCAATGCCTGAGGCGTCGGCCCCCCATTGGTCATCGCGAGCTGGCAGTCGATGTCCGCGCAGCATTCGGCGCACGTCCCCGCCGGCATGCAGCAGCGACCGAGCCCAGGATCGCCGCAGTCCCTGTTCTCGCAACAGGTCAGGCATTGGCCGAGCGGCGCTTTGTCCGTCGCGCAGCACTTCTGACCATGGCTGCAATCGACGGGGCTGAGTTGGCAGCTGCCGCCGTTGCAGTCGACCTTCTTGCAGGCTTCCTGCGGCGGATCGCAGTCGGAAGGCGAGCTGCATTGGTTGGCAACGCAATCGTTACGGGGATCGCACGGCTGCCCGAGCGGGCAGTGATCGGCGTTCGGCTCGTGCGTGCAGGTGAGGAAACCGGCGCCATTTGCCTTGCACTTCTCGTCCGTGCAATCGACACCGTCGTCCGCGCAGTCCGTCGCCACGCAGCACTCGCCGCAGGTCGCGCTCTTGCCGTCCGCGCTCTTGCAGCACTTATCCGCGCTGTCGCAGGGTGGAGCCGGTACGCACTTGAGGTCCTTGCCACAGATGCTCGGATTGCACGGATCGTCGTGCGTGCACTGTGAGTCGCCGCAGCACTCGCCGCACCCGACGCCGGTGCAGCAGCTTCCGCCGTCGGGGCAGAGCGGGTGCGTGCACTTGTGATTCACGCACTTGTCCGCCGAGCAGGGGTTCGGATCCTCGCAATCCGCATCGACGTCGCAAGGCTCGACCTCGACGCAGCCGCTCGGCGCGGCGCTCGCGTCCGTCGAGCAGTAGTAGCCGGCGCCGCAGCGGTCGGTCGGCAACGACGTGCAGACGCCCGCGAAGCAGGAGTTGTCGGTGCAGTCGATGCCGTCGTCGCAATCGTCCGCTCCGCAGCACTGGCTGCAGGTGCCGTTGCAGCACGCCGGCGTGTCGCCGCCGCAGAGCGGCGGATTGTCGCAAACGCCGCTCGCGAGGCACACGTCGAGGGTGCATGGCTTCCCGTCGTCGCAGTCCGCCGCGTCCGAGCAGCGCACGGTACCGCCGCCCGCCGTACCGCCCATCGCACCCGTGCCGCCGCTGCCGGACTGCGTGCCCGCCGCGCCGGGCGTGCCCGCCGTCGACGTATCGCCCGACGCTCCGGAATCGCTTCCGCCCGAGCCGCCCTTCGCGCCCGAGCCCGCCATGCCCCCGGAGCCACCCTTCGGCGCGTCCGCCGACGAGAAGTCGGAGCCGCTGCACGCCACGCCGATGGCGGACAGGGCCACACCGACGCCCAGCATGCGAAGGAAGAATCCCATGCAGGGATTATAGCACCGAGTCGGTCAGCCTAGTGCGCGCTGCTCGAGCGACGCAAAGAACGCGCGCACGACGGCGTGACGCGCCTTCGTCTTCTCCGCGCACACACCGACCTCGAGCTCGCCGAGATCGTCGTCTACGTCGAGTCCACGCAGCGCGGGCCGCAAAGGGCTCTTCTCCATCACGACCCTGGGCACGACTGCCACACCACACCCGAGGCTGACGAGCGACAAAATTGCCTCGTTGCCGGGCATCTCGCCGTACACGACGGGCTTCGTCCGGCGCCGCCGAAAGAAGCGCTCGATCGCCGCGCGCCCCGCGCCGATCGTCGGCAACACGACGGGAACGCGCTCCCACGGCACCGTCCGCTCGGAGACCATGCGGCTCACCTCGCACTCGCTCGACGGCACGACCATCACGAGCGGCGTGACGAACAGCACGCGCGAAACCAAGCCGGGCGGCGTGCGCGCGGGCAACGCCGCAATCGCCACGTCGACGGCGCCGCGCGCGAGCATGCCGAGCGCGTCCGTCGCGTAGCCCGTCTCGAGCCGAAGATGGATGTCGGGGTGCCGGCGCCGAAAGCTCGCGAGCGCGTCGGGCAGAAAGCTCTGGCACGCCGTCACCGAAGCGAAGAGCGAAAGCGTGCCGCTCAACCGCTCCGTGCCTTCTTCGAGCCGCGCCTTGAGCGCGCTCCAGTGCGCGAGCGTCTCCGCGGCGTGCGCCTTCAGCGCCTCCCCCGCCGGCAACAGCTCGACGCTCCGCCGATCACGCGTGAACAGCGGCTGCCCGACTTCACCTTCGAGGCGCTGGATCGTGCGCGACAGCGCGGAGGGGCTGACGTGGCATTCCCGGGACGTACGCCCGAAATGGAGAGAACGAGAGAGATGCAGAAATAGCCCTAATTCCTCGTAGTCCATGGCTTTTGCGTTTTCTGCAACACAATATACTGATTATGTCACTTGGCGCAACACCTGCCCGGAGCTAGGCTCGGCAATCCGTTACGGAGAACCATCCATGGCCAAGCCTCTCTCTTTCACGTCCAAGGTCTTCAACGTCGAGCGCCTCGAGTTCGGTAAGGAAAGCGAGCAGGTCGTCAAGGGCGGCCGCAACCTCTTCCCGCTCCTGCCGAAGGCCTTCGCCGGCATCAAGCAGATCGGCGTCATCGGCTGGGGCTCGCAGGGCCCGGCGCAGGCGCAGAACCTCCGCGAGTCGCTCGCGGGGACGGACATCAAGGTGAAGGTCGGGCTCCGCGCGGGCTCGGCGTCCGCGAAGCAAGCGGAGCAAGCCGGCTTCACGCAGGCGAACGGCACGCTCGGCGACCAGTTCGACGTCGTGAAGGAGAGCGATCTCGTGCTGCTCCTCATCTCCGACGCCGCGCAGGCCGAGCTCTTCGGCAAGGTCTTCGAGCTCATGCGCCCGGGCACGACGCTCGGCCTCTCGCACGGCTTCCTGCTCGGCCACCTGAAGAACGTCGGCGCCAAATTCCCGGCGAACATCAACGTCGTCGGCGTGTGCCCGAAGGGCATGGGCCCGAGCGTCCGCCGCCTCTACGTGCAGGGCAAAGAGGTGAACGGCGCCGGCATCAACGCAAGCTTCGCCGTCGAGCAGGACATCGACGGTCGCGCGACGGACATCGCGCTCGGCTGGTCGGTGGCGCTCGGCTCGCCCTACACGTTCCAGACCACGCTCGAGAGCGAGTACAAGTCGGACATCTACGGCGAGCGCGGCATCCTGCTCGGCGCCGTGCACGGCGTCATCGAGTCGCTCTACCGCCGCTTCGTGAGCCAGGGCATGAGCCGCGAGCAAGCGTTTTTGAACTCGAGCGAGTCGATCACCGGCCCGATCTCGAAGACGATCTCCAAGCAGGGCATCCTCGCCGTGTACGAGGGACTCGACGACGCCGGCAAGAAGACCTTCGAAGAGGCGTACACCGCCACCTACCCCGCCGCGCGCGAGGTCATGGAAGAGATCTACGACGAGGTCGCGAGCGGCAACGAGATCCGCGGCGTCGTGCTCGCCGGCGAGCGCCTGAAGAAGCGCCCGATGGGCAAGATCGACGGCACCGAAACCTGGAAGGTCGGCGCCGACGTGCGCAAGAAGCGCGGCCAGATCCCGGTCCACCCCTTCACGGCCGGCGTCTACATCGCGACGATGATGGCGCAGATCGACGTGCTCTACGCCCACGAGCACCCCGGCTCCGAAATCGCGAACGAGAGCGTGATCGAGTGCACGGACTCCCTGAATCCGTACATGCACGCCCGCGGCGTCTCCTACATGATCGACAACTGCTCGACGACGGCCCGCCTCGGCGCCCGCCGCTGGGCTCCGCGCTTCGACTACAACATCACGCAGCAAGCGTACGTCGACCTCGACGAGAAGAAGCCGCTCGACGCGAAGCTCGTCCCCGCCTTCAAGACGCACGCGGTGCATGCGGTGCTCGCGGCGTGCGCGAAGCTCCGGCCGACGGTCGATATCTTCGTGGAGTAAGGCGCTCGGGCTCGGTGCGCGAGCCGCCGAACGCTCGCGCACCGCTCGCCGCTACTGCCGCCCGTCCGTCGCGCAGAGCTCTTTGAGCGGCCCCTGCGGGTCCGTGCAGTCGCACTTCTGAATCAGGCGGGCAGCCTCGCGCTGGCAGCGGTTGTCGACGCCGGGGCAGCTCTGGTTCTCATTGGTGCAGTTGACGAAGTCGTCGAAGGCCTCGTCGCAGTCGTCGGTGCGGTCGTCGGCGTCACGCACGCAGTCCTGCGTGCAGTCGCGGACGCTTACCGAACCCTGAACGCAGCGCGCCTCCCAGTCGCAGAGCTTCTGGCACTGCTCCTCGTTCGTGTTGCACGCAGAAACACCGACCAGCAGCGCGAATGCCGCAACAAGTGAGAAAGCTCGAACCGGGCGCATGGGCAAAGGGCCGCGGACGCTAGCATGGTTTTGTCGTCGTTCTAGCGGCCGTCCAAAGGACGTAAAACCCCGTCGACGGACACCGTCGACGCGCGCCAAAACGAGCCGTTGATGCCCCACGCGGGGTGCGGCGCGGTACGGCCCGCGTGCTCGGCCGCGGGCCTCCGCGCGCAGGTGCCCCCTGACGCGGGCGTTGCCCGCGCGGGGGCACGACGGCATCGGGCGGTGCGTGCGGGGAGTTCGCGCGGGCACGCCCGGTGCGCGAGCGCTGGCGCCTTCGGGCACGCTCCCATCTGCACCAATGTCGGTATCGCGCCCCAATGCCGTCGTGCCTCCGCGCGGGCTTCGCCCGCGCTTGGGGGCACCCGCGCGCACAGTCCGAAGGACGAGCACGCGGGCCGTACGTCCCACGCCCACGTGGGGGGCAACGGCAGCACTCCCATCGCGCAAGGCGACGTGAATCAGCTTCGCGAAGTAACGAGAATCAGCCGCCGGCCGGCACCCTGGGACGGCCGCGAGCCTCAGCCGAGCGCCGCTTTGATCTTCTCGGCGTAGCGGCCGCCGAGGTCGGTGTAGATGCTGCGCGTTGCCGGATCGGGGGCGATGCGATCGGGGCTCGGGGCGCTGAAGGCGGCGAAGAGCTCGGCGTAGGGGCGGCCTTCGACGGCTTGGGCGGCACGCAGGGCGCCGCCGAGAGCGGAGGAGTTCGCGACGGCGAGCGTGCGGAGCTCCGCTTGGAAGACGTCGGCCAGGACCTGGAGGATGCCGCGGTTCTTCGAGGCGCCGCCCGTCACGAGGATGGTGCTCGGCGTTTCGCCGATCCAGTCGGAGTGGTGCCGCATCGCGAGCGCTTGCGCTTCGACGATGGCGCGCGCGGCTGCGGCGGGCGAACGCCAGGCGACGAAATCGGGCTCGCCGTAGAGGCGCACGTCGGGCTTGGCGATGCGCGGGGTGATCTCCGGTACGAAGTACGGGAGCATGAGGTTGCCGGCGTTGCCGGGCTTGGTCTCGCTGAGGATGGCGCGCTCGAACGCCGGCCAGTCGAGGCCCACCTTCTTGGCCACCGCTTCGCGCGCGAGTGAGCCGTTCGAGAAGGCGATCAGGCACATGAAGCCACCGGCCGGATTCCCGAACACGTGGCCGTAGCCGCGCGGATCGGTCTTCGGTTCACGCATGGCGGCGAACACGGTGTCGCTCGTGCCCAGGCTGATGACGGCGCTGCCCGGGAGCGCTGCGCCCATTCCGACCAGGCTGCTCGGGTTGTCGCCCGTGAAGGCGACGACCGGCGTGC
>DATMCL010000468.1:0-8893 GCA_035558375.1 Polyangiaceae bacterium
GGCTCGGCGAGGTCGAAGAGCGCGGCGTCTTCGCGCTGGCAGAAGTACTCGGAGGCGAAGAGCTCCTGCAGGCAAACGATGCGGGCGCCGCGGCCGGCCGCTTCCTCGACGAGACGCGCCGTTTTCGCGAGGTTTTGGCCCCGATCGGGGCCGACCGCCGTCTGAACGAGGCCAATTTTGACCGATCGCTTGGGCATCGGGGCGGAAGGTAGCAGACTTCGCCCCCGCGCCCATGTCCCTGCCCATTCCGGAACCCACCCTCGACGTGTCGATCGTCGTCCCCGTCTACAACGAGGAGGAGAGCGTCACGCTGCTGGTCGAGGAGGTGCACGCCGCGATGGACCCGACCGGCAAGCGCTTCGAGCTCGTGCTCGTGGACGACGGCTCGTCCGACGGAACCTGGCCGCTGCTCGAGCGCCTCGCCGACGCGCATCCGTCACTGAACCTCGTGCGGTTCCGTCGAAACTTCGGACAGACGGCGGCCATGCAAGCGGGGCTCGATGCCGCACGCGGTCGCCAAATCGTCACGATGGACGCCGATCTCCAGAACGACCCGGCCGACATCCCGCTCCTGCTCGGCAAGCTCGACGAGGGCTACGACCTGGTCGCCGGCTGGCGTAAGTACCGCAAAGACCCGTTCATCAACCGCAAGCTGCCGTCGATGATCGCGAACCGCCTGATCAGCATCGCGACGAAGGTGAAGCTCCACGACTATGGCTGCACGCTGAAGGCGATGACGAGCGACGTGGGCAAGGAGCTCCGGCTCTACGGCGAGATGCACCGCTTCATCCCTGCCGTCGCGACCTGGGTCGGCGCGCGCATCCTCGAGGTGCCGGTCAATCACCGCGCGCGCCGCTTCGGATCGTCGAAATACGGCATCGGGCGCACGCTGCGCGTGGTGCTCGATCTCATCACGGTGCGCTTCATCCAGTCGTACCTGACGCGACCGATGCAGGTGTTCGGGCTCGGCGGCTTGTTCAGCTTGTTCGTGGGCTTTTCGGTCTGCGCCTGGCTCGCGATCGAAAAGCTCGTGTTCCACGCAAAGCTCTCCGACCGCCCGCTGCTGCTGCTCGGCGTGCTTTTGATCGTCGTCGGCTTGCAGCTCGTGTCGCTCGGCCTCGTCGCCGACGTCGTGTCGCGCACGTATCACGAGTCGCAGGACAAGCGGCCGTACTACGTGCGACAGCGGAAGATCGGCGCGGGCAGCGGCGGCGGCGCTTTTCCGGCGTTCGGCGTGAAAGCGGCGGGCGAGACGACGCGCGTCTAGGTCGCGGCGCTCTCCCTAGCTCGCCTCACTGCGTCTCATTGTCGTCCGGCTCGTCTTCCGGCTCCGTTCCGCCCGGCGCGCTCGCCGGCGGCGTGCGCCCTTTGCTGCGCGCGAGCGGTCCACGCCCCCAGATCTCGTACGCCGCCATCTTGCTCGAGCGGGCGCGCTTGGTGAGGAGCGTGTGGGAATCACGCAAGCCCGGCACCGAGCCGTCGAAGCAGTGCGGATCGACGACGACGAACTCGCTTTCACCGATGAGGGAAGCGGCGTCCTCCGGGATCGACGCCGGCTTGCGCGGCGCGGGCAATTTCGACATGCGGGGGCCGAACGGCGGCGTCGAGAGATCGCGCACCTCGTATTGCCCCGGCTGGTAGTCGTCCCCACAGCTCAGCACGGCGACCGTATCGTCGACGGGACCCGAAGGCGGATCCTTGAGCTCGACGAGCACGCCACCGGCGACGCTCGTCGATTTTTGCGCGCGGCGGCGCACGAAATCCAAGAAGCGGATGTCGCCGGCGAGGCTGTCTTTGCCCTTGGTCTTCTCGGGGCGCGAGTAGACGTGCGTGACGCCGAGGCTCTTCAGGAGCTTGAACACGGCGGCCGGGCTCTCGAGCGAGCCGTACTCGATCGCGTACTGCCAGCCGGGGTTGTCGAGCACCGTGGTCGCGCCGGTGCCAAGGTTGATGTTCGTCTCGTGCAGGAGCACGCGCGAGCCGGGCGGGAGGAGCTTGCCGATCGATTGGTAGGTATTTTGAATGGCAAAGCGTGCGTCGTGCTTCTTCTCGAAGCCGGCGCTCAGGAGGTCGATGCTCTTCTTCAGCGGGGACCGCGCCATGGCGTGCGTCTGGAAGAAGTACACGTCGCCGCCCCACACGATCTGGAGCCCCACGAGCGCGCCGAGGCCGGTACGCACGAACCACGGCTGGTTTTGCCACACGGCGAGCAGCAGCATCGCCGTCGCGCCCGCCATGAGCGGCATCACCCCCTGGAGATAGCGATCCTGATGGTGCACGGAGAACCACGCAAAAATCGCGAGGTGGATCCAGGCGATGAGCGCCCAGCCGCGGCGCGAGATGCGCGAGAACGGCAGGCTCACGAGCAGGAGCGTGAAGAGCGAACCGAACACCGGCACGGCGTGGTGAAAGCGCTTCCAATCGTGCGGCTCGAACGAGAACTTCACGAGCGCCTCGAGCGTCTCGCGTAGCCCGTCGAGATCGCGCGACGGCGACCAGAGCTGCTCGTCCTGATATCCCCAGCGGAAGCGATACGCCGCGTCAGGCGAGAACGGGTGCGGCGTGAAGAGCTTGTTCAGGTTCGGATACAGCGGATCGCCGTACCAGATCAGGTTTTCGAGCCAGAGCGGCGCCGTGAGGGCGAGGCCGACTGCGGCGGCGAGCAGCGGCGTGCGCCAGGCGTTCCGGAGCTCCTCCGCCGTGGCCTTGCCGCGCAGCCGCTGGATGAAGAGCCACTTGGCGCGCACGATCACGGCGAGCAGCGGGAACGGCAGGATCGCGAGCGCGATCGTCTCCTTCACCTGCGCGGCCGCGGCGAGCACGACGGCGAGCAGGAGCGTCGGCCGGAGCTCGAGCTTTCGCCAGGCGCGGAAGAGCAGCAATGCCGCCGGGATGCCGTAGAGCGCTCCGATGTGATCGGCTCCGGCGCTGAGCGAGCTGTCGTAGAGGAGCACGCCCGGGAACAGGAAGCGGGCGACCCACACGACGCGCGGATCCGCCTTCGGTACTAGGCGGCGGACGAGCGCCGGGATCCCGATGAGCGTCGTGACCAAAAAGATGACGAGCTCGAGATGCGCGCAGAGCAGCATCTTGTCGAACAGGCGCGCACCGGGGAGCAGGAACGCCCAGCTGTAAAGCAGGCTCGTGATGTGCGGGCGCGCGGCAAACAGCCAGCCCTCGTCCTTGCGCCGGAGGCCGCCCCAGGCGACCCAATCCTCGGCGAGCGACATGTGCTTCCAGCGCGAGTCGAACTGCACGTTCTCCGGCGACAGCATCGCGAAGTAGATCATCGCGAAGACGATCAGCCCGAAGCCGATCGCAGCGAGACCCACGACCCCGAGCGGCGGCCGGTGGCGCCGAAACACGCCACGCCAGCCACGCCAGAGCTCACGCAGCGAAGGCGCACCGCCGGCGAGAAACAAGAACGGCACGAGGAAGAACGCCGGCATCTGAAAGCCGTGCGCCACGCCCAGAAGCAGCATCACGAGCTCGAACGCGAACAGCCCGACGGCGAGCGCGAGCACGGTGGCCTCGTGCAGTGGGAGCCGGAGACCGAAACCGCGCGTCACGGTCAGGTGGCCGACCCCGAGCACGCCGGCGAGCCACACGGCGCACGCCACCCAGTACGAGGCGTAGTGCCAGAACAGCCATTCCTCGATGGCGTACGACTTGTTCAGCACGCTCGCGAAGACACCCAGCGCGCCGAGAAGCATCGCCAACAAGGCGAGGGAGCGAGCGCGAGGCCCGAGGAGCCAGCGGAACAAAGCGCCCCATTGCTAGTGCCTGGGGCCAAAAGTGGCAATAGACTCGCCGGCCGTGCGCCGGTTCCGGGCATTGGTCGCGCGCCTCCAAGAGCATCCGCGCGCGTGGCAGAGCGCTCTCGTCCTCGCGGTGCTCGCCGTGTTGCACGGGCGCACGCTGCTCGGGCACGTCGCCATGTCGCTCGACCGCTTTCGCTTCAACGACGACGTGCGCGTGCTGATTCACCCCCAGTTTCGCTGGGAGGACGCACAGCTCTTCCCGCACGATCCCGCCGTCGACTATTTCCTCGCGAGCCTTCCGGAGTGCTATCGGCTCGTGTACCGCGCGCTCGGCCCGCTCGTCGGCGTCGCGGCGCTCAGCAAAGCGCTGCCGTACGTGCTCCTCGCCGTGGTGCTCGCTTGTCTCGCTCGCATCGCGGGACGACTGAGCGGCGCAGCGGCGGTGCTCGGAGCGCTCTCGTTGGCGCTCGGCTCGGCCTACGTGCTCGGGCGCATGGTCGGGGGCCTGCCGCGCGCCTTCGCGCTTCCGTTTCTCGCCGCGGGGGCGCTCGCACTCGTCGAAGGCCGCGCGCGCACCCTCGCGCTGCTCGCGGTGCTCGCGGCAGGCTTCTATCCGGCTGCCGGCCTCACGCTAGGCGCCGCGCTCGCGCTCCTTTTCTGTCTGCCGGCGCGCGATCGAGGCAGCGCGGAAACGTGGTCCCTGAAGGTACGCGGCGGTTGGCTCGTCCTGACGGCGCTTCTCGCGGTACTCGTCGTTGCCCCGACCGCGTGGCGCCTCCGCCCGTGGGGCCCCGCGATCGGTCCCGAGCTCGTCGCTGCGTATCCCGAAGCGGGGCCGAACGGACGCTTCGATCCCATGGATCGCGCTCCATTTCCCGCGCTCCCGCGAGCCGCCGCGCTGCCCATGGAAGCCGCGCTCGTCGGAGACGGCGATGCGCCGATCCCCGCCTTGAGTCTGCGCAAGGTGGGCGGCTTGGTCGCCGCTTCGTTCGTGTTTGTTGGTTTGTGCGGCTGGGCCGTACTCGCCCGCCGACGCTCCGACGCGCGCCGGCTGCTGGTCCTCCCGGCTGCGCTCACGCTGTGTCACACGCTCGCGTGGCTGCTAGAGCCGCGGCTCTTCTTGCCGGAGCGTTACGTCGCGTACGCGGTGCCGCTCGTCGCGCTCTTGGCGGCGCCGACGGCGTTCGGGGCGTTGCGCGAGGGAGCGCGACGCTGGCAACGCTTCGTGCCGCTCGCCTACAACGTCGTGCTCCTCGTGGCGCTCGGCGCGACCGGCGTCACGTGGTCCGGCCTCAGCGTCTACGTCCCGCCGCCCGAGCGCCCGCTCTACGCAAAGCTCGCCAGCTTGCCCTCCAACGCACTCATCGCCGCGATCCCGAGCGACGCCATCGACAGCATCCCGTACCTCACGCGCCGCTCCGTCCTCTTCACGCGCGAAACGCACATGCCCTTCCACGTCGGCTACGCGGACCTCATGCGCCGCCGCGCTCGCGCCCTCTACGCGGCCTATTTCAGCCCCTCCGTCGCCGAGCTCGCCCGCTTCGCCCGCCAATGGGGCGTGACGCACGTCCTCTTCGATCGCCGCCATGCAATCGTCCGCCCCACCTACTTCGCGCCGTTCGAAGCCGATATTGCGGCAGCGTTCGACCACGGCAAGGCGGAGGGGTTCGCCATGTCGAAGCTTCCGGCGAGTGCGACGGTGTTCGAGGTGGGGCCCTACGTGCTCGTCGACGCAACGCGACTCTAGCGTCGCGCGCGTTGGAGCCCGCTCACGCCGCCTTCGACCCGCCCCACGCCGTCCGCGCGATGATCCACACTGCGAGCTCCGCCGCGAGCGACAGCGCGCGCGAGACGACGGCCGCACCGAGCGCCCCCGCAGCGCCCACCGACGGCGAGAGCCCCGTCACCAACACGGCTTCGCGCACGCCGAGTCCCGCAGGAGCCGCTAGCACGACGAACCCCGCGACCTGAGAGAGCACGTAGAAGCCCATCGCGGTGAGCGCAGCGCCCTGCGGCGCGCCGAGCGCGAGGCTCATCGCGTAGCCGTGCACGGCGACGAGCGCCCAGTAGCCGAGGTGCGCGAGCGGGAGGCCGAGCGGCACGACGGGGCCCGAGCCTCCGGGGGCGACGAGCTTTCGCACCGTCGCCGGGTACACGCTGCGATCGACGAGCAGCAGGAGAGCGACTCCGAGCGCCGAAGCCGCAAACAACGGCGCCGCGAATTTTCCGAGCAAGCCCGCGATGCCGGCGCTCGGCGCTGCGAGCGCGAGGAGAGCAAAGCCGAAGACCGCGCCCGTCGCAGTCCAGGAGAGCATCTCGGCCAGCACCGAGATGCCGACGAGCGAGCGCGGGAGCTCGAGGCGCGGCGCGCCTTCCATGCGCACGAGCGGCAAGCCGACTTTGCCCGGCGTGTAGCGAGCGAGCTGCGACTTGAAGTAGAGCGCGAGCGCCGGACCGCGTCGCACGCGCTTCTGGGCCATGCGCTCCATCAGGAAAATCCAGCCGAACGCCTGCGCGAAGCACGAGAGCACGAGCGGCACGCAAGCAACGACGGCCGGCCCCGGCGCGAGCGTGACCTTGCTGCCCTCCCACTTGGTCACCATGTCGCGCGCCGCGATCGCGACGAACACGACGGCTGCCAGGTTCATGACGGGGCGCGCCCAGCGCTTCAGCCCGCCCGCCTGCGCGAGCGCATCGGGCGGCCCTTCGTCGGGCATGGCCATCGCGGTTTAGAGCTCCCAGTCGTCGATCAGCGCTTGGTTGCCGTCCGTCGGGTAGCCCTTCTTCATCAGGGCGAAGTCGCCGAGGCGCTTCATCACGCCGTAGCGTCCCGATTCGAGCGCTTCCCGCAACGTGGGGCGCGTCTTCGACAGCTTGAGCTCTCGGCTCGAGCCGACGATCCACTCCGCGGTCTGCGGACCGTTGCGCATCGTGAACATCTGGAGACGCGACGAAAGGTGCGGGCCGCACTTCTCCGTGGCGGCGACGCTCGCGTCCTTCGGGATCACGCTCGTGAGCTCGAGCAGCTGCTGGTAGCGGTCGTACTCTTGCTCGGTGTACGTGAACTCGATCTTGCTGAAGCCGGCCTTGAAGCTGCCTTCGCGCCGCGCAAACGCGCCGTAGTGGTATGAGAGCACGAGCGAGCCCGCGACCATCGTCGCGAGCGCCGCGCGCTGGCGCTCCGGGCCGAAAAGCGGGCCTTCGCGCAGGGCGACGAGGGCCAGCACCGCCGCCACGAACAAGTACGGCGCCCAGTGCATCACGTAGTGGAAGGAGAACGTGATCGGCGGCTCGTAGTTCGTGACGAGCAGCGTGAGGAAGGCGCCGGGCAGGAGCGCGGCCCACAGGTACCAGCGTCGCACCGGCAGGAACGCGAGCGGCACGAGCAGGTGCATCATGTAGTGGATCTTCTTCTCGACGATGATCTTGCCGAGCGTGAAGGTCGGATTCGACAGCGCGGTCTTGATCACGCTGCGGAAGCCCTTCTCGCCGTCCGCCCAGAGATCCTTGTACATGTTGGGGAACCACCAGCTGCCGGCGGCCTCCATCACGTAGAAACGCAGGAGCAGGAAGTATGCGGTGGAGGTCGTCATGATGACGAGCCCGGGCACCGGCCGGTACCCCGACACCAGGAGGAACGCGCCCACGACGGCGAGGCCGACCGACACGTCCTCGCGCATGAGGAGCGCGCAGACGAGCGCAACGGCCAGCGTTTTGTGCCGCTTCGCGTCCGCCGCCCAAATCACGACGAAGATGAGCGCGGCCGCGACGGGCACGGCCTGGAACTCGGAGAAGCTCGCGCCGTGCAGGGGGTAGTACGCGAGGTACGCGAGCGCGACGAGCATCGCCATCGCGTCCGACAGGTGGCGACGCGCGAAGAGGAAGAGCGGCACGGCACCGAAGCCGATGAAGAGCGACTGAATGACGAACAGCGTCTCTGGACGCGGGAACAGCGCGTAGATCGGCAGAAACAGGTACGCGCCGAGCTTCACGTGGTTCGCGAGGTACTTCGCCGGCTCTTTCGGGAAGACGAGCGTGCTGTTCAGGAATTTCCCGTGCAGCCCGCCGAACATCAGGTTGTTGTTGATCGAGAGATCGTAGTTGCCCGTGCGGAGCTTGTAGTGCCAGCGCAGGGTGTAGAAGATGAAGAACGCGGCGTAGCAAGCACCCGCGAGGATGACGATCACGAGCGGGCCGTGCCGGCGCGCCTTCTCTGGGAGCTGAGTGGTCGCTTCCTTCCACCACGCCGCCACGGCCGGCGGCACGTGCGTGAGGCTGCGGAAAGCCAGCACCTCGAACACGAGCAGCACGAGCACCATCAGCGGCAGCAGCGCGTCGTGGCGCCCCACCCACACCTTCGGCCGGAACAGCATCGGTCCGAGCGGCAGGAGCATCAGCGGGCCCAGGAACCAGAGCCAGTTCTCGAGCTCCGCGCTGGGCAGCGCCTTCTTGCGGAAGAACGCGAGCGCGCCGAACGACAGCAGGCCGCCGAGCGCCGAAGCGCCCACGAGGACGGCGAGGATCTGAGTGCGGCGCGACGGCTCGATCTCGTTTTCGAGCAGGAAAGCGTCGAGCCACGGCGAGCGGAAGGCGAGCTGGGTCCAAAGGCCGATCGCCCCGGCGATCAAGCTCGTGAGCGCGATGATCCGAGCGCTGCGCGAGAGCTCCGCATCGCGAGCCACCTTGGCCTCAGGCGACGCCGTCGACACCACGAGCGGAACCTCTGCCGGTGCTTCACTCGCAACCGGCTCGACGGCTTCTCCGTTGACGGAAGCCTCTGCTACTTCAGGAAGTGGAGACGCGTCGGCAGGTACCCCGCTTTCCGGCTGGGGCGTGCCGGCCTCCGACGAACCGCTCATGGTGAGCATCCTCTACATCAAAGCCGCGCGGCGGGCGAACCCGGACGGGACGGAGGGGGGTTCGCGTGCTACCTAAAGTGTGTATGCGACAGGCTTGGGTCGTCTTCGGTGTCGTGGTGGTGGCCGCGGCATGCGGCGGGCGGTCGGAGTTCTTCGACCCCAACGAAACCGGTGGCTCGAGCGGTCACGGCGGGTCGAACCATGGCGGCAAGGGCGGCAAGGGCTCCGGCGGTGACACCGGCACAGGCGGGGACGGCACCGGCGGCAAGGGCT
>DATMCL010000469.1:0-8380 GCA_035558375.1 Polyangiaceae bacterium
CAGGCACAGGATCGGCCCCTTCTTGTCCTTCTTCAGCTTGCGCAGCGCGAGGTACTCGACGATGCGCTTCTTCACCTTGTCGAGGCCGTAGTGATCCTCGTCGAGGACGCGTCGCACCTCGGCGATGTCCATGTTGTCCTCGGTCGAGTGCGTCCAGGGCAGATCGAGGATCCAGTCGAGGTAGGTGCGGACCACCGTGTACTCGGCGCTCCCCACCTGCATCGAGCGCAGGCGCTTGAGCTGCTTCTTGGCGACGTTGTCGGCCTCGCTCGGCAGCGTCGCCTTCGCGATGCGCTCCTCGAGCCCGTCGAGATCGCCTTGATCGCCGTCGTCCTCCCCGAGCTCTTCCTTGATGGCCTTGAGCTGCTGGCGGAGCACGTACTCGCGCTGGTTCTTGCCCATCTCCTCCTTGATCTGGGAGTTGATGCGCTCGCGCATCTTCAAGATCTCGAGCTGGCGGGTCAGGAGCTTCAGCACCTTCCGGATGCGCTCCTTCACCTCCACCGTCTCGATGAGCTGCGCCTTCTCCTCGACCGGAGCGTCGAGGTTCGCGGCCACGAGATCGGCGAGCGCGCCGGGCGCCTGAATCGAGTCGATGAGCGACCCCGCCTCGCGCGGGAGCTCGGGCATCAGCTGGATGACCTGCTTGGCCACGTCGCGCAGGCTCATTGCCAAGGCCTCGGCCTCGACGTCCTCGACGCTGCCCGTCTCCACGCGCGCGATCTTGGCGCGCATGTACGGCGCCGTCGCCGTCACCTGATCGAGCCGAATGCGCGTGAGGCCCTGCAGGATGAGGGAGTAGTTGCCAGAGCTGTGCTTCAGCGCCTTGAGCACGCGCGCGGCACAGCCGACCGGGTAGAGATCGTCGCCGCTCGGATCGTCGGTGGACGGGTCGCGCTGCGCGAAGATCGCGATCACGGGGCTCTGCAGGTTGTGCACGTCCTCGACGAGAGCAACGGACTTCTCGCGACCCACGTCGAACGGCGCCACCGCACCGGGAAAGAGGACCGCGTTGCGGATCGGGAGCACGGGCAGCTCGTCACCGAACTTGAGCTCGTCCTCGCTCGGGGGCGGACCGGATGCGGGCAGCGGCGGCGGCGGGGGCTTCTTCTTCTCGGTCATTCTTGGCTCCAGATTCAACCGTAGTAGGGGGGGACCACGAACCCTGCGGCTCGCGATACCGACCAGAACGGCATAGGATCGCAAAGTAATCAGTCATGAACGGAAAGCCAGCCCCTCCCCGTGCGGTTTTTTTCGGAACGCCGCCGATCGCCGTGCCGTCTCTCGAAGCATTGCGGCAGGTTACGGAGGTCGTCGGCGTGGTAACCCAGCCGGATCGGCCCGCTGGCCGGGGTCTCGCGCTGCAGGTTCCCGCGGTGAAAGCGCGGGCCGTCGAGCTTGGCCTCGAGGTCACCCAGCCGGTGAAAGTGCGCGACGGCTCGCTCCTCGCGTGGCTCCGCGAGCGCCGGCCCGACGTCCTCGTCGTGCTCGCCTACGGACGGATCCTCCCGCGCGACATCCTCGAGCTCACCCCGCACGGCGCGATCAACCTGCACGCGTCGCTGCTCCCGCGACACCGCGGGGCGGCGCCGATCGCTTGGGCCATCATCGAAGGCGACGCCGAAACGGGGATTTCGCTGATGCAGATGGATGAGGGCATGGACACGGGCGCCGTGCTCAGCCGCCACGCCGTGCGCATCGGCGAGACCGAGACGGCGGGGGAGCTCACCGCGCGCCTCGCGGAGCTCGCGGCGAAGGTCGTCCTCGAGGATTTGCCGCGCGCGCTCGGCGGAGAGCTCACACCCGAGCCCCAAGATGCCGCGCTCGCCACGAATGCGCCACCACTCACCCGCGAGCATGGTCGCGTGGATTTCGGCAAGCCCGCGCGCGCGATCGCCAATCTCGTGCGAGGGCTCTCGCCCCGTCCGGGAGCCGTCACGACCGTCGGCGGCAAGATGCTGCGCCTCACCGTCGTGCGCCCCGATTCGCACGATCTCGACGGGCCGACCGGGAGCATCCGCTTGGTGGACGGCGCGCCGTGGGTCATCACGAAAGAAGGCTCGCTCGAGATCGTGCGGGCGCAGCTCGAAGGGCGCCGCGAGGTTTCCGGCCGCGATCTCGTGAACGGCCGCGTGCTTCTTGCGTCGCTAGAACTCGGCGCGTGACGTCGCCGCCGCGCGACGTGCTCGAAGAAGTCATCTTGCGCGAGCTGAACCGCCGGGGCTGGTAGTCCGAAGGCGGCGGATCCACCCAAGCTCGCTTGGGTGGATGGAAACAAAAGAACCACCGGCAGACAGATCTGGGCATAGACCGGTGAATTTTTGGGGCCTCGAGCGAAGCGGGCCCCAAAAATTCACGATCGATCAGCAGGTCTCCGGTGTACCCTCGTGCGCGTGCCGAGCTCAGCCGAGCTGATCGCCGAGATCGCTCGGGAGTTTCCCCGCTTCCGGCTCGTGCCGAAGCGCGAGAGCCCGCTCTCGCGACTGATCGACATCGCGCTCCGGATCGTGACGCTCGGCGCGCAGTCGCAGTTTCTAACGCACTACCATACGGTGCTCGGCTACCGCCTCTACACGCCCGACACGTGGGCCACGGCGGCGGAGGTCGACCGCGTGATCGTGCTCCGGCACGAGCGCGTTCATCTGAGGCAGCGCAGGCGCTACGGGTTCTTGCTGATGGCCTTCCTGTACCTGATCCCGTTCTTCCCGCTCGGTCTCGCCTACGGCCGCGCCCGCATCGAGTGGGAAGCGTACGAGGAGACCTTGCGCGCCACGGCGGAGCTTTACGGGCTCGAGCGTGCACGCTCGCACGAGCTTCGGGCTGGAATCGTGGGGCGCTTCACGGGCGGGGCGTACGGCTGGATGTGGCCATTTCGCTCGCAGGTCGAGCGCTGGTACGATCGGGCTCTGGCCGAGCTTTCACAAACGGAGAGGTTCGCGTGAGCGAAGTCGTCGGCATCGACCTCGGGACGACCAACACCGTGGTCGGCTCCGCGCGGGGAGGAAAAGCCGAGGCGATCCCGGATGAAGCCGGGCGCACGCTGATCCCGTCGGTCGTATCGTTCCATCCGAACGGGAGCGTGCTCGTGGGGCGGACGGCCAAGGAACGGCGCGTCATCGATCCGAAGAGCACCGTCTACTCGGTCAAGCGCCTCATCGGGCGGAGCTGGGACACGGAGGAGGTGCGCCGCGCCCGCTCGCGCCTGCCGTTCGAGATGCGCGAGGGCCCGGGGCAGGCCGCGTTGATCGCGGTCCGCGGCGAAACCTACACGCTGCCCGAGATCAGCGCGTTCGTGCTGCGCAAGGCGCGCACGGTGGCGGAGGCCGCGCTCGGCGGCGCGGTCGAGCGGGCGGTCATCACGGTGCCGGCGAACTTCAACGATCTGCAGCGCGCCGCGACGAAGGTGGCGGCCCGCGTCGCGGGGCTCGAGGTGCTGCGCATCCTGAACGAGCCGACGGCGGCGGCGCTCGCCTACGGCTACGGCAAGTCGAACGCGGAGCGACTCGCGGTCTACGACTTCGGCGGCGGCACGTTCGACGTCACGCTGCTCGATCTCGCGAACAACGTCTTCGAGGTGCTCGCGACCGCGGGCAACACGTTCCTCGGCGGCGACGACATCGACGTCGCGATCGCGGAGCGGATGGCGGACCAGTTCCTGAAGGAGCACCGCTACGATCCGCGCGCGGATCCGGTCGCGTTCGATCGCTTTCGGCTCGCGGCGGAGGATCTGAAGCAGCGGCTTTCCGAGGAGGAAGCAGCGACGACGCTCGTGCGCGAGGTGACGCACGGGGCGGGCGGCAAGGCGATTGACCTCGTGTTCGAGATGACGCGCGGGGAGCTCGAGCAGCTCGCTGCCCCGATCATCGACCAGACGTTCGAGGTGTGCCGCGACGCGCTCGGAGTCGCCCGGCTCACCGTCGGGGATCTCGATCAGGTGCTGCTCGTCGGCGGCTCGACGCGCATTCCGCTCGTGCGACGTCGGGTCGAGGAGTTTTTCCGCCGTGCGGGCCAGTGCCACTTGAGCCCGGACGAGGTGGTGGCGATGGGCGCCGCGATCCAAGCGAGCGCGCTCGCGGGCGCCGACCGCCGCAAGAGCGCGATCCCGCCACCACCGGCGCCGGCACGGCGCGCGAGCACCACGCCGGGCGTCGGGCGCGGCACGCAGCCGACGGGCGGCCCCACCTCCCCGGAGGCCGGCGTCGGACGGCTCCGGCTGAGCAGCATGACGGACACGGGCGAAGCGGCATCGAGCCCGGACACGAAGCCGTTCGAGCCGCGCCGTCCGGCCGCGACGCGTCCGGGGCTCGCCCCGCCGGCGCGCCCCGGACAGCCGCCCGCGCCGGACCCGACCAAACCCTCGACCCTCGTGGGCCTCGGGAACCGCGGGCGTACCAAGACGGGGCCGGGGCTCGGTCCGGAAGCGGAGTCGGCGCAGAGAGAAGCCGAGACCGTGGACGCACCCGAGGTTCCGGCGGCAGCGCCTCCCGTCCCCCAGCGCGTTGGGGCGACGACGCTGATGAGCGGGACGCACGAGGCAGCGAGCGCCCTCGACGAGATCACGCACCGACGGCTCGAAACGACCGAAGACGAGCCGACCTCGAGCTTCGAGAAGCGCAGCAGCCCCTCGATCCCCGAGAGCGACATGCCCGAGTCCGTCGAGCCCGACGAGCTCGACGAATCGATGCTGCCGTTGCCGGAAATCCCGGATGACATTCCGACTCGCGTCGGCTCCGCGCCCACGTCGCAGCCGCCGTCCAGCGCACCGCGCTTCGATCCGCAAGCGACCGTCCCGACCCCCGCGTTCGGCTTCCAGGCCCTGTCGGCGCCCCCCGCGCCCGTGCTGGTCGACGTGACGCCGCTCACGCTATCGGTCGAAACCGTGGGCGGGTACTGCGATGCGCTCATCGCCCGCAACACGCCGGTCCCCTGCGATCGCACGCGCAACTTCGCCACGGCGACGGACAACCAGACTGTCGTTCGCGTGCGCGTCGGCCAGGGCGAGTCGAGCCGCTTCGGCGAGAACACGCTGCTCGGCGAGCTCGAGCTCACCGGCTTGCGACCCGCCGGGCGCGGCGCCGTCGAGATCGCGGTGACGTTCGCGCTCGACACGAACGGGATGCTCGACGTGAGCGCGAAGGACCTCGGCACCGGCCGCGAAATGCAGGCGCAACTCACGCTCGTGGGCCTGCCGGATCCGCAGCACGTCGCCGGCCTCGCGGCGCGGCACGCGGCGCAACGGACGGGGTAACCACGGTGCCGCCCGAGCGCCCCCCCGAGCTCGATCAGGCTCACCTCACCGCCTGGGACGACGTGCTCGACGAGTCGTCGTACTACGAGATCCTCGGCATCCTGCACATCGCCGACAGCGGCGCGATCCGCGAGGCGTTTCACGAGTTCGCGCTCGCGTTTCACCCCGACGCGCAGCTCGACCTCGAGCCGCACGAGCGACAGATGGTGCAGCGCATCTTCCAGCGCGGGGTCGAAGCGTACCGCGTCCTCAGCACCGACGAGCAGCGCGCGGCGTACGACCTCTTGCTCGCCAAGGGCATGCTGCGCATGGAAGCGCCGAGCGTTCGCGAAGACACCGGCGCTCGCTCGCTCGACGAGGTGTGCGTGTCGGCCGCGGCGAAGCTTCACGCGATGCGCGCTGAAGCGTTCATCACGCAGGGCGAGCTCGGACGCGCCGCCGACGAGCTCCTGCGCGCGCTGCGCGCGGAAGAGGGAGCGAACTCCGAGCTCGCGGAGCGGCTCCACTCCTTGAATACGCTCGTGCGTCTGGCACCCGGGCCGGGCCGCTCATAGATCGAGCCGCGAGCCGGGACGCCTACCTTCACCCACCCATGCGCCCAACGCTCGCGAATGTCGAAAAAAGTCAGCTTCCGGCCAGTTCCGCGGGAGGCTGGCGCGACGCCATGAAAATCGCTAAAAGGATCGGCCGCCCGGCCATTTTGCTCTCGCGAGAATCGCTCTAGACCGAACCGGGCGCTCCGCCGTATTTTCCGCTGGCCCCTGCACCGGGCCGTTGCGAGGCCGCTAGTGAAGATCTCCTGTCCCACCTGCTCCGCCAAGTACTCAATCGCAGACGAGAAGGTCGTTTCTCGTCTGGCCAAGATCCGTTGCCGCAAGTGCGGCTCCACCATCGTAATCGACGGTAAAGTGAATCCACCCAGCGTGACAGCAACCTCCGGCGGTGATGCCGGCGAAGCGCACGAGGCTGCCGAAGCGGCGGGCGCGGAGTTCTCGGTCGACTTCGGGGAAGGCGATCAGCGCACGATGCCGCTCGCCGACATCGTGAGCGCGTACAACGCCGGTCAGATCACCGGCGAAACGTACGTGTGGGCAGACGGCTTCCCCGATTGGAAGCCGCTCTCGGAAGTCGAAGACATCGTGGAGGCGCTGCACTCGGCGTCAGGTGGCGGCACCGGCACCGGCAGCAAGCCGCAAGCGTCGGCATCGCCGTGGGACGCGAAGCCCGCGGCGGCGCCCGCCCCGGAGCGCGCTGCGGCGCGTCCCGCACGTGGCGCAACGAGCGATCTATTCGGGCGCATCGAGCGCGCCGGGAGCGAGGACGAGGTCGCGACGAGCGCCCCCGATGCCTCCGGCGGCAGCGGAACCGGCGCGCGCAACGAGTCGTCGGTGCTGTTCTCGCTGAGCGCTCTCACCTCGGCTTCGAAGCCGTCGCAGACGGGCTCGCGCTCGTCGAGCGGCGGGCTCAATCTCGGTGGCGCGACCACAGCCTCGCGCGAGGACTCCGGCCTCATCGATTTGAAGGCGCTCACGGCTGCCGCGGTGAAGACCGAAGCGGCCGCAGCGGCGGTCGGTGGCGGCTTCGCAGCTCCCGCGATGGCGCCCCTGGCCGCGTCGCCGCTCGGCGTCGCTGCGCCGCTCGGCCTCGGCTCGCCGATCGGCGCCGGTCTCGGCGCCGACATCGCGCCAGCGAAGAGCAAGACCGGGCTCTTCATCGCGATCGGCATCGTCGTCGCGGCGGTGATCGTCGCGCTCGCTCTGATTCTGCGCCCGACGCCGCCCCCCGTCGTCGTTGCGCCGCCCGCGCCGCCTCCCCCGGCGCCGGCTCCCACGCCCACGCCCACGCCGACGCTCGCGGCCGCTCCGCCTCCCACGGGCTCCCCGTCCGCCGAGGAGCCCGAGAAGAAGAAGCCGACCACGGGCGGTGTCGTGCACCGTTCGAGCGGCGGCGGGAAGAAGCCGAGCGGCGGCGGCGAGACGAAGACGAGCGCGCCGGCAGGCGGCGGCGATACGCCTCCCCCGCCCCCGAAGAAGACCAACAACTGCGGCTGCTCGCCCTCGGACCTCAACTGCAACATGCGTTGCAGGGCCAAGGGCTGAGCCGCGCGCCGGTTCGTCGAGCTGAGACATGAGTGGCGACGAGCGCCCCAACGGCCTCGTCGCCGTAGAGCCCGAGTGGAGCGCGCTCCATTCGGTCCACTACCAGCTGCTCGCCAATCAGCAGCACATGCTCGAGGATGCGCGCCGAACGGGCGCGTACCACCGCGGCATCACGCACAACCGTCGTGATTTCGCTGGCAAGACCGTGCTCGACGTGGGTGCCGGCAGCGGGATCCTCTCGCTTTTCGCAGCGCAGGCGGGCGCGCGCAAGGTGTACGCCGTCGACGAGAACGTCCCGGAGTGTGCGCGCACGCTCGTGGCGGCGAACGGTCTGGAGGCGCGCATCGAGGTGATTCAGTCGCGGCTCGAGGACCTAAAGCTCGACGAGCGCGTGGACGTGATCGTGTCGGAGCCGTGGGGCTTCTTCCTGTTCCACGAGCGGATGGTCGATGCCTTCGTGCTCGCTCGGGACCGCTTCCTCAAGCCGGGCGGTCGCATGTTCCCCGGCACGGCCGAGCTCGCGCTCGCGCCGTTCTCCGACGAGGAGCTCTTCACGGCACGCACTTCGGTGCTGTCGTTTTGGTCGCAGTCGGATTTCTACGGCGTCGATTTGTCCGCGATGGCGAGCCGCGCGGCGGATGAGCTCTTCTCGATGCCGGCGCTCGGCCCGGTCGTTCCGGAGACGCTCGTGGCGCCGGCAGCGGTCAGAACCTTCGATTTCGAGCGACTTCCGCTCACGGAGCTCGCTGAAATTCGCCTGCCGTTCGCGTTTTCGGTGACGCGGGCAGCGACGGTGCATGGGCTCGCCGGGTGGTTCGACGTGGCCTTCGAAGGGAGCGAGGAGCGCGTCGTGTTGAGCACGGCACCGGATGCTGCGACCACGCATTGGTCACAGCTCCGGTTCTTGCTCGTGGAGCCGCTTTCGATGCGCGAGGGACAGCGCCTCGAGGGGACGCTGACGCTGTATGCGAACGAGCACTCGAGCTACACGGCGCGGCTCGAGGCGGAGCTCGGGGGAGAGGGAGCGATCGCG
>DATMCL010000470.1:0-5188 GCA_035558375.1 Polyangiaceae bacterium
GGAGGAATGGTGGTTCGCCAAGAAGATCGGGCGTGTTAGCGCGCGCGTCGCGATCCCGCAGTTCCTGGATGAGGGCGGGATGCCGTTTTCCTTTTGCCGCCTCGACGTCATCGATCGAGCGACGCATGAGCTCGACCGCAACGACTCAAGGCGAGAGATGCTTGCCATGATGGGGGATTCAGTCGCGCGACAGGAATACCGGATCGATCAATTGATCGAGGAAGCGATTAGTTCCTCAGTGCTAGAGGGCGCGAAGCTCACGACTCGCGCCGCAGCCAAGGCGATGATTCGAGATGGGCGCGCTCCCAGCGAACTGGGTGAGCGCATGGTTCTGAACAACTACAACGCAATGCGGCGCCTGCTAGCCATCGGCGACCGAGACCTGACGGTTGACGACCTGCTGGAGATCCATGGAGTCCTCGGCGAAGACGCCCTCGAGGTGCCAGACTGCGCCGCTCGTTTTCGTCGAAGCGATGAAGAGGTTCGTGTGGAGGACGCGACCACTGGCGAGGTTTGGTTTGTCCCTCCACCTGCGGACCAAATACCGCGGCGGTTCGCGGCATTGCTCGCATTCGCCAACGAAAGAGACAGCAAAGCCTTTCTACATCCGCTGGTGAGGGCCATCGTGCTGCATTTCTGGCTGGCCTACCTGCACCCTTTCGTAGACGGCAACGGGCGAATGGCTCGCGCGCTCTTCTACTGGCAGATGTTGCGCGGTGGCTATGATTTCGCCCAATACCTATCCATTTCCGGGCCCATCGACCGCTCACGCCGAACCTACTACCTGTCATTCGCCTACACTGAGACCGACGACGGCGACCTAACTTATTTCATACTTCATCAGCTCCAGGTTCTGCGGAAGGCAACGGAGAACCTGAGGAAGCATCTGAGGGAGAGGTTCGAGCGTATGCGGGAGCTCGGTACCGCAGTCTCCGGCACCGAATCCCTCAACCATCGTCAACAGGCCGCGTTGCTATATTCGATCCGCAACCCGCATGTTGGTCTCACGGTGCGCGGGCACGCGAAGAGCCACGGTGTCGCGTACCTCACGGCACGTTCTGACTTGAAAGACCTGGAGACGCGAGGATTTCTCCGGCACGTGAGAGCGGGGCGGGAGCATCGCTTCTTTCAAAATCAACTAGCCAACAAACTCGCACGCAGCGGCGCCTGAAGCCGTCAGGACGCCCGCCAGCCCAGCCTCGGTCGGAGCGCAGCGCTAAGCGCCGCCCTGACCGGCGTTGGGCTCTCCGCCCTGTCCCGCGGAGACGCTGCCGCCCGTGCCGGAGCCGCCCGTGCCCGTCTCGCCGGCTTGCCCGCCTTGGCCGCCCTGCCCGCCTTGTCCGACGTCGTCGCCGGCGCATTTCCCTGAAGGCTCGCAGCCCCAGATGAGCTTGTCGGCGAGGTACACGGTGATCTTGCCGTTCGGCTGCGGCGGCGTGCTCGCTTCGGGAAGCGAGCCGTTGAAGGACCAATCGTTGTCTTGGTCGAACGTGCTCCCGCCCTGCGCGTCGATCTTCATTTGGAACTCGGACTCGGCGAACGGCGACCCGTTGTGCGCCGGGATCGAGCCCTTCGTGAAACCGATCAAGACGTGCGTGTCGTCCCCGTCTTCGACGACGTCGAGCGTCACGTCGTCGGCAGAACCGATGTTCGGGCCGGCGTGGTAGCATTTGAGATTGCCCCACGTTCCCTCGAGCGTCGTCCAATAGCGCACCTTCACCTGCGACATCGGGAGCGCGTCGTCCGACTTGTTCTCCAGGTAAAGGCGCGTATCGACGGCGTTGGACGTGTCGCTCGCGTTGCGAGCGTAGTAGCGCAGCACGACGCTCGCGTTGGCGAGCACGTCGGGCGGGATCGTGTCGTCACCCGCTTGCCCGCCGTTCGCGGTGTCGCCCGACGTGCCACCGCTGCCACCGCTCGAGCTCGCGTTCCCGGAGCCGCCCGTCGCCGTGCCCCCGGTGGAAGAGCCACCCGTGGCAGATCCTCCGGTGGAGGAGCCTCCGGTACCGGTTCCGCCTTTGCCAGCGCTCGTCGACGTACCGCCCGTGCTCGACGCCGAGCTGCCGCCCGACCCGCCGTTCGCGCTCGTGCCGCCTTTCGCGGAGGATCCGCCCTTGCCGGCGGTCGGATTGTCGCTCGAGCTCCCGCCGAGATCGGAACCGGTCTGATGGGCGCAGGCCCACGCCAAGAAGAGCGCGCTCCCGAAGAGCGCCCGTGCTCCGAGCGCCATCAGCGGCGTCCCTTGAAGCCCATCATGCCCTGCACGACGGATTCACTCGCTTCGGCAACCGCTTCTTCCTCTTGTGCGCGCTCGGCACAGTCGGAGCACACCTTCTTCGTCTTCCCTCCGATCTTGGCGGTCACGAGCTCGTCCACTTCCTCACCGCACGATTTGCACGAAGCCATGTCGATTTCATGTAGCACGAGGTGGTTGGAAGGGGGCCTTGCCCCCGCGGCTCGCTTCGCGACCGCTCCCCCGCCGCCTTCGGCGTGCTCGCTCTGCTCGCAGGGGGCCTTGCCCCCGCGGCTCGCTTCGCGACCGCTCCCCCGCCGCCTTCGCGTGCTCGCTCCGCTCGCAGGGGGCCTTGCCCCCGCGGCTCGCGCGCCTGACCTTCGCGCGTGACGTACGCGCGGTGCTCCTAGTCGTTACGAATGTTTACGGGGCGCGCCGTTACAGGCAGAGCGAACTTCGGAGCTCATGGTGCGCCATTCCGTCGCGCGTTCCCGATGACTACGACGGCGGGCGCTCGGAGCTCGCCAGGCGGCTGCGTACGAGGCGCAGGTACATTTGTGCGCCTTTGTGGTCGGCATCGCGCTCGAGCACGGTCTCGAACTCGGACTCCGCCGACTCGAGCTCGCCCGCCGAGAGCATCATCACGCCGAGCAAGAGTCGCGCCTGCGCGTAGTGCGGGTTCGCGGCACGCGCGAGCTCGAGCTGCTCGCGCGCGCGCTCGGGCCGACCGGAGTCGCGCAACAAGACGGCGAGGCGCGTGCGAAGATCCGCGAACTGCGGGCACAGGTTCACGGCGCGCTCGAGCTCGACGATCGCTTCCGGCGTCATGCCCGCGTCGAGGTACGCCTGGCCGAGCTCGGCGTGCATGTTCGCGATCTTGCCCTTCGCGAACGGATCGCCTTTGCCACCTTCGGCACCGCGGCTGCGAATGCGCGCGTAGATCTCACGCGCGGCGTCGTACTTGCCGAGGTCGTTGTAGGTGACCATCAGGTTGAGCTGCGCTTCGGTGTAGTTCGGGTTCAGGGCGACCGCTTTTTCGAAGTGGCGCTCTGCCTGAGTGAAGTCACCGCGGCTGTGCGCGACGACGCCCAGCATGTCGAACACGTCGGCGAAGCGGTCGGTCTGCTCGACGACCTGCTTCAAGAGGTACTCGGCCTTGTCGAACTCGCGCTTCTGGTAATGCTCGCGCCCGAGCAAGAGCAGCTGCTTGAGGTGGTCATCCATGGCAGGGCCGCTCGAGAAAGCGTTTGCCGATGATGGCCGCTCGTCTCGAGCGCCACAAGTCGAAAATCACTGAGGGATTCTCGCACCTGACCGGCCCGCGCACCGCCGATGAGCGAGGCGACACGCGCCTCGAGGGGACCTGGGTGGGTTGCCGCGACCGCGGAGCACTGCTACCCGAGGGTTCGCTGTGGCCTCGCGTCCGGAAGACCCGAGCAGCCGCCACGTCGGACGCATCGTCGATCCCATGGTGCGCGATGATGGCGAGCTCGAGCCCGAGCTGTCGATCGAACCGACGGCTGCACCCGCACTCCATCCCGAGAGCGCGCCGCTAGCACCCGAAGCAGAGGCCCAGGAGCCGGCACGAGGTGGCGCCATGCGCGCCCGCCTCCTCGAGCGCGCCGCCCGCGCCGAGCAGCACGCGCACAGCCAGGAGCGCAGCGACGCGGGCGACGACCTCGACGACATCGGCAAGCACCTCGGTGACGAACGTCCGCTCGGCGACGCGCCACGTGGCGCCGGGCGCGCGCCGGGCGCGCCGCTGACACCCGCGCGCTCGTCGCTCTCGCCGACGGTGATGGCGCTGTTCGGAACCTTGATGGGCATGGCGGTGATCGCGTCGGTGACGGCGATCGCGATGCATGTCGCTCCCCATCGCGCGACGTTGGTCGACGCGCCGAGCGCGACACCGATCGCGGAGGCGACGCCGAGGGTCGCGCCGCCGCCGCAAAAAAAGGCCAAAAAACGCGAGCGCCAGCGCGTTCCGGGGCCGTGGCGCGTGAGCGAGGGCGCGCACACGCCCGGCCTCAAGCTCGTCGAAGGCAAGGTCGGAACCGACGCGTTCTTGAAGGCGGTGCAAGCGGCAGGCGTGCCGCTCAAGGAGACGTATCGGATCGTCACGGCGTTCAACGGCCTCCGGAGCTTCGACCGCTGTGGCAAAAACGATCGCTTCGCTGCGTTGCTCGACACGAAGACGGAACGCCTCAAAGCGTTCGAGTACCAAGTCAGCGGCGAAGAGGTGTACCAGGCGCGCGAGGGCCAGAGCGGCCTCCTCGAAGCGAGCAAGCTCGATCTGAAGGTCGAGCGCACGCAAGTCGCCGGCTCGCTCGTGTATGACGGCAAGAGCCTCGACGACTCGGCGGAGCAGGCGGGCTTCGAGCGCGGCCTCGCGCGCGTCGTCTCGCGCGCGCTCGACGGTCACTCGGCGATCGAGGACCTGGAGCGCGGCGACGTCATTCGCCTGATCGTGCAGGAGGTGTCGGTGCTCGGCGAATTCGATCGCTACGCCGGCGTCGAGGCGCTCGAGGTCAAGCGCGCGAAGGGCGACTCGATCCGCATCTACTATTACGACGCACCAAACCTTCGGGGTTATTACGACGGCAAGGGCCGCTCGCCCCACCAGGGCGGCTGGCGCAAGCCGGTGCCGGGCGCGCCCATCACGTCGCACTTCAACCTGAAGCGCATGCATCCGATCTTGAAAAAGATCACGCCGCACCTCGGCACCGACTTCGGCGCGCCGACGGGCACCCCGATCTACGCGACGGCTCCCGGCACCGTCACGTTCGCGGGCTTTCGTGGACCCACGGGCAACCTCGTCAAGCTCGAGCACGCCGGCGGAATCGAGACGGGCTACGCGCACTGCTCGCGCTTCGCGGAGGGCCTCAAGGCCGGCGACAAGGTGAAGCGCTTGCAGCTCATCGCCTACGTCGGGTCGACGGGACGCTCGACCGGACC
>DATMCL010000471.1:0-6046 GCA_035558375.1 Polyangiaceae bacterium
CTTACAGCCAGGTCAGCGCTTGCTTCGCCCAATGCCGCTCGTCACCGCCCAACGCCGCCCAACGCCCGTCACGCCCAACGTCGTCGTGCCCCCGCGCGGGCTGTGCCCGCGCTTGGCGGGCACCCGCGCGCGGAGGCCGAAGGCCGAGCACGCGGGCCGTACCACGCCGCAGCCTCGCGGGGGCAAAAGAGCAGTTGGAATGAATGGACGGCGGGGAACCGCCGCTGCGAGCGCCGCCCGTATTTCGTGACGGCGCGCTAGCGGTCGAGCAGGGGTCGTACTTCGGCGGAGACGAGCTCGAGTGCGCGGCGGAGGTCGCTCTCGGAGAGGAAGGCGTAGCTCACGCGGAAGCCGTTCAGATGCGGCTCGCCGAAGAAGGCGGAGTCCGTGTCCTCGATGAATACGCCACGCGCGAGCAGGGACCGCGCGAGCGCGTGGACGTTCACCGTCCGCGGGAAATCGAGCCACAGCGTGGGGCCGCCGCCCGGCGTGGTCCAACGGACGGGTTCCGGCATGAGCTCGCGCAGTACGTCGAGGCAATGCCGGTAGCGTGCGTCGAGTGCCTCGTGCAGCTCGCCGAGGTGCGAGTCGTAGTAGCCGCGATCCAAAAACTCGGCGAGCGCGGCTTCGGTGAGCCAGGGGCTGCCGAGCGTCGAGAGGCGCTTCTGCGCGACGAGCGTCGGCACGAGCTCCGCGGGGGCGACGATGAAGCCGACACGCAGCGAGGGGAGGAGCTTCTTCGTGAAGCTATTCACGTAGAGCACGCGCTTGCCGCCGAGCGCCCGGAGCGTCGGCCGAACCTCGCTGTCGGAGAGCATGTCCGAGCCCCAATCGTCCTCCATCAACGCGAACCCGAAGCGCTCGGAGAGCTCGAGCAGCCGCGCGAGCTCGTGGGTCGCGTAGGAGTAGCCGGTGGGGTTCTGAAAGCTCGTGATGGCGTACAGGAGGCCGGGGCGCGCGCCGTCGAGGAGCGGCTCCCAGCGCTCGAGCGGCAACGTCCCGAACGGGTCGAGGGGCAGCGCGGTGAGCTCGAGTCCGTGGCTTTCGAAGAGCGAGCGCGCGTGCGCGTACACGGGGTTCTCGAGCGCGATGCGCCGGATTTCGAGAGCTCGCGCGACCATGTCGAGGGCCTGCTGCGAGCCGCTCGTCGTGATGACCTCGCCCGCGTCGACGTTCATGCCGCGCGCGCAAAGGCGAGCGGCGATGAGCTCGCGGAGCGAAGGATGGCCCTGGTAGTCGTAGAGGGGCTCGAGGCCCGGACTCTTGAGCACGGAGCGAACACAGTCGGCGATCCTGTCCTTGGGCAGGATCGTCGGATCGATCAGCACCGTGCTGAGCCGAATCGCGTTCGGCGGCGCCACCCGCCGAAAGACGCTGGGCACCGGCCTGAGGCGCGGTAGCGGCGGCTGGTGTTGGGGCTCGAGCAACGGCTTCGCGAGCGGACTCTTCGCGACGAACACGCCCTCGCGCTCCCGCGTCTCGAGCGCCCCGCGCGCCACGAGCTCGTCGTACGCCGCCTGCACCGTGTTCTTCGAGAGCCCGAGCTGCCGCTCGAGAACCCGCACGGGCGGCAACCGCCCGCCCGCCGGCAAATTTCCCGCGCGCACCTCGGTGAGGACCGACTCGACCACGTCGCGCGCAGCCATCCGCCGCCCCGGCTGCGCCGACCGCACCTGCAAGCTGAAGAACGGAGACCGCATCCACCAAGGATAGCCGCCGCCGTCGCGCCGCGAAGGGACAGCTCCCAATCCCTTGCTGGGACAACTTCATCCGACTCGGCTTTTCCCGCCCCTCTGCCCGCCCGCTGCCCCGAGTCCCGCCGCTCCCCCCGCTCCCTACCTCGCCACGGCCCGCCGCTGTCTCAGCGCCCCCGCCGCGAACAGACACAGCACGGGCGTGACCACCAAGTGATAGCGGTCCTCCCCGAAGAACAGGCAGTGCGTGAACGTCGTGGCCGCGAGCAGCCCCAGCAAATAGCGCCCCGCCGGCCCGAGCTCGGGACGACCCGGGAGTGGCAGCACCGCGACCAGAGGTAAGAGGCTCGGCAGCCAATAGAACGCGTGGTCTTCGCGCGCCGCCGCAAAGGTCGCGAACATCATGATCACGACGCCGAGGCCGATCTGCACGGCGTCGTCCCAGGGTGGCGGCTTCACCCAGTGCAGCGCCGACACGGCGCCGAGCGCCGCGGCCACGAGCAGCAGCCGGTGGAAGAACGTCAGAAGCTCGCGCCCCGCGACACGCCGCGGCTCCGTCCACACCCCGGGATCCGCCTCGTGCAGGTATTCGACGGCGTAGGACTCGTGATTGTACGTCTGCTCGAGCTTCTTCGGAATGAGCCCGAGCCAATGCCACGGATCACCTAAGATTTTCGCCTCGCCAACCTTGCGCCAGCAGTCGTCCTGCTGAACCTGCCCGGTGACGACGGCGCAGCCGTCCGAAGCCTTCAGCGTGTGGAAGCGACCGGTGGGGGTGATCGCGCCGATCGCGAGGTTCCAGCCGCCGTTCGTCGAAACGAGGGCGCAGCCGTCGAGCTTTTGGCAATTCCGGAACGTCCACGGCAGGATGACCGCGAACGCGACGCCGAGCGCAGCAAGCGAGTAAAGCAGGCCCTTCCCGTAGGGTTTTCGCCCCATCAACGCGATGAGCGGCAGCGCGAGCAGCGAGTCGGGGCGCACGAGCGTCGCGATGCCGAGCAACGCGCCAGCGCCGAGGTACGCGCGCCAGTTGCCCGCCCACGCAAGCACGACGAGGCCCGCGCTCAGCAAGAGCGCCATGGCGAGGACTTCCGTCATCACGAGCGGCGAGTACGCGATGAGCCCGGGATGCAGCGCGACGAGTGCCGCGGCGAGCATGGCGCGCCCCGGCGTCGTGAAGTGACGACCCAAGCGATGCACGACGGCCGTGACACCCGCGCCGAGCAGCGCGTTCAGCACGGGCGCGACCAGGAGCCCCGCACCGAACACGCGGTAGAAGAGCGAGAGCAGGAACGAGTAGCCGACCGGGTAGTGGATCCACGGCCGCCAGACGACGTGACCGGCGACGAGCGCGTCCTCCGAGTAGCCGAGGCCTTCGGCGAGGCGCTCGGCGCCGAGGTGGTAGTAGTGGCCGTCCCATACCGGCTCGCGGCTCCACGCGATCGCCACGTAGAGCCGTGGCAGGAGCGCGACGAGCGCGACGACCAACGTGTAGACGTAGTCGTGCCGCAGGAACGAGCCGAGGCTCTTCCGCTGATTCAAGAGGCGGTGTCTCCCCCGTCTGCCGTCGTGAGCCACTCGCGGTAGCGGCGAACGTAGGTCTTCACCACCTGTGCGGCGTCGAGCTTGAGGTACTTGGCGAGCTCCTGCACGAAGCCGCGGGTGTAGACCATGGCCGGCAGGTCGGGGAAGGCGTCCGCTTCGATTGCCCGCAAATGGGCCATGGAAATCTTCGTGGCGCGCGCGATTTCCTCGATGGTCGTGCCGCGCGACTCGCGCACCTTGGCGAGCAGGCGCCCGGTGAACTCGGTCTCGGCGTTGATCTCGCGCAGGAGCTCGCGCTGCAAAAGCTCGCGCTCCGCCTCGACCGTGGCGTCGACCGGCTCGACGCGCGCCGGCGTCTCGATGGGCTGGTCGGGGAAGACGGACGCTTCGTAGGCTTTGCGTCGCAGCGGGTCGAGCAGCGTCTCGTGCGCCTCTTCGATTTGCGCTTGCTCCGCCTTGAGCGCGTCGATCGTGAGGAGCGACGTGAGCGGCAGGCTGCCCGTTTGGTAGATCTCGCGCTGGCGCTTGTAGGCGCGACGGAGCTCTTCGTCCGTGGCGCCGCGCGACACGCCGAGCACGTCGTAGAGGTTCGTATCCGGCGGGCGGAGCGGCAGCGGCTCGGCTGTGCGCTCGCTCTCGCGCGTGACCATCAGCGCGAGCATGCGTCGCGCGATGCGCTCGATGTTGCGGGCGCTCTTGCTCGTGGTGTTGTCGATGAGCAGCGGGCGCCGCCGGAGGACGCTGAGCCAGGCGGCGTCGTCGTGCTCGACGTGACCCAAGTAGTCGAGCTCCGCGCCGAGGTAGCGCTTGGCCATCTCGCGCATCGTGGGGCCGAGCTCGATATCCGTGCGGAGGCGCGTCTCGTTCACGACCAGACGCGGCCGCAGCCGCGAAAGCTCGGCCTGGGCGAGCTGGCCGAGGTTCCCGTCGTAGCGTCCGAGGGCTCGCGCCAGTTTCTCGGGAGCGGGCAGCGGCCCGAGCTCGCCGAGCGCGCGCTCGAGCAAGCGCATGCGAAAACGATCGCTCACGAAGAGCCGCCGCACCGTGCGCTGGAAGAGGCCGCGCACGAAGCGGTACACTGCCTCGACGCTCGGCGGCTCGGGTGTCGTCACCGTGACGCCGAGGTCGGCGCTCAGGAACAGATCCAAGGTAGCGGGTGCGGTGCCGGCACCGAGATCGAGCACGATGTAGTCGACCTCGAGCTGGCGGAGCTCGTGGACCCAGTGCGCCTTCCTGCCGGCGCGCTCGGGCATGGTGGAGCCGATGCGGTAGGTCTGCGGGACGAGGCGCAAGCCGGGCACCGGCGTCGCCAGCGTCAGGAAGTCAGGCTCGTCCGAGTCCTCGGCGGGCGCCGCCAGCGACGGGGTCTCCACCCCGAGCAGTGTGTGCAGGGTCGGTCCGGCGCCGTCGGCGTCCACGAGCAGCACGGAGCGCCCGAGCTGTGCGAGGTAGACGGCGATGTTGACGGAAAGGAGGCTTTTCCCAACGCCGCCACGGCCGCCGCCGACGGCAATCACGTGACGAGCGCCGGTCGGCGTCGTGGACGTTTCTTTCAAGGGCGGTGGCGTCGAGGACGCGATCATCCGACTGGCCGATCTACCTCAGGTTTCGTCAGGAACGTACCCCCCGCCCCAACACCCGGCGAGTGAGGTAGGCTCCCCCGCCGATGAGCTCGAAAGCCCTCGCGGTCGCAGGCCTCGTTGCCCTGCTGAGTAGCCGCCTCACCACATGCCGCTCTCCGGGCGAGGGCGGCGGCGACGCGAGCCAGCCGCACTCGGAGCAGGCCGTGCAGCTGAAGGGTATCGACACGTCGTCGCTCACCGCCCGCGAGCGCTCGGACTGGTCCGAGAGCGTGTCGCACTTGATGTCGCCCTGTCCCGATCAGGCCGTGAGTCTCGCGCAATGCGTCAACGAAAACAGGCCGTGCCGAGCCTGCCAGCCCGCCGTGCGCCTGCTGCTCGCCGAGGTGCGCCGCGGCCGCACTCAAAGCCAGATCGAGACGTCGTACCGCGACCGCTTCTCGCCCGATCGCATCAAGAACATCGATCTCAACGACACGCCGAGCAAGGGCCCGGCCAATGCCCCCATCGTGATTGTCGAGTTCGCCGACTTCGAGTGTCCGGCGTGCGGCGCCACGCAGCCCTTGCTCGATCAGCTCTACGAAGCCCATCAGGGCCAGGTGCGCTTCTTCTACAAGCACTACCCGCTGCCAATGCACCCGAATGCAGACAAGGCGGCGCGCGCCGCGGTTGCGGCGATGCGCCAGGGGAAGTTCTGGGAGATGCACGCGGTGCTCTTCAAGAATCAGACCGCGCTCGGCGTCGAGAACGTGGAGAAGCTCGCCCAGGGCATCGGCCTCGACATGGCGCGCTTCCGTCAGGATCGCGACGCCGAAGCCACCGCGGATTTCGTCGCCAAGAACCGCAAGCAGGGCGAAGCGCTCGAGCTCACGGGCACGCCCAGCATCTTCATCAACGGGCGTAAGTTCTCGAGCACGGGCGAAAACCAGGCTCAAGATCTCGAGGACTGGCTCAGCCTCGAGCTCGAGCTCACGGGCAACGGGTCTGCGCCCGCCGCATCGGTCGTCCCCGTTGCGTCGGCCACCCCGCAGGCTTCTGCCGCTCCCGCCGCGCCTGCGGCCTCGGCCGCGAAGGTCGCGCCTGCCGCTGCTGCTGGCTCGTCGCGTCCAGCGAGCTCCGCGGCCAAAGCCCCATGAGAGGCGGCGCCGAGGGCATCGGCTGCTTTCCGACCGGGCGGCATTATCCGGGCATTGCGCACCTGCTCCGCGTGGTCGCGGCGGGACTTTG
>DATMCL010000472.1:0-16402 GCA_035558375.1 Polyangiaceae bacterium
CGATCGCATCGGCGGCAGCACTTACACGCTCGACGTGTGGTCGGGCCATCCACACGCCGAGGAGGCGTTCGAGACGCTTCGCAGCCTCAGGCACCGCCTCGGCGAGCTCAGGGAGAAGGTCGAGACCTACAACCTCGACCACCCCGTCCCCGAGGACTACACGCAAGTCCTGCTTTACGTCGGCCAGTGCCTGATCAAACAAGGCGGCGACGGGCATGGCTGACCTGATGCAGCGCCGGTCCAGAGCCTTTGCCCTCCGCCTGGCGCGGGCGTTCGTCCTCGCCGTCGCCGTGCCGCTCGCCGCGGCGTTCGGCTGCGGCGGCGACATGAAGCCGTCCGTGGGCAGCGAGACGCATTTCCTCACGCTGTGCGACGACGACAGCTGTCCCGACGGCTGGCAATGCTTGTGCGGCGTGTGCACGGCGTCGTGCGCCGCCGACGACGAGTGCGCTGGATTCGGCTCGCACGCCACCTGCGCGCCGCTCGGCCCGCGTGAGGCTGAAGGTCGCTGTCCGGCGGACGAAGCCCCCGCGATGTGCGACGTCGGCTGCGTCTACGGTTCGGATTGCAAGACGCTCGGCTCGGAGTTCCGCTGCGAGCAGGGCTACTGCCGTCCCCGCGTAGAGGCGCCGGATCCGGAGCCGCTCACCTGCGAGACGCCGCAGCCGATTGCGCGCGCGAACGTCGTCGTCCTCGGCGACTCGCTCATCGAGCTCAGCGACTTCGCGACGGATCTCGAAACCGCCGGTACGACCGCCGGCGTCTTTGCGAGCACCGGGGCACTGCGGAGCTACGCCTCGGCGCTCTACTCGATCCTCGCCGACGGTCCGTTCAGCATCAACCGCCAGTATGACAACGCGCGCAACGAGGGCACGGCGCGCGTCGTCGTGATGGACGGCGGCGCGACGGACGTGCTGAACGTGCCCTGCGGCGCCACGCCCACCGTCGACTGCATGGCGATGCAAAACGCGGCTGCCGGCGGCGAGGTCCTCCTCGGTTCGCTCGCAAGCGACGGTGTCGAGCACGTCGTCTACTTCTTCTACGGCGATCCACCCCCGACCTCGGATCTCATCGAGATCAAGCCGAGCCTCGACGTCCTCCGCCCTCTCGTGGAAAACGCGTGCGGCAAGGCCGGGCTCGCCTGCCACTTCCTCGACCTGCGCCCCCTCTTCGCCCTGCATCCCGAGTACTTCGCACAAGACGGCGTGAACCTCTCCGCCGCCGGCGCGAACGCCATTGCGGACGCCGTGGTGAGCGTGATGCTCGAGCGATGCGTCGCGGCTCCGTAGCGTCGAGGGCGTCGGACTTGCGGCGCCGAATTCTTCCGATGCGCGCTTTCGGCTACGGCAGGTAGCTCTTGATCACCGAGTAGAACTGGTCGCCCATGAAGTCGTAGCCCGACTTTTGCGGGTGGACGCCGTCGCTGCTCAGCATGCCGGAGGTGAAGCCGGTGTTCATGTCGGCGCCGATCACGTGCTTGCCGGCGTCCGCGCGCGTCTTGATGACGCCCGGGATCGCGTCGTTGTACGTCTTGATCGTCGCGTTCCAGCTCGAGTTCGAGAGCGGCGTGATCTTTGCGACGACGACCAGTGCGTCCGGCGCGGCCGCGATGATCTTGTCTACCAGCTTGCCGAGGCGATCGGGCATCGTCGATTGGCCGGACGACGCGTAGATGTCGTTCGTGCCAATGTGCAAGAGCACGATGTGCGGGATCGTCGTCATCGCGGGTGAAGGGATGAGGCCGGCGTCCTGATCGATGGTCCAGCCGCTGTGCCCTTCGTTGGATTTCGGAAACATCTGCCCCGCGACCGTCGTGGGGCCGTTCGAGAGCGAGCCCGTGAACGTGATCTTGTGGTTGTCGCCGACGGCCTTCGTGAAGAGCTCGACGCGGTAGGCGCCGTCGTACTGGATGCCCCAGGTGATGGAATCGCCGAGTGGGAGGATCTTGCAGGGATCGCCGGTCGTCGGACACGGGTGGTAGTCGCCCGTGCTCGTGGTCCCGGCGCTACCGCCCGCGGCGCCGCCCATGCCCGCGCTCGCGCCCGCCATGCCGCCGTTCGGCGCTCCGGCTCCGCCGCGCCCGCCGCGGCCACCGCCCATCATCGAGCCCGCCCTGCCGCCCATCGGCGCGCCGCCCGCGGACGAGCCCGCGCCGCCACTCGGAGCGCCGGCGCCCCCGGTTCCGCCCATCGTCGCTACCGTTCCCGACGCGCCGCCGTTGCTGCGTCCGGCGCCGGCGCTGCCGCCGTTCGCCGTGGCTCCGCCGGTTCCGCCCTGGCCCGTGCCTGCCGAGGTGGTGCCACCGTTCGTCCCGCCTCCGGTTCCGCCGTTCATTCCGCCGTGGCCCGCCGTACTGGTGCCCGCGGTTCCACCCGTGCCGGCTGTGTCGTCATCGCCGTCGGCGGGCGCCGTCGTGCACGCGACCACGAGCGCAAGCGTGGCACCGATGCCGACGGTGATGCTCGCGCCCGACGTCAGACGGGCTCCGCGTCGTCGTTGGTTCGTTCGCGCGTTCGTTCGAGAAGAGGAGGAAAGGGACGCCATGGTCGTGCTGCCGTTCGTCGCCGTGGGGGCGTGTGCGCCATCTGACTCGCGTGAGTGGTGCCTCCAATAGCGGCAAAAACGCCATCCCATGCGTTCGAGGTGCGCTGCGATCTTTCGCCGAAGACGCAACCGGAACGCGTGCGTCACGCGCGATCCGTCAGCCCAGCGCGACAGTCGCAAGATTTGATTCTTGCAATCGTCAACACCTTTCTTGCTCGGGCGACGTGCGCCGACTTTGTCGCCGCGCGTCAGCACCCGCGAGGTCGAGTCACGCGGCCGCCCTCGACGTGCTGAAGCGCCACCGGCCGCCGTTGAATTGGTTCAACCGCGACGTCCCTGTCGCGGACAGCCCCGGACCCGTGGTGGAGCTTTCACGGTCCTTCCGCCGCTTTCTCGCAAGTCCCCGCACGATCGTACTAGGCTCACCCGAAGGCACGGACGTTGCTTTGCGTGCTCGCGATCGCTGAAGGGAGCGCTCACGATGAGAAAACTTGCTTGGGCTTTGCCGTGCGTATGTGTGGGCCTGTCGGTAACGGGCCCGGTGGCTGCCAAACCGCTGCTCGACGTAACCGGGCGCGTCGCGCTGCTCGACGGAGCCGTGCCGAGCGGCGTTCGCGTGACGCTCGGGCTCGATCTCGACCGCGACGGCACGCTCAATAGCTTCGAGCTCGTGGAGGCGACCGTCGGCTCCGACGGCAGCTACGCCGTGAATTACTCGCCGGATCCGCTCAAGGTGGACTTCGAGTTCGTGAAGTTCGTGACGAGCCTCGCCGCGGATTACGAAGCGCGCGGCTTCGAGGCCGTGCTCGACGACGGTCCCTTGCCCATCATCGTGCGCTTCGAGCGCGAAGGCTACAGCACGATCGTCAAGCGCTTCACGACGCTGTCCGACCTGCCGAGCCTCGATGTCGTGCTCGCGCCCCTCGCGCCCGTCGCGTGCGCGGGCACGGACTGCATGGCGCCCGACGGCAGCGTGCACGTCTCGGGCTTCCCGGGCGGCACCGGCATCAAGCGGGCGTACACGCGTCGCTACGACCCGAGCCTCGATCGCTCGAAGTTCCCGGGCTTCTTCACGGACAGCGCGCAGAACCTCCTCATCTCGAGCGGCTTCACGGAAGTCGATCTGCGCGACGCGAGCGGCAAGCACGTGGCGCGTCTGTCATCTCCCGTGAACGTGCGTTTCCAGACCGATCCGACGTCGTGGGCGAATCTGCGCGATCTCAGCGCAGATTCGGGCCGCATCGAGGTCCCGATGTACAGCTTCGACGAGACGCGCGGCGAGTGGGTGTCGGAGCCGCGCGGCGAGCTCCAAGACGGCGACGGCGGTCCCATCGACGAAGCGGACTTCTCGTCGATTCAGGACGGCTCGTACCCCGACCCCGTCTTCGTGTCGTTCGACACCAGCCACTTCTCGACCTTCAACTGCGACGCGCCGAACAGCCGGCGCGGGTGCGTGCAGGGGCGGCTCGTCACGCTCGAGGGCGAAGCCGTCGTCGGCGTGCAGGTGAGCGTCGAGGGCGTCAACTACACCGGCGGTGCGGGCGCGGTGTTCACGGGCGCCGACGGCTTCTTTGCGACCGACCTCATGAAGTCGGAGCTGCCCACCGAGGACACGGACGGCAACGGCAAGAAGGGCGACAAGTTCCAGGCGCGCGTGACGGCAAGCGGCGCCATCGGCGTCTTCGTGGGCGAAGCCTTCGACACGCCGGTGGAGCAGGGCACGACCGGCGGCAACAAGAGCTGCCGTCCGCCCGCGTGCGACTGCACGGACATCGGCGACGTCGTCGGCGATTTCGAGCTGCCGCGCGCCTGCGAGATCACCGTGCATGCCGCATTTTCCGGCACAAATGTGAACGGCAGCGGCCCGCTCGCGAAGGGTGACGATCTCGTGGACGCGAACGTCACGGGTGAGGTGTCGGGGGGTCCCTCCTTGCCGCTCGACGATGCGATCTGCGGCGGCGGGCCCTGCGGGAGCGGCAAGGCCGACGCAGACGGCACGACGACGTTCGTCGTGCCCGTCGTCGGCGACAGCCCTCAGATCCAGGTGCACGCGGACTGGACGGTCAAGAAAGACGGCGACGTTCACTACTACACCGGCAGCGTGACCGTCAGCGGTTGCGCGCGAAATCAAGACGCGCTCAGCGCGGACGTCGAGGTGAAAGCCGATCACGCTTCGCTCGGCGACCTTGGCGACTTCATCGATTCACTGGGCGCCGGTCCCCCCGTGCCGAGCGATTCGCCCATCCCGGGCCTTGGCCTCGAAGCGCCGAAGCCGCCCGAAGCGCCTCACTGCGCGTGCCGCCAGGCGGCCGTTGACGGCGCGGCGCGTGGTCCCGGACTGGGGCTCGTCGCGGGCCTCTTCGCGCTCGCCTTCGCGCGACGTTCGGGCGCGCGGCGCCGCGGCGAGCAGCGCTAGAAGACGGCGTCCGGGAAAGCCGGGCCGGGTTTGGCGAAGAGATAGCCCTGCAGGAGATCGCAGCCGAGTGCGGTCAGCGTGTCGCGCTCCTCCGGCGTCTCGACGCCTTCGGTCACGATGGTGAGGTTCATCTCGCGACAGAGTCCGGTGAGCGAGGCGACGAGCTTCTGCTTGACCGGGCTCCGGTCGATGTCGCGCGTCAGGCTCATGTCGATCTTCACGATGTCGGGCTCCAGCAACGCGAAGCTCGTGAGCCCCGCGTAACCCGCGCCGAGATCGTCGACCGCAATCCGGAACCCGAGCGCACGCAGCGCGGTGACGCGCGCCTGCACGTCGTCGAGGCCGCCGAGCGACGCGCGCTCCGTGATCTCGAGCACGACACGGTGCGCGATCGCGGTGAGCGGCGAATCGAGGCGCGTGAGCTCCGGGTCCATCAGATCGCGCGGGTGCAGGTTGACGAACAGGAGCGCGTCTTTGGGCGCATGGCTCGCGGCCGCCGCTGCCTGACGCCGGATCGACCGGCCGAGCTCCTCGAGCGCGCCGAGGCGCTCGGCCGCTTCGAGCAGGTGCGTCGGCCCCGGCAGCACGGGATCCGGGCTCCGCATCAGCGCTTCGTAGCCGTACACGGAGCGAGTCGAAGCCGAAATGATGGGCTGGAACGCCACCCACAAGCTGTCGAGCGCCCGCCGGAAGCTCACGTCGAGCCCGACGCGATCGGAGGCGCCCGGCGGCCCCATGAGCTCGAGCGCCTCGCGCTTCATCTTCGCGAGGCGGTGGAGCTGCGAGGCGTGACGCACGCACTTACAAAGCTCCTCGCGATCGAACGGCTTGCTGAGGTAGCGGAAGACTCCGTACTCGATGGCTTTGGTCGCGCTCTCGAGCGAGGGGGCTCCGGTGATCAGGATCACGGGTAGGTCGGCGTCGTACCGGCGAATGGCGCGCAGGAACTCGAGCCCCGTCATCCCCGGCATCGAAATGTCACTCAAGACGACCGAGACGCCTCCGATGGCGACGTGCTCGAGCGCTTCGTCTGCCTCGCGATAGGCCATGACTTCACACATCGGCCCGAGGCTTCGCTCGATCGCGCGGAGCGCGAGCGGATCGTCGTCGACCACGACGACAACGCCCTTCTTCGGATCGGCTGATAGCGGCAACCGGCCCGCCAATCGGCTTTCGGTCAAAAAACCTCCCATGGCCATTCCACGTTCGTGGGTGTAGCCATTCTTGATTCTGAACTACCCGCTCTCAGTGGACACCACAAGGTCCGACGCCCGCTCTCGAAATGTCCCGGAAGCCTAACCCCATTCGGCACCCGCAGCCGTACGCAAAGTCGCACACGTACGAGATTTGCCAAATTGATCGCGCGCTTGGCGCATGCCGATAATGGGTAACAGCGTGTCCCCGACCCGGCGCCAGCGACCCCGAGGCAGCATCACGCGTGAGGCGGTGGTGTTTGCGGCGCTGGCCGTGGTCGATAGGCAGGGTCCGCAGGCCCTGACGATTCGCTCCGTCGCCCGGCAGGTCGGCGCCCCGCCGATGTCGCTCTACACGCATTTCGCCAACAAGGACGAGCTCATGGACCTGATGGTCAGCGAGATCGTCCGCCACCTCTATCGCGACAACGGCAACGCCACCTGGCAATCCGAGCTCGAAGCGCTCTGCCGGCGTATCTACGCCGTCTTGCTCGAGCACCCGAACTGGACGCCGCTCCTCTCGCGCGCGAAGCCGTCCAGTGATGCCCCCGTCCGGGAGCGGCTGCTCGCCATGATGGTCGCGGACGGAATGCGGCCCGAGCAGGCCCTCAGCGTGTTCTCGAGCGCGGTGGTCAGCACGGCCGGGCTCGTCGTCGCCGAGCACACACTGAACGGCGAAGCAGAGCAGGAACGCCGCTACCAGAACCTCAAGAGTTGGTCGGAGCTCGCAGCGGACAGCCCCGTGACGCGTGAGGCGATGGCCTCGAGCGGCCGCTTCGCGATGCAGGAGGTCTTCGACGTGACGTTGCGCTCGCTGGTTCTCGGCTTCGAGGCCATGGCGCGCGAAGCTCGATTGGCGACGTGATGGTTCACGCCGTCGCTTCGCGCGCTGCGTCGCCCGCGAACACGCGCGAGATGCTCACGCGCGTGGCGAGTCGTGTCTAGGCGCGCAGCGTGAGTCGACTCCGGTCGTGAGCGGGCGAGGTGTGGAACCCGCGCACGAAGTCGTCGAGAGTCTCCGTCGCCACCACGTTCTCCGTCACAGCGCGCTCGCCTTCCAAAACTGTAGGGCGGCCCGCTTGAACCGATCGTATAGTGTTAACGATGGCGCGCCCGCAGGCGGACCCTCTGAATCCCTCGGAGGCGGATTGTCGTGTGCGCGCGGAAGACCTCCAAGAGCTGCCGAAGATCCACACGCTCTTGAAGGCGTTGAACGATCCGATGGCGAACATCGCGCGCCTCGTCGGCGACGTGCGCGTGCTCTCGGCGCGTTGCGTGCGGCGAGCGCGGCTCAAAGCCCTCAAGCGCGAGGTACCGTCGATCGCCTACGCGCTCCAGGTCATCGGTAACAAAGGCACCGAGCAGGAGCTTCTGAGCGTGCTCGAAGATTTGACCGTGCTGAAAGCCGAGCTCGACGGCTAGGACGCGCAGCGCCGTACCCAGCGCCAACCTAGCGCTGCTCACAACCAGCGTGGCGCCTCTGCTGATGCTGGATCGCCCCGTCCGTCGGGCATGGCGATTGCAACGCCTTTCGGCATCGTGGCTCTCTCACACTGGGTCGAATTAGAACGTCCGGCAGAATGGCTGCGCGTCCTCGACGAGCAGGACGGCAGCTACACATCCTTAGTCAGGGAATCCGGGAACTTGGCGATCGCGGCGCACCGCTTTGCCCGCGCGAAGCGTCGGGTTCTTGGCGGAAGCGACGGAATTCCGACGTGGCGCGAGGTGCTGGCCGCCGCGCGCCTGATCGCGGCCCGCGTTCCGCACCAGGCCGAGGTAGAGATGGCTACGCTGAGCGCGGAATGCTCCGGGCTCTGCATCTCGGACCTTCCGCCGCCGCGACTTTAGTGTCGCGCCTGGGCGTGCGTTGCACGCTCCGTCAGCCCGCCGCGCGCGTGCAGCGCGGACGCAAACTTCCTCGTCGCATTCGCGCTGGGCGCGTTAGCGCCGGCGCGGATTGTCGGCGCGGCCTTGCTCGGCGGTCGCCTTCGGCACGGCGATCTCCCACGCCACGCGCAGCGGCTCGAGCACCCTGAGGATCTCGTCGATCGCTTGCGTCGAGTTCTCGCGCGTCGCGAGACGCAGCCGATCCAGGCAGAAGCCGTAGAGGCCGGAGAGATTCGCGCACAGCTCGGGGTAGACCTCGTGGTCGAGCGCGATCTCGAGCTCGACGATGATGGCGCGCGCGTGCGAGACGCGCTCGGCCGCTTTGCCGCGCTCGTTCTTCTCGATCATGAGGCGCGCTTGTCGGAGGTAGCGAAAGAGTCCGTTGTAGAGGGCGTTGAGGAGCTCGCCCGGCGTCGAGGTCGAGACCACGACTTGCTTGTAGCGGCTGATGGCGTCGGCTTGCATCATGGTGAAGTCTCAGGTTCGGCGCTGCGAAGCGAAGCTCACTTGAAAAAGTTCGCGAGGTAGTTCGAGTTCTGCGTCGACGAGCTCATGAGCGAGTCGAGCGCAGTGAATTGCTTGCGGAGCGCGGCGGCGTAGGCGTCGAGCCGCACCTGCTCGCGGTCGGCACGCGCGTTGGTATCCTTGATGCGCGAGGTGAGCGACGTCTGACGTTGTGCAATGGCCCCTGTGCCCACCTGGCTGAACGCCTTGACCACGTCGCGCAGCACGTCGATGGCGCCGGTCGTGCTATCGGGACCCGCGATCACGTTGGCGACCCCCGCGGAATCGGCGGCGAGCGCAGTGTTGAGCTTGGTGCTGTCGACGCTCATGTGCCCGTCGCGATCGAGGCTCACGCCAATCGAACCGAGGGTCTGGTACGTGCCCGTTCCGACCTGGGTGCCGACTGCCGACGACATCCGCTGCGTGAGAGAGCGAAGGAGCGAATCACCCGCGAGGCCGTCGACCGAGGCTTTGGCGCTGCCGAAGCCCGAGACGTTGTGCACCATGTCGATCACGGCGTTGTAGGCCGTGACGACCGAGTTCAGCTTGTTCTTGAGGCCGTCGGGGTCGCTAGCGATCTTCACCGTAGCAGGGCTGCCGGCAGGAGTCGTCGCGGTGAGGTTCAGCGTGACGCCGCCGATGGCGCCGACGACCTGGTTGGTCGGGCGTGTGATGGCGAAGCCGTCGACCGTCACCTGCGCGTCTTGCGCGGTCTGCCGCTTGTTGGCGGCGAGGTCGAGGCCGAGCGTCGTGCCGGAAAAGGTGATGGCGTTCGCGGCGCCCGTATCCAGGCCGCGAACTTGCAGCCGGTACTGGCTGCCGTCATTCAGGATCGAGGCGCTCACGCGCGCGCCCGACGAGTTGATCTTGGCGGCCAGCGAGTCGAGCGTGTCGGTCGAGTCGACCGTGATCGAGGTGGCGGTCCCCCCGCCGATCGAGAAATCGAGGCTGCCGGAGAGGCCGAGGGCCGTGTCCGAGGCGCCGAAGCCGTTCGAGTACGAGCGCTGCTCGGACGCGAGGCGATCGACGGAGATCTGATAGCTACCGGGGCTGGCCGAGCCCGTGGCGCTCGCGACGATAGCCGTGCTCGAGGAAGAAGCGGCATAGCTGCCGACCTCTTTCACTTCGTCGACCGCTTCCAGCGCGGTCTGAAGCTTTCCGAGCAAGCTCGCTATCGTCGAGAGCGACGTATTGACCGTCGTCAGGCCGGTCGCCTGACTCTTGATCTGTTTCAGCGGGCCCTGGCTCGCATTCACGAGCCCGGTCACGATGCTTTCCGTATCGAGCCCGGAGCCGACGCCGCCGAAGGTGACTGTAGCCATGGTTTACCCGGTTGGGCTCGACGCCGTGGCGGCCCCGTGAGTTGGGGCCGCCACGAGCCGAACCGAACTATGCTCAGTGACCGATCAGGCCGAAGGCGAGCTGCGGGAGCCCGTTCGCCTGAGCCAAAACCGAGACGCCCGCTTGCGTGAGCACCTGGTTCTTCGAGAGCTGAGCCGTCTCGTCCGCAACGTCAACATCGACCACGCGGCTGTTGGCAGCAGCGAGGTTGAGGCGCATCGTCTGGATGTTCGCCGTCGCCATGTCGAGGCGGTTCATCGCGGCGCCGAAGCCGGCGCGCGCGCTGGAGACCGTCGCGATGCCCGCGTCGATGATGCCGGGCGTACCCGCGGTCGTGCCGAGCGCCGCTTGCGCACCCGCGAGGGTCGCAATCGAGCTGCCCGTCACCGCACCGAGGTTGATGTTGTTGAAGTTGACGGAGATGTTGTCGGTACCCGCGACGGCGTTCAGGCCGACCTGGAAGTCGGTGCTGGTCGCCGCACCCGAACCGATGAGCGCCACGCCGTTGAAGGTCGTGGACGCCTGGATGCGGGTGATTTCGGAGTTGAGCTGCTGATACTCCGTGTTGAGGTAGCCGCGGTCGGTGTTGCTCAAGCTGCCGTTCGACGACTGCATCGCCAGCTCGCGCTGACGACCCAGAATGTCGTGGATCTGACCGAGCGCGCCTTCAGCCGTCTGCGCCATCGAGACGCCGTCCGACGCGTTACGCTCAGCCACCGTGTACGAACGGATCTGAGCCTTCATGCTCTCGCTCACGGCGAGCCCAGCCGCGTCGTCGGCCGCCGTGTTGACACGGAGACCGCTCGAGAGGCGGTTGATGCTGTTGTTCAGCGCCTTCTGGTTCTTGTAGAGGTTACGCTGAGCGCCGAGAGACGAGACGTTGGTTTGTACGGTTAGTGCCATGTTGAGATGCTCCTTCTTGGAGAAAAGCAGCACCGGGTGGCACTGCTGCGGGCGTCATTGCCCGACGAAATTTCAGGAACGGGTGCCGCCCCGTGAGCTTGAGGAAATAGCTCCCACACCGGCGATGTCGCCGACCACCACCACTTCACCCACATTGTCGTTGATGGTGACGTGCGAGCCGGCAGCGGCGCGGTTCGCGTCCTCGACTGCGCGACGGATCTCTTCGCGCACGACGGGCACCTCTTTGGGCGCCACGATGCCGAGCCGAACCTCGCCACGCGACAGCTCGGTGACGACGACCTCGATGTTGTCGCCGATACGGATGCGTTGACCTTTGCGACGCGCGACGATGAGCACGATCAGAATGAACGGTCGTGCGAACGCTTCCTGGAGTCGCGCACTCAAAGGGGGCCTTGCCCCCGCGGCTCGCTACGCGACCGCTCCCCCGCCGCCTTCGGCGTGCTCGCTCCGCTCGCGGACGTCTCGCTTTGGGACGGCCGCGGGCGGCGCGCTAACCGGAAAAAAGCGGCTAGATCCGGAAGAGGTCGCCGAGGTCGAGGATTTTCTTGGCGATGCCGACGGCTTGCTCGAGCGACTGGCCGAGGGTCACTAGATCGCTGTACGCCTGGTACGGGTCGGCGCCGGCGGTCGTCTCCTCGCGCTGGGCGAGCGCGAGCTTGGCCTGACCGAGGATGTCTTCCGTCGTGTTCAGGCGGTCGATCTTGATGCCGGCGAGGGCGCGCACGTTCGTGAGCTGTTTTCGCGAGGCTTCGAGGTTCGCGAGCGTCCCTTGAATCCCGCTCTGGCTGTTCGAGTTGAGCGCGGTGACGAGAGAGTCGAGGTCTGCGAATACGTCGCGCCCGCCCGCGGCGGTGAACGCGTCGGCGCCGCTCACGCCCACGGAGGTCGGCGAAGAGCCGCCGAGGTCGACGACGTGGTCGTTGTTGTCCCCGGAGAACGCGCCGCTCGTCGCGAACGGCTGTGTGGTCGTCTTGCTGCCGCCGAAGAGGTAACCCGTCGCGCCTTGCGTGTTCGCGAGCCCGACGAGCTGATCCTTGATCCCCTGCACCTGGCTCGCGAGCGAGGCGCGGGTCGCCGCGTCCATCGAGCCGTTCGCACCCTGCATCGCGAGGTCATGCGCCTGCTGGAAGAGGTCGCCCGCTTGGGCCAAAACGCCCTCGGCGAGCTCCACGTCGCCTTTCGCGACGCTGGCTGCCTTGAGTTGATTGTCCGCTTGGGCCGAAGAGGCCCGGATCCGCGCGAGCTCGGCGGCGGCGGCCGGATCGTCGGACGGCTTGTTCACCTGGCGGCCCGTGAGGGCGCGCGCCTGCGCGTCCGCCTGCCGCGAGCGAAGGTCCTGGATCGTGCGGAGGACGCTGGCATTGCGCGTCGTATCGGCGATTCTCATCGTCCTAGCCTCGCGAGGAGCTCCTCGAGCAGTTGATCGACCGTGCTGATGAGCTTGGTCGAAGCTTCGTACGCTCGCTGGTACTTGCTGAGCGAGATCATCTCTTCGTCGAGGGAGACGCCGCTCGCCGATTCGCGCATGGCCGACATCTGGTTTGCCACGCCTTCGCGCAGAGTCACCTCGTCCGCCGCGCTGGCCTTGCGCGAGCCTACGTCCCCGACGAGGTCACCGTAGGCTTGCGCGACCGTGCGCCCGCCGACCGCCGGCTGCACCGCCAGACGCGAGAGCAGCACGGCGTTGTCGGAGCCGCCCGGCGTCGTGCCGGCCGTGCTCGCGGCCGCGATGGCGTTCGGGTTGCCCTTCACGTCCGAGCTCACGGCCATGGCGCGTGCGGCGCCGACCGACGAGGTCGTGACGACGAACATGTTGCGCGAGCCGACGCCGTCGAGGCCGAAACCCGCGGCGTGCTGAGCGTTGACCGTCGTCTGGATGCCGTACGCGATGTCGTCGAGCTTGGTCGCGACCTGCGCGAGGTCCACGTCGCGGGCTTCCTTGATGCCGGCAAGCTTGCCGCCCGTGAGGTAGCGCGTGACGTCGGTCGGCGCGCCTCCCACCGTTTGGGACGTGAAGCGCAGATCGCCGTTCGACGACAGGTCCACCGCGAGCGTGCGAGCGCTCACTTCGTCCACGAGCGTTGCTCCGGACGCCTGCACCATGACGGCGCCGTTGCCCTGGGTGAGCACCGTCACGTCCACGAGCGGCGCGAGGCCGAGCAGCACCTTGGCGCGCTGGTCCTCGAGGTTTCCCGTGTCTTGACCCTGGGCGCGCGCTGACACGATCTGCTGATTCAGCTGGGCGATTTGCTGCGCCTTGCGGTTCACCTCGGCCGCGGTCTCCTGTGCCGTGGTGAGGAGCTCCCCGCGCGCGGAGGCGATGCCGTCGGCCGTGTCGCTGATGCGGCCGGAGAGCGCGTCGGCGCGAGCGAGCACGTTGCCGCGCGCCGTCGGATCGGACGGATTCGCCGCCAATGCCGAGAACGAACCGTAAAACGCCGAGAGCGCGTCGGAGAGCCCGCTGCCGCCCACGTCGTCGAACATCGCCTCGAGCGCGCCGAGCTGGGCGTCGCGCTCGGACGCCGCCGACGAGAGGCCGATCGCTTGATACTGGCGGCGCTCGATCACCGTGTCGGCGACGCGGCGCAGGCCGGCGACGTTCACGCCGTTGAGGCCTTGTCCGCGCGTTTCGAGCTGCAAGTCCCGGCGTGCGTAACCGGGCGTGTTCACGTTCGTGATGTTCTGCCCGGTCGACGTGAGGCCCGCCTGCGAGGCGTTGAGCCCATCGAGCGCGGTGGAGAGGATCTGCGTTAGGCCCATGTCAGCCTCGCATGTCCAATCTGAGCCCACCGAGGACGGGGCTCGAAGGTCGTCCCGACGCGGTGCCGAGCACCTGTCGCACGCTGTCGCGCGCGTGGGCGAGCAGCATTTGGTTGCGAAGCGCGTGCTTGCGAATGCGTTCGGCGCCGGCGCGGTGCGTCCCGTCGAGCTTCAATCCCGAGCTCGCGAGCGCGGTGAGAATGCGCTGCTTGGCTTCGGCAGCGCGGTCGATCGCGTCGCGGTCGAGCCGCTTGAGCGCAGCCGACTCCTCGACCAGCACCTGCTCGAGCTCCGCGAGCAGGGGTGGAAGCGCCTCTCCATCCTCCAGACGGCGAGAAGGCGCCGTTTCCACTTATCCGACCCTCTCGAGCATGCGCTCGGCGATCTTGGCGTGGTCGAGCTTGAGCTCGCCGTTGTGGATCTTGGCCTTGAGGTCGTTCACCTTGGCTGTATCGATGGCGGCATCCCCGTCGGTCGCTAGGCCGCGAGCCTTGGCGGAGATCTTCACCTCTGCGTTTTCGGCGCCGCCCGAAGGCGACGCGACCGGGGCAGGCCCCTGAACGGCCGGCGCTCCACCAACGGGCTTGATCGCCATCCGGTGGTAGGCGTCGAGGACTGGGCTTCCTGAGATTCCTTTCATGGTCCTCCGAGCGTGATAAGTCTCCAACCAGGCATGGACGGTTGGGTTCGCTCCACCTTGAGAGCGTTGTTAGAAAATCGGCCAACCGGCCGATTGCGGCTCACCGGGACCTCCCGGCGACTTCAGATTCCAGGGTCTTGGCAATGAGGTCGGCGAGACCGAGCCCACCGCCCCGCTCGACGCCGTCGGCCAAGGCCTCGACGGCCATCGATTGGTAGGCGCTGCTCGATTTGCTCTCGGAGCCTCCGAGGTGAGACGCCTTCTGCATCGATTCGAGCACGTGCTTGAGGAGCATCGACTCGAACTCGCGCGCTGCCTTGAGCGCCTTCTCGTTCGGCTTGTGGGGTGCCGCAAGCTGAGCCTGCGACAGCTCGCCGGCCGCGGCGGGTAGGGCGACGGGCTTCATTGGATCACGACCTCGGCGCGGAGCGCGCCGGCGGCTTTGAGCGCCTGCATGATGCTCGCGAGCTCGCGCGGGCTCACGCCGAAGGTGGAGAGCGCCTTCGCGACGTCGGCCAGCGACGCTTGCGCGGCCACGTAAGAGAGCCCGCCGCTCGGCTTCTCCTCGGCCGCCACGTCCGAGTGCTGCACCTCGGCCGTTTTGGCGCCGATGCCCGAGAACATGTTCGGCTGCGAGACGTCCTTCGACTCCTGCACCGTGATGGTGATGCCGCCTTGCGCGATGGCGACGGGCGAGAGCCGCACCTCGCCGCCGACGACAATCGTGCCCGTGCGCTCGTTGATCACGACGCGCGCGTTGTCGCTCGGGGTCACGTCGAGCTCGCCGAGGTGGGCGATGAGCTCGACGAACTTGTCCTTGTAGGCGCTCGGGGGCTTGATTTCGATGGCGCCGCCGTCGAGGGCGCGCGCGCTGCCGTTGCCGAGATCCTTGGTGATCGCTTCGGCGAGGCGGCTTGCCGTCGCGAAATCGGGCTGGCGGAGCGACAGAACGAGCTTGCCGTTCTGGCTCGCCGTGCTCGGGATCTCGCGCTCGACCAAGGCGCCGTTGGGAACGCGGCCGGTCGTCGTCGTGTTGGATTGCACGGAGCTGCCCGAGTAGCCCTGCGCCGAGAAGCCGCCGATGACGAGCGGACCCTGCGCGACGGCGTAGGTCCGGCGATCCGCGCCGCGCAGCGGGCTTTGGATGAGCACGCCGCCGACGAGGGAGCGGGCATTGCCGATCGACGAGACCGTGACGTCGAGGCGCGCGCCCGAGCGGGAGAACGGCGGGATGGTTGCAGTCACGATCACGGCCGCGACGTTGCGCAGGCGCACCTGCTGCTCGTCGACCTGCACGCCCATGCGGCGCAAGAGCGCTTTCAACGACTGCTTGGCGAACGGAGCGGTGATGTCGTCGCCCGTGTTGTTCAGACCCGTGACGACGCCGTAGCCGACGAGCTGGTTTTCGCGCGCTCCGACCACGTCGCAGAGGTCGCGCACGCGGTCCGCCCGGGCTTCGCTCGGTGCGAAGAGCGCGGCGAGCGCGAGCCCGAGGGCGGCGATCCAGGCGGGGAAATGGCGGGTTCTCGAGGGCATGGGCATGCTCAGAACGGGTTCACCGCGTCGAGGATCTTGTTCAGCCAGCCGCGCTCGACCTGGTCGTTGATGTCGCCGCGACCGGTGAACTCCACGCGCGCGTCCGCGATCAGCGACGAATCGATGGAGTTGTCGGGCTGGATGTCGGCGGGGCGGAGCACGCCCGAGATGTAGAGGTGGTACTCCTCATGATTGATCATCACGACCTTGGTGCCCTCGACGTAGAGGTCGCCGTTCGGGAGCTCGCGCTGCACGTGCACGCCGATGGTGCCCTCGAGCGAGCCGGCGCGCGACGTGGTGCCCTTGCCCGAGAAGTCGTACTTCGACGCCATCGACAGGAGCTTCGACGGGTCGAGGTTCGGGTTCTCGCGCTGCAGCTTCGGCATCAGCGCTAGGAAGGCGTCGATGCCGGCTTCGCGCGAGCTGTCCTTGCTGAGATCGGTCGAGGCGTTGCCTTGCGCGTCGGCGTGCTCGTTGATGCGAATCATCACGAGGTCTCCGACGCGGAGGGCGCGCGTGTCCTCGAGCAGGCCGGCTTGCGCCTCGCTGTAGATCGAGCCCGTCGCCGGGCGATACTGCTTCTGCGTCGCTGCGTACGGACCGGGGTCGTATTTTCGCTGCTTGGGCGTGAACGGTGCGATATGCGCCGGCCCGCAC
>DATMCL010000473.1:0-6086 GCA_035558375.1 Polyangiaceae bacterium
GAGCTGCACCGCGCAGGACTTCATCGACGCGGTCGCGGCGGGCGGCATCATCACGTTCGATTGCGGCGACGACCCCGTGACCATCACGCTCACGGAGCCGGCCAAGGTGGTCAACGACGCGAGCGACCAAGTCGTCATCGACGGCGGCGGCAAGGTGTCGCTGAGCGGCGGTGGGACGACGCGCATCCTCTACATGAACACGTGCGACGAGGATCAGCACTGGACGACGAGCCATTGCGACAACCAGCCGTACCCGGAGCTCACCGTCCAGAACATCACGTTCATCGACGGCAACGCCAAGTCGTACGGCATGGGCTCGGACGGCGGCGGCGGCGCCATCTACGCGAGCGGTGGCCGCTTCAAGCTCGTGAACACGCGCTTCTTCAACAACGTGTGCGCCGATACCGGCCCCGACGTGGGCGGCGCGGTGCGCGTGTTCCAGCAGTCGGAAGGCAAGCCCGTCACCGTCGTGAACAGCACGTTCGGCGGCGCCGAAGGCTTCGGCAACACCTGCTCGAACGGCGGCGGCATCAGCAGCATCGGCGTGTCGTGGTCGATCTACAACAGCGTGTTCTCCTACAATCACGCGATCGGCAACGGGGGAAACCCGGCGGACTCGGGGACGCCCGGCGGCGGCAGCGGCGGCGCCATCTACAACGACGGCAACACGATGACGCTCGCGATCTACGGCTCGCTCATCGAAAACAACGACGTGAAGGCGTACGGCAGCGGGATCTTCTTCGTGAGCAACAACATGATGGGCACGTTGCGCATCCACGACTCCATCGTGCGCGACAATACGGGCGGCGGCTGGAACGTGCTGCCCGGCATCTCGATGCACGACACGACCGTACAGGACATTCAGGGCTCCACCATCGAGTGAGCGCCGCCGCGCGCGGTGTCACGCCGGAGCGCTACGCGGTCATTCGGTTTGCGACAGCTCGCTGCGGGACCGCGGGCGAGCTCAGTCGCACTGCGTGGAGTTGCGAATGAGCGGCCGATTCTTCTCGAGCGCGTCGCACAGGCCGCGACAGATCGGCGTGTCGCCGTTGTTGCAGTCGAGCTCGAGCTTGGCTTCGGTCGGACAGGTCTCGGGGAGGACCCAGCAGACGCCGTCGTTCGGCGGGCTGCCGCTGTTGCACGAGTTCGTCGATCGCGTGCGGTAGCAGGCAGCACGGGCCCGCATGGGGGAGCAAGAGCTGCCGCCCTCGTAGCGGTTGCAGGTGGCTGCGCCGCTGCCACAAGCGCCGCTCGACGCGACGTTGATGCCCTCGTGGGCTGCGACGCACGCCGTGTAGTACGTCATGTGATCGCAGCCGCAGACCGGGTTCAGCGTCGCATTGTTGCCCGTGCAGCTCGCGGGGCGCTCCGTGCACGTGCCCATCGCGGCGTCGCACGAGCTCTTCTTGCAGTACTCGGTCGAGGCGCAATCGCCGTCCGCGTCGCAGACGCCGGGCTGTCCGCTGGTTCCGCCGGTGCCGGCGCCGGTTCCGCCCGTGCCGCCGACGCTGGTTCCGCCGGTTCCGCCGCCGGGCTCTCCCGCCATGCCGCCCTGCATGCCGCCTTCGCCGCCGGTCTGCTGCGTGCCGCCGGTTCCGCCGGTTCCGCCGAGGTTCGTCTCGCCGGCGCCGCCTTCGCCGCTCATGCCGCCTTCGGTCGAGCCGCCGTTGCCGGTGCCGCCCTGATTGGGCATGGTGCCGCCCGAGCCGCCGGCGCTCGTCGTTCCGGCCGAAGGGGTGCCGCCCATGGCGTCCGTGCCGCCCGTCGAGCCCCCGGTGCCACCGCTCTCGCCGTCCGTGCCGCCCGCTGCCGCGACCGAGCCGCCAGTGCCGGCCGCGCCCTTTCCCGCAGAGGGAATCGGCGTGCCGAAGTAGTTCGTCGTGTCGCTCGAGCAGGCGGCCGCAAAGCAGATCCCGCAGAACGAGGCGAATACGAAAAGCGGCAGACGTGTGACGGACCGACCCGACATGAGCCACTAATCTAGCATGCTCGCGCGCGGTCGCAGCGAGCGCGTTCGTTGTCGCACCGCGCAGACCTTTCGTCCGGGCGCACCTACACCACCTTTCATCAGTAAGTGCGGCGTTCACTTCGCGGCCCCGCATCGGGACGCGAGCGGGGCGAACGTTTCGGCGGCCGGCTCAGCCGAGCGACCACACGCTAAAGTCACGCACCGGGCGAAATCCCACACGCTGGTAGACGCGGTTTGCGGTCGGATTTTTCTGCTCGGCGAACAGACAGACGAAACGACTGCCGGCGTCGAGCTCGCGGCGCGCGAGCGCAGCCGTGACGGCGCCGCCGTAGCCCCGTCCTCGCGAGTCGGGCGCCGTGTAGACGGGGCCGATGGCGGCGCCGGTCGGCATCTTTCGCGCCCGGCACGCTACCGAGCGCGGCCCGCCGTCGTCCCAGATCAGGGCCGTCCCCGCCGCAATGTGACGCCCGGCCATCTCGCGGGCATCCGGCCCGGGAGGAAGCTTCACCTCGCGGATGAACGCGTCGAAGTACTCCACCACGAGCGCGCGGTCGCTCTCGACGGCCGTGCGCCCGACTCCCGGCGGGAGCGCGAGGTCCGCCACGCGCGTGAGCTCGTAGATGGTCTCCGCGGAGTGGAGCACGACCGTTCCGCCGAGCTGCGCGCGCAAGGCGAGCAGCACGTCGCGTCCGTCGTTGCCCGGGCCGCTCGCTCCGTCCGGTAGCGCGCCGAGGGCGATGAACCAGTCGGCGACGGCTCGTGCCGCGCCTGGTGGTAGCTCCGTCACGATGAGGTATTGCGGCGGCGTGCGGATGGCAGCCGCGACGACGACGCCGTCCTCCTCGAGCGCGAGCCAGACGGCGTCGCTCCGCGGTGGCGTTTGCCCTGCGAGCTGCTGCGCCACGATGCCGAGGATCAGATTGTGCTCGACCTCGCGCGCCGTGAGGAACGGCACGACCCGCTCGGAGAACTCCTCGAGACTCAGTCTTCGGATCTCCAACATGCCCCGCTCCGTGGCCGAGCGTGTCAGGGACCGAGGATCGTGTCGATCTCGGTGAGCTCTGCGGCCGAAAATTCGAGGTTGGCGAGCGCTCCCACGGCGTCCTCGATCTGGCTGACGCGACTCGCGCCGATGAGGGCGGAGGTCATGCCGGGGTGACGGAGCACCCAAGCGAGCGCGAGCTGTGCGAGCTTCTGACCCCGGCGCCCGGCGAGCGCGTCGAGCTTGCGCACTTTCGCGAGCGTGGCTTCCGTCACCTGCTCGGGGCGGAGGAAGCCGTGGGGCTTCGCGGCGCGCGAGTCCTCGGGAATGCCGCCCAGGTACTTGTTCGTGAGCAGACCTTGCGCGAGCGGCGAGAAAGCGATGCATCCGACGCCTTCTTCGCCGAGCACGCCGAGGAGCTCGGGCTCGATCCAACGGTTCAGCATGCTGTAGCTCGGCTGGTGAATGAGGCAGGGCGTGCCGAGAGCCTTCAGAATGCGCGCCGCCTCGCGCATGAGCGGCGCGGGGTAGTTGGAAACGCCTGCATAGAGCGCCTTGCCGCTCCGGACCACGTGGTCGAGCGCGCCGAGCGTTTCCTCGAGCGGTGTCTTCGGATCGGGCCGGTGATGGTAGAAGACGTCGACGTACTCGAGACCGAGCCGTTCGAGGCTCTGATCGAGGCTAGAGACCAGGTACTTGCGCGAGCCCCATTCGCCGTAGGGGCCGTTCCACATCCAGTAGCCGGCCTTGCTCGAGATCACGAGCTCGTCGCGATGCGCCGCGAGGTCGCTCGCGAGCACGCGACCGAGCGTGGCCTCCGCGGAGCCCGGGGGCGGGCCGTAGTTGTTGGCGAGATCGAAATGCGTGATGCCGAGATCGAACGCGCGGAGCAGCATGGTGCGCGCGTTCTCGAAGCTGTCGACGCCGCCGAAGTTGTGCCAGAGGCCAAGCGAAATCGCTGGGAGCTCGAGCCCGCTCCGTCCGCTACGGCGGTAGCGCATTCCTTCGTAACGGTTCGGGGCGGCCGTGTAGCTCATCGTGGCGGAGTATTCCTCGTCCCCGGGGCTTGCTCAAAGCCAAAGGCTCTTACTAGAGTCCGTGCCTCGCGCCGGTAGGGTTCCGGCCCGTGTCTTGGAGGATTGCATGAGAAGCTCGTCCTTTTACTCGATCGTAGGTCTCGTCCTATGCGTGGGAGCATCGCTCGCCGGCTGCGGTGGCGACGACGACGACGACAGCACCCCGCCGCCTCCGGCGCGGACGAGCGGCGAAGGCCAATCGTGCACGAGCGCAGCGGACTGCTCGTCGAACCTCGTGTGCGTGAACCTCACCTGCGTGAAGCCCGGCACCGGGTCGGCGGGTGAGACCGGTAGCGGCGGGACGGGCGGCGGCACCGGTGGCAGCAGCAGCGCCGGCAAGGGCGGCTCCGCCGGAACTTCGGCGGGCGGCAAGGGAGGCGGCGCCGGCACCGCGCCTGCACCCGTGCTCGGCGGCGAAGGTGAGAGCTGTACCAAGCGCGCCGACTGCGAGGCGGATCTCCATTGCTACAACCTGCGTTGCACGGCGGGCGACTCCACTGGCGCCGCGGGCGGCGGCGGGATGGGCTCGGTCATCACGCCACCGGTCCCCGTGCTCGGTGAGGAGGGCGAGACCTGCGTGCTTCCCTCCGACTGCGCGTCGGGGCTCACCTGCATTCCCGCGATGGGCGATCCGCCCCTCGGTGTCGGCGTGTGCGCGGTCTCCGAAACAGGCATCGCTCCGAGCGGCAAGTCGTGCACGGGCGAGTGCGCGACGGCGACCGATTGCTGCCAGATCCCGCTCGAGTTGCAAGAGGACACGACGAAGTCGTGCGCGGATCTCGCGGACAAGCTCGATGGCGTCGATTGCGACGATCCGGGCGCCAGCGCGAGCCTCTGCTTCGTCCAGGCCACCTACTGCACGTGCGACAGCACTTGGGCCTGCACGAACAGCATGTGCGTCTACAAGCCTGCGTGCAGCGCCGACGGTCTGACGACCGAGGGTTGCCCGACCTACACCCGTGCGGGGCGTGCCTTGCCGGCCACCTGTGTCGACGAGAAGTGCGGCGGCTACCCGGCGCCCACCGGTTGCGAGGCGGATCTCGATTGCGAGGACGGCGCGGTGTCGGACGATCCGTACGACACGTGCAGCCCTGACGAGTGCACTTGCTACAAGGCGACCGGACAGTGCTTCCGGCAGTGCAACAACAACCTCGACTGCGACTTCGAGTACAGTTGCGACACGAAGAAGACGCACGTCTGCGTGAAGGATCCGGAGTGCACCGACGACCAGTTCTGCCAGCAGCGGATGAACGACCTCCGCGCCGTGTGCGGTGCCGGAACGTGCGTCGTCGGCTGCAAGACGGACATCGACTGCAACCCGAACTTCGACGGTCAGTTCAAGCTCGTCTGCAACCAAGAGACGCACGTCTGCGAAGACTTCGGTTGCCGCGATGACTCCGATTGCTGGGACAAGGACCTGCGCATGTTCTGCGTCGCCAACCCCGAGCCTGCTTCGGTGACGATGGTTCAGTCCGCGATCACCGACTGAGTCGGGTTTTCGCGAACGAGACGGGAGAAAGCCCGCGGCGAAGGTCGCGGGCTTTCTCTTTTTCGAACTACGCGTCCGCCGCCGTGCTCGGCGCTGGCGCGCGGATGAGCTCGATCACGAGGCGAAAACCACGCCGCAGATCGGCCCGAATCGCAGCCATCCCGATCTGCCCGAGCCAGTGGCGGCTGATCAGGAACAGCCCGACGAGCCCGCACACGTCCCACACCCCGTCACGAATGATCGTGCGCACCCCGGAGAGCCTTAGCCCGATGTCGACGAGCCCCATCCCGAACAGCCAGAGCGAGCGTGCCAGGCGGCGGTCGGGCAGCGCCATCGACTCGAAGAGCGTGCGCATCGACAGCATCCGTAGGCTGAAGAGCAGCGAGAACGGCACCGCCGCCCAACCAATGCGGTCTTCCCACGTGAAATCGAGCTTGTACTGCGCGTAGAGCAAAACGAGCGAGAAGGCGCCGCCCACGCCGAGCGGCAGCACCCAGCCCGCGGCGGCTGCGAGCGTTTCGGCATTCGGCCCGCCGAGCCCTAGCGTTCCGAGCGCCTGCACGATCGGGC
>DATMCL010000474.1:0-6963 GCA_035558375.1 Polyangiaceae bacterium
TGCCTCTGCCTCTGCCTCTGCCTCTGCCTCTGCCCCTGCCCCTGCCCCTGCCCCTGCCTTTGCCTCTGCTTACGCCGGGTTATCCCCCCCGCCGCCGTACAGCGCCTCCGCGAGCTCGAACGTCGACGCTTCCAAATCCGAATACGCCGACTTCAACGCGTCCAGCGGCGCTCCGCTCTTCAAGAGATCGCGCAGGTGCATCACCCGGGCCCTCACCTCGTCGAGCTTGGCGGCTTCGATGAGGTCGGCGTAGCCCTCGAGCGCTTGCTCGGTCGTGTAGGCGAGCGTCTCGGCTTGGTTGCGCACTTCAGCGAGGTCGCGGCGGAGCTCGTCGGATTCTTTGTAGCGCTCGCCCTCTTGGATGAGCTTTTCGATTTCGGCGGAGGCAAGGCCGCTCGTCGGGGTGACGCTGATGCTCTGGGCGCGGCCGGTGCCGAGATCCTTGGCTTCGACGGCGAGGATGCCGTTGGCGTCGATGCGGAAGCTCACCTGGATTTTGGGGATGCCACGGGGAGCGGGCGGGATGCCGGTGAGCTCGAAACGGGCGAGGCTCCTGTTGTCGGCGGCCATCTCGCGCTCGCCTTGGAGCACGTGGACCGGCACGAACGGCTGGTTGTCGACGCTGGTCGTGAAGATTTCGCTGCGCTCGGTCGGGACGGTCGTGTTGCGCGGGATGAGGCGCGTGAAGACGCCGCCGCCCGTTTCGACGCCGATCGAGAGCGGGGTCACGTCGAGGAGGAGCACCTCGTCGATGGCGCCGCCGAGCGCGGCACCCTGGATCGCGGCGCCGGCCGCCACGACCTCGTCCGGGTTCACGCCCTTGTGCGGGTCGCGCTCGAAGAACTCCTTCACCGCCTTCTGCACGGCGGGCATGCGGGTCATGCCGCCGACGAGCACCACCTGCCCGACCTGCTTCGAGGAGAGCTTCGCGTCGGCGAGGACCGCGCGACAGGCCGCGATCGTGCGCTCGATGAGGTCGCCGGTGATGATCTCGAGCTCGCTGCGCTTGAGGGTGCGCTCGAGATGCTGGGGGCCGGTCGGGCCGGTCGCGATGAACGGCACATTCACGGCCGTCTCGAGCGACGACGAGAGCTCGTGCTTGGCTTTTTCGGCGGCCTCCTTGAGGCGCTGGAGGGCCATCCGATCTTTTCGCAGATCGGACCCGTGCTGCTTTTGAAATTCCTCGGCCAGCTTGTCGATGATGCGCTGGTCGAAATCCTCACCGCCGAGGTGCGTGTCGCCGCCGGTGGCCTTTACGCTGAAGACGCCGCCCTGAAGCTCGAGGATCGAGATATCGAAGGTGCCACCGCCGAGATCGTAGACGGCGATGACCTCGTGCTCCTGCCGGTCGAGGCCGTAGGCGAGCGCTGCGGCCGTCGGCTCGTTCAGGATGCGCTTCACCTCGAGGCCCGCGATGCGACCGGCGTCTTTCGTCGCTTGGCGCTGCGCGTCGTCGAAGTACGCGGGGACGGTGATCACGGCTTCGGTCACCGTTTCGCCGAGGTACGTCTCGGCGATTTGCTTCATGGTCGTGAGCACGTGGCTCGAGACCTCGGGCGGCGAGAGCTGCTTGCCTTGCACCTCCACCCACGCGTCGCCGTTCGCGTGCTTGACGACGGCGTAGGGAACGGAGGCCGCCTGGCGCTTTCCGACTTCCGAATCGAACTGCTGACCCATCAGGCGCTTCACCGCATACACGGTGTTTTGCGGGTTCGCTGAGGCCTGCCGGCGCGCGACCTGGCCGACCAAGCGCTCGCCGGAGGCCGCAAATCCGACCACGGATGGCGTCGTGCGCGCGCCTTCGGCGTTCGGGATCACCTTCACCTCGGGCGTCCCGCTCGCGCTCACTCCCTCCACCACCGCGACGCACGAGTTGGTCGTGCCGAGGTCGATGCCGATGATCTTGCCCATCTGCCCTTCAGCTCGGTGGCGGCTTGGCGACGACCACCATGGCCGGCCGCAGCACCCTGTCGCCCGCACGGTAGCCGGCTTGGAGCTCGACTGCCACGGATCCCGGCGGGTAGTCCGCCGTCTCGAGGTGCTGGACGGCCTCGTGCACCGCCGGATCGAAGGGCGCACCGAGGGCTTGAATGCGTTCCACCCCGAGCTTGCCGAGGGTGTCCTGGAACTGGCGCATCACCATCCCGATGCCCTCGCTCAGGGCGGTCACGTCGGTGGCTTGCGCAGCGTGTGCGGTGGCGCGTTCGAGGTTGTCGAAGACCGGCAGCAGATCTCGCAGCACTTCCTCGCGCGCGACCTTGCGCACGTCGTCGAGCTCGCGACGCGAGCGCTTCTTGAAGTTGTCGAAATCCGCAGCTAATCGCAATAGCTGATCCTTGAGGCGTCCGGCTTCGGCCTGCGCGCGCTCCAGCGGATCGGCCGGGGGCGCGTTGGTCTCGGGGCGCGGCGCTTCGTCGGCGCTGTTCGGATTGCTGTCCGGGGCACCGTTCTCGGCGGCCGGATCGGGGGCCTTGGGATCGCTCATCGGGACGCGCAGTATAATCAGCGCATCGGGGTTGCCAACGGCGCCCCGCCGGGCGCGCTGCATCCGCTACGGATCGGCGCCGCACGGCGCTTGGCGCAATACCGTAACGGTACCCCCCGTGAGGCGCGTTTCCGCCCGCGCCTGCTCGGGCACGGGACGAAAGAACCCGCCGAGATCGGGAGGCAGCACCCAGAAATGCTGAGTGCCCTCGAGCGGCTCGCGCAAAGGCTCGTTGGCGCGCCCTCGTCCGTACTCCGCCGACTCGAGCCAGAAGCAATAGCCCTCGCTGCCGGGCGCAAAAAGATGGGGATGCCCGCCTTCGACGCGCACGTGGGTGCGCTCGAGCTCGCGCCCCGCCGCCGTGCGCGCGACGAGCTCGTGCTCGCCCGCCGTGATGCGCACCTCGGCGCCGGCCGAAGCGTTCTCGACGCTGGTCGGATCGACGGCAACGATACGGCGACCGTCCACGTCGATCGTGACGCGCTCCGTGCCAAGGTTCACGACGCGCACGAGGGGCGAGGTGATGACGAGCGTCGCCACGCCCGCGGCGGCGCAAAGCGGCGCCGGCACGAGAAGCCAGGCCGCGAAGCGCCGTTCACGAAACGTGGCAAGCTCGTGCTTCGCGCCGTTCGCGCGTGCGAGCTCGGCCGCGTAGCGATCGTTTGCGCAGAGCAGCATGCCGTCCGCCACGAAGCGCGCCGCCGGGCCGTCCGCGCTGTGACCCGGCGCGGGCCGCCGTGGCCAGAGCACGACGACGACGACGGGCACGATGGCGGCGACGAGCACGTAGAGCGAAAGCGCGACGATCGACGGCGGACGATCGGCGAACGGCAGCGAAAGCGCGAGTCCGCCCCCGAGCAAGCTCGACGCCACGACACCCGAAAGCCTGCGCGTGACATCGCGACCGACGTGCGCGCTACAATCGTCGCAATAGCCGACGATGAGGCCCGAGCCCACGCGACCGCGCGTGAGCGTGCCGCGCGCCGCCGGCTCTCCACAGCATGCGCAGCTCGCGGGCACGAGCGCGCCCTCGGTGGCGAGCGCGACGAGCGCGCCGGAGCGTCTCGCGCGGGAGGACACGGGCGCGGACAAGGAGATGACCTTAGCCCAAAGCCCGCGTGGCCGGTCGAGACCGCGGAGGCATCTCGTGGTAGTGCCGAAGCTTCTCCCTGACGCCCGCCCGATCGTGACCGAGCTCAACGAGCCGCAACAACGCGCCGTCGCGCACACCGAAGGCCCCCTGCTCGTCTTCGCGGGCGCGGGCAGCGGTAAGACGCGGGCCATCACCTACCGCGTCGCGAACCTGCTCGCGACACGGCACGTTCCGCCGTTTCGGATCCTGGCCGTCACCTTCACGAACAAGGCGGCGGGCGAGATGCGCGAGCGGCTTCGCGGTCTCGCGGGGGACGACGTCGTGCGCGACCTCTGGGTCGGCACGTTCCACTCCGTGTGCGCGCGCCTGCTCCGCCGCTATCACGAGGCCGTCGGGCTCGGCCGCGACTTCGTCATCTACGACGATTCCGACCAGAAAGCCGTCATGACGCGCGTTCTGCGCGAGCTCGGCTTCGACGACGAAGCGCTGCCGCCGAAGCTCGTCTTGTCGCTCGTGAGCCGCGAGAAGCGCGAGGGGCGACTGCCCGGACATCCGAAGAGCGAGCTCACGGCGTCCGCGCGCCAGGCGTACGACGGCTATCAGAAGGCGCTCTTGCGAGCGAACGCCGTCGATTTCGACGATCTTTTGCTGTACGTGCTGACGGTTGCCGAGAACGAGACGAGCGTCGCGGGCGACGAGCTCCGGAGTCGCTTCTCGTACGTGCTGGTCGACGAGTTCCAGGACACGAACCTCGTCCAGTATCGGCTCGTGCGGGCGCTCTCGTCGCGCACGCGGAATCTGTGCGTGGTCGGCGACGACGACCAGTCGATCTATCGCTGGCGTGGCGCCGACGTGCGGCTGATCCGGAGCTTTCAGCACGACTTTCCCGACGCGACGATCGTGAAGCTCGAGCAAAACTACCGCTCGAGCTCGAACATCGTGCACGCGGCGCTCGGCGTGATCGAGAAGGCGGACACGCGCGTCGAGAAGAAGCTCTGGACGGCGGCGGACGCGGGCGAAAAAGTCGTGATCCGCGGCGTGCGCGACGAGCGGGAGGAGGCCCAGCACGTCGTCCAGACCATCAAGCGGCTCGCGGGGCGCGGCGTCAGCGCCGACCAAATCGCCGTGTTTTACCGGGTCCATGCGCAATCGCGCGCCCTGGAAGAGGCGCTGCGCGCCGCGGACATGCCGTACCAGGTGCTCGGGGGCTTGCGCTTCTTCGAGCGCGCGGAGGTGAAGAACCTGGTCGCTTACCTGCGCCTCGCGCAGAACCCGAAGAGCGACGCCGATCTCGAGCGCATCATCAACGTGCCGACGCGCGGTATCGGGGACAAGACCGTCGACCGGCTGAAGGATCTCGCCGGCGAGCACACCGTGGCGCTGTTCGACGCCATCGACATCGCGATCAAGGGCGACCACGTTCCGACGGCGGCCAAGAAGAAGCTCGAGGCGTTCCAGAAGCTGATGCACGACCTCCGTGAAGAGTCGCAGCGGCTCGCGCCGAGCGAGCTTGCCGAGGAGGTGCTCGAACGCACGGGCTACAAGAAGCTCCTGGTCGCCGCCGACGACGCCGAGAGCGACGCGCGGCTCGGCAACCTCGAGGAGCTCGTGGGCGCCATCGCGGACTACGAAGCGGATTGCGAGGAGCAGGGCGAGGCCGCGACGCTCGGCGGCTGGCTCGAGCGCATCACGTTGGCCGCGGCCGTCGACGCGATGAAGGACGCGCCGAAGGTCTCGCTCATGACGGTGCATACGGCGAAAGGCCTCGAATTTCGCGCGGTGTTCATGACGGGCATGGAGGAGGAGATCTTCCCCTACCGTGGCGTGAGCGGACGCGAGCCGGAGGAGCTCGACGAAGAGCGGCGACTCGCCTACGTCGCGATCACGCGCGCGCGCCAGCACCTGACGATCACGTACGCGGGGATGCGCTCACTCTTCGGGATGACGCGTTACCTCGAGCCAAGCCGCTTCCTGGGCGATATTCCCCAAGACGTGGCCGTGCATCAGGGCTCGGTCGAGCGAGCGCTGCCCGAGCACCCGAGCGCGCGCTACCGCGGCTACGGCAGCTACAGCAACTACGGGAGCTCCGGGAGCTCCGGGAACTACGGGATCCCGCCCCGCCGCGCGCCGGAGCTCGCCCCGGGGACGCGCGTCGTCGAGCGGGACGACGTGCCGCCGGACGACGACGGCGAGGGTGGGATGATCCATCCGGGGGACCGCGTGCGGCATCAGCGCTACGGCGTCGGCGTCGTGGAGCGCGTCGAGCACGGCGCACAGCCGATGGTCATCGCTCGGTTCGGCGTGCACGGATCGAAGCGCATCATCGCGTCCTACGTGACGGTCGAGCGGCGCGCAGGCGGCGGCGCCCGCGGCGATGTATTCTGAGCCCGATGAACAAGCGACTCGCCTTCCTCGAGCAGATGACGAAAGCCGGCAGCGCCGACGCGTTCGCCTGGTACGGGCTCGCGCTCGAATACCGGAAGGAGCAGCGCTTCGACGACGCCCTCGGCGCCTTCCGCTCGCTGCGCGACAAAGATCCGGGCTACCTCGCCCTCTACCTGATGGCGGGACAGACGCTCGTCGAAGCGGGGCGCGCAGCCGACGCGAAGGAATGGCTCGAGGCGGGCATCGTCATCGCCCGCGAGCGCGGCGACGGTAAGACGCTCGGCGAGCTCGAGTCGGAGCTCGCAGGCATCGACTGACCACTGCCTAGCTGTTTCGCGGCGTTAGGGGCCCTCGAGTTGCGATCCGAGAGGATCGCTGTCATATGAGCCGTGGGTTGGAGTGGTGGAGGTGGTGCCATGGCAATATGTCTTTGGGTCGTCTCGACAACGAGGCGAGGTTTCTCGCGACTGCGGGGAGTACTGCTCGGCGTGGGCGTCCTCGCCTGCACGAGTGGTCCACCGGGGGAGGGAGTCCCGCTCGGCCGCGAGCAGTCGGCAGTAACACTGGATGCCACGGCGAAAAGGATTGCCGGAAGAGACTGGTACAGCGAGGACATCGACCTCAACGGCTATGCCGGCGCCACGGGAGTGAATGGTACCGCAGCCTACGACGGCACGAAGTTCACGCTTACCGCCCTGGGAGGCACTGGTGTTGCAGACACCACCTACCCCCACGGTGACCCGGATGACCAGATCCGATTCGTTTACACGCAGTGGGGCAGTGGCGACGGTGAAATCGTGGCACGCATTACCGCGGCGGGACCGGATGGGAACGTGACCGCCGGCGTCATGGTGCGAGAGGCCAGCAACACCGCAGAGCCCAGCAAGCCCGACGAAGCCAGCATGGGAGCCGTGGCCCTTAAACCCAACTACGAGTGTGGTAGCGGCATTCCCGGCACGATCAACCACATCCTCACTTCGTATCGTACCCGGGTGCCAAA
>DATMCL010000475.1:0-15965 GCA_035558375.1 Polyangiaceae bacterium
CGAGCTCGGGCTGAAGGCGGGCGACGTCGTGTACGTGTCGGCGCGGCGCGCCCACGTCTTCTCGCCGAGCTACTCGATCTGACGCCCCGGCGCGGCGCCGGACCGCCCTTCAGGCGACGTACGCGCCGAGCCGGCGGAAGCGCTCGTAGCGGTCGTCGCGCAGCTGGTCGGGATCGAGCGAGCTCAGCGCGGTGAGCTGCTTGAAGAGCGCGCGATCCAGATGGCGTGCGGCGACGTCGTGATCTTGGTGGGCGCCGCCGGGGGGCTCGTCCACGATCACGTCCACGATGCCGAGCTCGAGCAGGTTCGGCGCGGTGATCTTCAGGCGCGCGGCGGCTTCGGGCGTGCGATCGGCGGTTTTCCAGAGGATGGCGGCGCAACCCTCGGGCGTGATGACCGAGTAGTAGCCGAACTCGAGCACGAGCACGCGGTTGCCGACGCCGAGCGCGAGGGCGCCGCCGGAGCCGCCTTCGCCGATCACGGTCGTGAGCACCGGGACGCCGAGCTTCGACATGCTCTCGATCGCGGCGCCGATGGCCTCGCTCTGCCCGCGCTCCTCGGCGGCGACGCCGGGGTACGCGCCGGGCGTGTCGACGAACGTGAAGACGGGCAGGCCGAAGCGATCGGCGAGCTCGTACGTGCGGATGGCTTTGCGATAGCCCTCCGGGTGCGGCATGCCGAAGTTGCGCTGCACGTTCTCCTTCGCCGAGCGGCCCTTCTGGTGCCCGACGACGGCCACGCTTCGCCCGTGGAAGCGACCGATTCCAGCGACGATCGAGGCGTCATTCGCGAAACGCCGGTCGCCGCGCAGCTCGATGAAATCGCTGAACAAGCGGCTCACGTAGTCGAGGGTGTACGGGCGGTTCGGGTGCCGCGAGAGCTGCACCTTTTGCATCGGCGACAGGTTCGCGAAGACCTCGCGCGCGAGGCGAGCCGCCTTCTCCTCGAGCCGCTCGAGCTCGGGTGCCCATTTCTCGTCCGTGCTGGCGAGGGCCCGGAGCTCACGCACGCGCGAGACGAGCTCGACGACGGGGCGCTCGAAGGCGAGGACGTGGGCCATGGACGGGGCGAATCTTCCCGAATCTTTGCGCAATGTCGAGCGATCGCCCCTGACGCGTCGCGCCGTCGTGACGATGACGCGCCGCGAACGACACTTCGCGCTGCGCGCCGAGCCATTTGCGGCTGCGTCACCGACTGCTTGGACCAGTTTGTGGCGGGTCCAGCGGAGGTTTCGCGCCGGTGCCGGTTCGTGACGGCGGTTACTTGAAGCCGTGCAGGTGCACGACGTACCACTCGCCGCGCCACGAGATCATGCTCGTGAGCTCGAGTGACGCCTCTCGGCCGCTGGCCGAGCGAAAGTGGAGCTTCGAGCGCAGCACGCGGTAGTAGGGCACCCGATTGCCTTCGCTGCCGGGCTTCATGAGCTTCGCGCTTTGTTCGGGAACTTCCACGCTGACGAGGCTCGCGTGCGGCGCTTGCTTGCCGAGCTTCTTCGCGTACTCGGCGATGTCGCGGCGAAAGGCGCTCACGAGGCGCGCCTCCCAGTCACGCTCCGGGTTCGGAATGTCCTTCACCTGCGCGTAGGCGACGGACGGGAAGAATGCAGGGAGCGCGACGCTCGCGTCACCCGAGCTGATGGCCTCACCGAGCAGAGCCATGCGCGCCGCGAACGCCGTCGACTGCGTCGAGGGGCGATCGGTGGTTTGCGGTAGCGGCTTGCCGCTCGAGTCGAGCAGCGGGGGGACGGCGGTCGCTCCGAGTGCGGCCTGGCTTGCTCCCCCGTAAATGTTGGTTTCGTCGATGCGCGGCGGCGCATCGGGGGCGGCGCCGGCGGATGCGACTGCGCTCGCCGACGACGCGGGCGCTGCGCTGCTCGCGGGTGCGGCGCCGTTCGCTCCCGCCGCGCTGCTTGCGGTGGGCGCGCTCGGAGCTGGATCCGCCGTGGTCGCTGCCGTTGCTGCGGGTGCGTCCGCGGGTGCGCCGTTCGGCGGAGTGTTCAGCGCGGCCTCGTGCGAAGACGCACATCCGCACACGAAGAGCCCCCAGAGCAGGCCGCTCGCTCTGCCCACTAGCTCGAGCCCACCGCGACGGGAACCTGGGCGACAGCGACCAGGCGTTTCACGTTGAAGATCCGGAACGGCTTCTCTTTGCCCTTCAGATTGGCGGGCGGAAGCTCCTCGACCTCGACCTTGTTCTGCAGCTTGGCGAGGGTGGCTTCGCTGATGAGCACCTGGCCGGGCGCTGCGATGCCGCACACGCGCGCGCTCGTGTTCGCGACGTCGCCGATCACCGTGTACGAGAGCGCCTTCGAGCTGCCGATGTAGCCGGCCACGAGCGGGCCCGTGTGGATACCGATGCCGATGGCGAGGGCTTCGTGGTTCTCCTCGACGCGGCGGCGGTTGAAACGCGCGAGCACGTCCATCTGCTCGAGCGCGCAAGAAACGCTGCGCAGGGCGTCGTCCGGGTGCACGACCGGCGCGCCCCAGAGCGCCATGATGCCGTCACCCATGAACTTGTCGAGCGTCCCTTCGTACTTGAACACGACCTCGACCATCTGCTCGAAGTACTCGTTCATCATGTCGACGACGCCGGCCGGGTTCGCTCCCTCGCTCATGCGCGTGAAGCCGCGGATGTCGGAGTTGAAGACCGTGCACTCCTCGACGAGCTGACCGCCTTTTTTCACTTCCAGGGCGCCGGAAAGCACGCGCTTGGCGACGTTCGGCGACAGCAGCCGGCTGAAGCGCTCGCGATTGACGATCTCCTGCTCGATCTTCTTTCCGAGGATCGTGATCTCGATGAACATCGCGGCCTGCGCGGCGATGGCCGTGACGATCTCCATGTCCTTGGGCTGGAATTGCGCGAGGGTCTCGCTGTCGAGCCACAGCACGCCGAGGATGTCGTTGTTGTGCAGGAGCGGCGCGACGATGGCCGAGCCGATGCGGTTCAGGATCATGCTCTTGCCCTTCGATGCGGCGAAATCCATCGCGGCATCGTGGGTGAGCACCGTGGCGCGCTCCTTGATCACGTGGCTCATGATCGTGGACGACACCTGAATCGGCGAATCGGTCCCGTCGCGGCGCTGGCTCGCGCTCGGCACGAGCTCCCCGTGCGGGTCCATCAGGAAAATCACGCCCCGATCGGCGCGCACGAACTTGAAGATCGTGAGCAGGATCTTCGTGAGCAACTTCGGCAGCTCGCGCTCGAGCGCAATTTCCCGCGACAGCTCGTGCGAAAGGCGCAGGCGCTCGTAGTCGGCCGCGAGCTGTTGCGGGTTCGAGGTGAGCTGCTCGACCGGGAGGAAGCCCTTTTGGATCGCCGCAATCTGCGTGCCGATCGCGCGCGCCTTGTCGTTCACGTCAACGCGCGTTCCCGTTGCAAGCGGAACGATTCCACCCGGACCCGGGCTCTGGGGATAACCCGGCATCGGCCCGCCTGGCGCGGCCGCACCCACCGGCACGAACGGTGCCGTTGCCGGCATCGGCAGCGACGGCGCTCCCCCGTACGGCGTCGGGGCCTGACCCATGCTCGGCGCGCCTGCGGCTTGCCACGCGGGCTGCTGCATCTGCTGGACCGGCTGGGTGTACTGCTGGGGATGCACCTGGGGCGTCGGCATCGGACGGCCGGAGCCGTCGTCGTAACGCGCCCGCGTTCCGCCGAGCGCGATGTCGTCCCCGTGCTTCAGGTCGCGTTCACCGTTGACGCGCTCGCCGTTGATGTACGTGCCGTTCAAGGATCCGAGGTCGCGCAGGACGAGCGTCTGTCCGCGTCGCTCGATGATGCAGTGCTCCTTCGATACAATCTTGTCGAGGAGCTGGATCGTGTTGCTCGGGTGCCGCCCAAGCGAGTTGAAGTCGCGCAGCTCCACCACCTGCTGTCCGTCGGGTGATACGAGCAAGATGCGCGCCATGGGCCGCCACAGGCTAGCTGTGCTGGGAGAGGGGGACAAGGGGTAGGATCCCGCTCCCAGGGGCCGCCATTCTTCTCGCCATCGATCAGGGGAGACGGGTTCCAGGGCGCTCGCGCTGACCGTCGACGGTCGGACGCTCGGACGAGCGACGCTCGAGCTCCCCGAACACTTCCTTCCCCGCGCCCAGCCGCGTCGAGCGCGCTCACGTCGTCGGGCCTCACTCGCACGGTGTTGGCATCACTCGCCAACACGCAACGACCTCGCGCCGAGAGCGGCGCGGCGCCGAGCATGGCGGCGAAATGAGAACGCGCGCCAAGCGTCGCGCGCTGGCTCGAAGTCGGTCGCTCCTCTTGCGTCCCGTCCCGTCCCGTCGCGAAACCGTCCCCGACGGCGCGGGGTGACCAGCGCGCGGCGCGCTTCGGTCTAGCGTGCAGGAGTGGAATCAAATGAAATGCAGCCGCGGGATCGGGGCGTTCCTGTCGATGGACGCGGTGAAAAAACGCGTGATCGGTCGCAGGCGGCGCTGGGTCGTCAAAGAGCCTGCGGTGCCAGAAATCAACCGGAGGGGTGACAGTTCTGCCTGGGCGGGACTCGGCGCCCCCATACTGGGACTTCTGGGCGCGTGGGCCCCCTTGACCGAGATGAGGCGTGGCACCAGTCCTGCGCGCCTCGCCCGCACTTGGCAGGAGGCGATCGCGCTCGCCGTTTCGCCGGCGTGGTTGCTGCGATGAAGAAAGACCTAGGAAGTGCCATCACCCGACCTCCGCGCGGGATCGAGGGGCAGCGGCGGAGCGATTTTTCGGCCGTTTCGGTCGAGCGGCCGATGCCACGAGGCTCCGAATTCGGGTGACCTGGGAAGACGCCGTGGGTCGAGCGCGTTCGGGAAAAACAGGGTAAGCTCTACTTTCTCGACATGGCAGATTCGGAAAAGGGACCGGCGGGTCAGCCACTGCGGGACGTCCCCGTGGATTGGGAGGCTCTCGAAGACGCGTTCGAAAACAACGCGCCCGAGGTGCACAGCTATCTCCATGTCGGCTCCGGCGAGGTTCTGCGCGTGGTCGACGGCATCGCGGATCCGGAGATGCACGCCCGCATCGCGTCGGACAGCGCCTACCTGCGGATCGAGCCCGTGAGCTCGCGCGAGCAATACCGCTGGATGGAGCGCTTCATCCCGATGGTCGAGGAGCCGAACCTGCGCGCGCAGCTGTCGCAAGCCATCGACGGCAAGGGCGCGTTCCGCCGCTTCAAGGACGTCCTCATCGCGTTCACGGCCGAGCGCGAGCGTTGGTTCGCGTTCCGCAGCGAGCGGCTGCGAGTGTTCATGGAAGCCTGGCTTGCCGCGAACGCGATGCGCCCCATCGCACGACCCGTCTGGCCGGCAGAGCCCGCCGCGGGCTCGTCACCGGCGGCCGCCGCGGGCCCGATCACGCAGGAAGCGCTCGGCGGGCGGCGCAGCCGCACGACCGACGCGCTGAAGAAGCAGATCGAAGAGGTGCTCGAAGCGATCGGCGCGCGCGACCTCGAGAAGGTGCTTGCCTTCGCGGAGTTCGTCCGTGCCCGCCGCGCCTCGCGCGCCCCGGCGCCCCGCGCCGACGCCTCGGCGCCCGCGAACGAGAAACCGGTCGAAGGCGACGGCGACTACGAGCCCCCGTCGTCCAAGCAGCGCGCGGCTGCGCGCGGGTGACCCCCCGGGCGCGGCTCGCTCGGCTGTTCGCGGGGGTTCTGCTCCTGGTCGGACTCTCGCCGAGCGCGAGCGCCGAGCCGGTCCTCGTGGATCGCACGGTCGTGCGGTTCTCGGCGCCGGAGCTCGGCGGGCCGCGCTCGCCGCGCTTCATCACGGCTCGCGCCTTGGCGCTCGAGGCACGCCTCGAGGCGCTGGCTGATCCGGATCGAACCCCGGGCGTGGCGTATCGCGAGCGGCACCTCTCGGCGGCGCTCGAGCGACACGTCGCCGAAGCGCTGCTCGCCAACCTACGCATCGAGCCGGAGCCGACACCGGACGAGCTCCGCGCTCAGACCGAAGCGGCGCGGCGCCTCGTCGAGGAGCGAGCGGGCGGAGCGGAGGCCGTCGCGGATGCGGCGCGCGCGGAAGGCATCGGCCAGCGCGAGCTCGTCGAGCTCTTCCAGCGTCAGGCCCGGGCGAGCCTCTACCTCGATCGCATGGTTGCGCCCATGCTGTCGCCGAGCGACGCCGAGCTGCGCGTCCTGTTCCGCAACGAGCGGACGCCGTTCCGGGACGCTCCGTTCGAGACCGTGCTGCCGGGACTTCGTCGTTGGTACGTTTCGACGAGACTGCAGGCTGCGCTCGCAGCCTATTACCAGAACGCGCGCTCCCGCCTGCGCATCGTGTTTCTGTAAGTCCGCGCGCATAGCTCGTCGACGCGACGGCGGTCCTGTAGCGAACGCAGCCTCCATGCAGGGAAAGCTCCCACCGTTCGCGCGCTGCGGGCCGTTTCAGCGAGGTAGCAGTCTTTTGCCGACTGCGTAATGATTCGGAACATGGGGTCTAGCCGCGACGCCATCGAGCCCACCGTGCTCCTCGTCGGGGCAGGGGAGCGCTTCACCCCGGCGTTCCAGGCGGCGCTCGGTCGCTACCGCGTGCAGGTCGAAACGGCCGAGCTCGGGACCGTGATGGACGCCGTGATCGTCACGGCCCCCGACCTGGTGCTGCTCATGGGCGACGCGGCCAAGGATGGTGGCGCCTTCGTTCTCCAGAAGCTCGCCGGCCTATCGCAGAACTTCACCGTCCCGGTGGTCGTGCTCAACGACGACGAGGAGCTCGACCAGAAGCTCAGCGCGTTCCGCCACGGGGCGACCGCCGTGCTGCCTCGCTCGGCCAGCGTGGACGCGACGGCCGCCGAGGTCGCGAAGATGGCCCGCGACATCCCCGAGCAAGGCGCCGATTCGCAGGGCGCGCTCGGCGAGGCGACGCTCGACGAGTTCATCGGCGCCTTGTCGCGGCAGCTCAGGACGGGGCTCGTGAGCTCGCTCTCGGCCGAACCGGAAAGCGGGTCGGATCTCAAGCTCGTGCTCGGGCGCGGGCGGCCGCTCACGGAGTTCTTGGATACGTTCGTGCGGCGGGTGCGGCGGCACGTCGTCCGCGCGGAGCGGCTCGAGTACGAGCTCGGGTCGGGTTCGGACGCCGAGGGCGGCCCGCGCGCGAGCCTCCCCGCCGCAAAAGCCGAAATTCGCGGCCTCCGCGCGGTGCTGGCCGACGACGACACCCCGCGCGCCGACGCCGTGGCGCAGGAGCTCAGGAGCCGCGGGGTGACCGTGGTCGTCACCGACCTCGAGCCGAGCGAAACGCGCTTTCAGACCCTCCGGCAGGCGGATCCGACCGTGCTCGTGATCGGCGAGGATCACGCGCACGGTGCGGGCTACGAGCTCCTGCGGAAGGTTCGGCGCGACTCGCGGCTGCGCTGGGCGTCGCTCTTGGTCGTGCGCTGGAACGAGATATGGTCGGAGGAGCGCGGAGCGCCGGTCATTCATCGGCTCGAATCGACGCTCGCGGGGCTCATCGAGTCGGAGCGAGCGCTCTACGCGCGAGCCGAAGCGCGCGCGCCGTTCGACACGCGGCTCGAGACGACGGGGCCGGCGCGCTGCCTCCGGACGCTCGGTGCGCTGACCCCGGCGCTTCGGGTGCACGTGGCCAATCCTCGCGTGGAGCTCACGATCGATCTCTCCGACGGCCTCGTGGTGGGCGCCGAAGGCCGTACCCTCACCGCGGACGCGAAGCAGCTTTCGGGCGTGAGCGCGCTAGCGGCGCTGCTCGTCTTGGGGTCCGGGCGGGTGCGCGTCGAGCCGGTGGATCAACCCGCCACGGCGAACGTCATGACGCCCGTGGACGCGGCGCTCAACATGGCGGACGCCGAAACGCCGCCAATAGCGCCCTCGATTCCCGCCGCTGGAACCATCTCGCTCAATCCGCCGATGCACGCGGAGGCTCCGCCCGTGTCGGTGCCGTCGCTGTCGTTGTCGCCCTCGCTGCTCAATTCGGTGCGGCCGGCACCCATCGTGCCCGTGGGGACGCAGGCGGCGGGCGTTGCCGTGCCGCGTCCGGCAGCGACACCCGGTTTCGCGGTGCCGCCGCCCCCCGGTTTCGCGCCGCCGGCACCGGCGCGCCCCGCCGCGCGACCCGCGACGCCACCGCCCGCCGAGCTCCCGGCGCCCCCGATCCCGGTCGCGCCGTTTCCGCTGAGCGCGTCGGCCCAGATGCCAGCGCAGCCGGTGCCCGCGCCGATGGCCGCAGCGGGTGTGGATCTCTCGACGCCAGCGCACGAACGCAATCCGCCCGCGATGACCGTCTCGGCGCCGCTCCCCGCGGCACCGCTCGGTGAAGCGCCGCTCGGCGCGCGGATGGCGGGCGGCTTCGCCGTGCAGTGGGCAGAGCTTGCGGCTTGGTTTGCGCGGCAGGACGCGAAGCTCCACGGAAAGCGCATCTCGGGCAGCGTTGCGGCGGTGCTGGTTGGCCTCGGAGCGCTGCAAGGCTTGCTGATCGTGCTGCTCTACGCGGGGGCGCGCTGGCTCGTGGCCCCGCATCGGCCGCCCGAGCCGACCATCGCTGCTCGCGAGCTGGCGCGAGAGGGGACGACGAAGGCAGCGGGGACGAGCGAGCCCGTGCCGGCCAAACCCGCGCCGCCCGCAACGGCTGCGAGCGACCTGCCTGTGCCGCCGCCGCCCTCGCCTCCTCTGGCCGTTGCGCCGTCAGGATCCGACGGCTCGGGTCACGACGTGCCCGACTGCAAGACGCTCCTCGCCGCGGATCCTCCGCACAACGGCTACTACCCGGGCGCTGCGCTGCAGGCGATGCGTGCCGGACGCACGGCGATCGTGCGAGGCGACCTGAATCTCGCGCAGATGTCGCTGTGTCGAGCCGCCAACTACAACCCGAAGAACGCCGAGATCGCGCTCGAGCTCTCGCTCGTGCTCTTGCTGCGGCGGGACGGGGCCCAGGCGGAGACGTGGGCGCGGCGCGCGGTCGAGCTCGCTCCGAACAACCTCGGTGCGCAGGACGCGCTCGGAGACGCGCTCGCGCGCGTCGGGAACGAGAGTGAAGCCAAGAAGGCGTGGATCACGGCGGCCCGCATCGACGGTACGAACGAGTCCGCGGTGCGCGCGCTCGTGACGCGCGCCGCGAAGCAGGCGGACAACGCGCTTCGCCATCGCGACCTCGTGACGGCGGAGCGGTCGTTTCGGCGCGCGGCCGTGCTCGAGCCGAAGAGCCAGGCGTCGCGCAGCGGCCTCGCGTACGTGCTGCTCGAGCTCGGTGACCTCGAAGCCGCCGTGACCTGGGCGCGGCGCGGCGTCGAGGTATCGCCGCGCAACTCGGGCGCGCGGCTCGTGCTCGGCGACGCTCTCGCAAAATCGGGCGACAAGGCCGGCGCGGGACGTGAATGGCGCGAGGCGGCGCTGCTCGATCCCGGTAATCGCGAGGCACTGAAGCGGCTCCGCGCGGCGGGCCTCAGCGTGCACTGAGCGCTAGGGGCGGTAGAGCCCGCCGCTCACGTTCGGGATCATCGGCGGGCCGACCGGGTCGCACACCGGGAAATCGGGTGGGCACCCTTGCGTCATGAAGTCGGGGTCGGGATGCTGCCCGCCCCAGCGGATCAGCGTCGAGCCGGTCCAGAACTCGAGCGGAAACTGCCACTCGCCGAGGAAATCGGGCAGCTCTTTCAGCGACCAAGACCAGCTCGACGTGTCGAAAGAACCGAGAAAGCTCTTCTTGTCGGAATCTCGGCACACCGTCGTCGTCACGCCGGACGGCTTGCAAACCGGCCCTTCTGGCGTGGTCGTGGGTACGGAGCGGAACGTCAGCGCCTTCGGATCGAGCACCCAGAGCCCCGAGTTGTCGTCCGAGATCCAAAGCCCGCCGTCGGCCCAGAAGTGTGGCCAGCCGTCGACCTTCGGGCGCGAGATGTCCGCGGGGCCGTCGAACAGCGTCCACTGCTTCGTCTTCGGGTCGTAGAGGCCTCCGTCGTGGAACGTGCGCCAGCTCGACGAGTCGGGGTACGACTGGCCGAGCAGCACGAGCAGCTTGCCCTCGTACCACTCGACGATCGGCGTGTTTCGCGGGGGCGGCGCGCCGTCCTCACTGATCGCTTCCCAGGTATCGCTGTCGAGATCGTAGATCCCGCCACCTGCGAGCAGGGGGCAGACGCCGGTGTCGGGATCGCAGTCGTCGTACTCCTGCTGGCTGAGCTCGTTCGAGAGGACGTGCTTGGCGATGCGCCCGCCCCAGACCGCGAATTTTCCGTTCTCGAAATCGTACATCGTCGACGTGACGACGCGCGCAGCAGGAGCGCCGTCGAGATTCATCGCGCGCCAGGTCCCTGCTGCGAAGTCGAAGATGCTGCCCGTGTTGCTCGACGCCCACGTGATCGCGGCCGAGCCTTCGCCCGGCATCGGATCCATGCCGCCCCAGAGCAGGAGCTCGTCGCCCGTGAGCACCTTGGCCCGGCTCGCGGAGGTGTGCGCTCCGTCCGTCGAGGGCGAGACCCAGGCGTCGCGCGCGACGTCGTAGTAGCCGAAGCTCACCGGGTTCTCTCCGCCGGTACTCTGGAAAGCCTCGTGGATGACGAGCCGCTTGCCGTCGTAGTCGGCAGGGTACGTCTCCGCGAATGTCGGGCGCTCGGCCGTGCTGAGGCTGCGCCAAGCGTTCTTGCAGGGGTCGTAGGCGTGCCAGATCTGGATGGCGCGCAGTAAAAGCTCAGTGCCGGTCCACCAGGTGGCGGTGGCGTTCGTGACTCCGGACGGCGCGCCCGTCGTCGACATGGGCGTCCACGCACCGCGTGCCGATGCTGCGCACGTCGTTCCGCTCGACGTTCCGGAGGTTCCGCCGGCGCCCGACGTCGAGCCGCCGTCGCCGGCCATGCTCGCGCCGGAGCCGCCTTCTCCTCCGCTCGTCGAGCCGCCGTTGCCGCCGCTGCCGCTCGTGCCGCCGTTGCTTCCGCCCGAGCCTGCCGAGCCACTCGCACCGCTCGCACCGCTCGCACCGCTCGAGCCGCTCGAACCGCCGCGCGAAACGCTCCCGCTCGCGCCAGCGTCGCCTCCCGTTGCTGCGACTCCACCGCCTGCGCCCGAGGAAGCGTCGTCAGCGCGATCGCTTGCGCCCCCGCAGCTCACGCAAAGGACGACGAGCACACCGAACCCTGTGGGGCGCATGGTCGCCCGTGAAAGAGCAAGCCACATGCCAGCCCTGAAATGGCGAATTTCCGGCGATTTCGGCGGAAAGCGCTGTGTTTCGGCGCGCGGCCACTGGCTCAGCCTGGCACACGTCATGAAACGCGGAGTCATAAAAACGAAGGGGCGCGACCAATAGCGCGGCGAGAAGTATCACGCCGGGAAGTTGAGCATTTTCCGAAATGGATCGCGCGGGTTCGAGCCACTCACTCTAAACGCGACGTGGTTGGTGCGGGAGGTCGTCGAGGATTGATCTGCGTTCATGGTCGCGGCCGAAGCGATGGCCGGAGATGCTGAAATTCGAACGACTAGAAGAAGCTTGCGCACAGCTCGAGCAAGCGGTCCGCGCCGCGCCGAACAACGTCTTCTTCCTTTCGTATCTCGGCGGCGTCTACGGGCGGCTCGGACGCGTGCGTGAAGCCGTGCGCGTGTTGTCCGGCGCCATTGCGCGCCAGCCGGACTTCGCGCCGGCCGTCTTCACGCTCGCGCTCACCTTCGAGGCGCACGGGGAATTGGCTGCAGCCGCGGAGTGCTATGAGCGGGCCCTCACGCTCGAGCCGAGTCTGGCGGAGGCCGCGGCTCGTCTGTCGAGCCTACGGGGCAAGCAGCCTGTGGCGGTGGCTCCGGACGCTCGCGGCCCGCAATCGGAAGACCGTCCGGCGGAGCTGTTCACCGCGCTCGGCACGGCGCTGCGGGTCGGCGGCAGAGTGGATCATGCTGCCGCTTGGTATCGCGCAGCGCTGAAGCTCGAGCCGCAGTCGGCCTACGTGCACACCGCCCTCGGCTCGATTCACGCGGACGCCGGTCGCTTGGATGAGGCCGTCGTCGATTTTCGGCGAGCGCTGGAGATCGACGAGAACTTTCACGCCGCCCGCGGCTTGCTCGACACGGCGCTCGACGCTGCCGGGCGACACGAGGAGACCGAGGCGGTGTACCGCGAAGCCATGGCTCTGCGTCCGGATGACCCCCTGCCGCACAGCGTTCTCTTGTTCAACATGCAGTTTTGGCCGAGCGTCAGCGCGCGCGACATTCTCGCCGAGGCACGGGCATGGAACGACCGGCATGCGCGACCGCTCACGGCCCAAGCGTTGCCGCACGGCAACGAGCGCTCGCCCGAGCGCCGGCTGCGGATCGGCTACGTTTCGCCGGATTTCCGCGATCACGCGCTCTCGCGCTTCACGATCCCGCTGTTTCGGAACCACGACCACCGAGGTGGAGGTCTACTGCTACTCGAGCGCAGAAAATCCGAGCCCGGAGACCGCTCTCATTCGCGCGTGTGCCGACGTTTGGCGCGAAGTCACCGAGCTCGACGACGCCGCCTTGTGCGAGGTCATTCGGCGGGACCAGATCGACATCCTGGTCGATCTCACGATGCACCTGAAGGGGCGTCGCGTCTTGGCGTTCGCTCGCCGGCCCGCTCCCATCCAGATCTGCTGGCTGGCCTATCCGGGGACCACGGGGCTCGACGCGATGGACTACCGCTTGTCCGATCCGTATCTGGATCCTCCCGACGCCGACACCCACGTCTACTCGGAAGAGACCATACGGCTTCCCGACTCCTTCTGGTGCTACGACCCGCTGACGGAGGTCCCCGAGGTGAGCCCGTTGCCGGCGCTGACGAAAGGACGCATCACCTTCGGAAGCCTGAATCACTTCCGGAAGGTGAATGAGGGCGTGCTGCGCTTGTGGGCGAGAGTTCTCCGGGCGGTGCCCGAGTCGCGGCTGGTGCTCGTCGCGCCCGAGGGAAGCGCGCGCTCTCGGGTGCACTCCTTGTTCGAGCAAGCAGGCGTGCACCACGAGCGCATCGAGTTCGTCGGTCGCTGTGCGCGCCTCGACTATCTCGCCAGGTACCGCGAGATCGACATTGGTCTCGATACGTTCCCGTACAACGCGCAGACCACGAGCCTCGACGCGCTGTGGATGGGCGTACCGACCGTGACCCTCGTCGGTGAAACCGTGGTCGGCCGCGCGGGCGTCAGCCTGGCGATGAACCTCGGGCTGCCGGAGCTCATCGCGACGACGGAAGAGGAGTACGTCCGAACCGCCAAGGCGCTGGCGAGCGACCTCGAGCACCTGAGCGGTCTCCGCTGCACGTTGCGCGCGCGTTTGCAGCAATCGCCGCTCATGGATGCCCCACGCTTTGCGCGCCATCTCGAGGCTGCCTACCGCTCTGTCTGGCGCCGTTTCTGCGCCAAGAGCCCGGCCTAGCGACGGGCGTCGAAGAGGCGCTCGCCCCCGCCGCGATGCGTTATGCTCGCCGCGCGTGTCCCATGGCGGTGGCAAGAAGGTCGTTCTCGCGGCGCTTGCCGCCAATTGCGGCATCGCCATCGTCAAGCTCGTCGTCGCGGCGCTGTCGGGCAGCGTGACGATGTTGGCCGAGGGGGTGCACTCCGTCGCCGACACCGCGAACCAGGCGCTCCTCCTCGTCGGGATGACGCTCGCGACGAAGAAGGAGCCGAACCGCTACCCGCTCGGGCGCGAGAGCGAGCGCTACTTCTGGGCGTTCGTCGTTTCGCTCACGCTCTTTCTCCTCGGCGGGGTGTTCGCCATCTTCGAAGGGCTCCACAAGCTGCGCGCGCCCGACGAGGGGCCGCCGCCCTCCGTGCTCTGGCCGGCCATCGTGCTCGGTGTTTCTCTCGCGCTCGAGCTCGGGAGCTTCACGGTCGCGTTCAAGGAATTCCTACGCTCGCGCAACGGGCGGCCGATCTTTCAAGCGCTGTTCTCGGGGAAGGATCCGACCATTCCCGTGGTGCTTCTGGAGGACACGGGCGCGGTCGTCGGCCTGTTCGTTGCACTCGGCGCGCTCGGCTTCTCGCGAATCACGGGCAGCGCGGTGCCCGACGCAGTTGGGTCGATCGTCATCGGCCTCCTGCTGTGCGGGATCGGGCTCCTGCTCGCTGTCGACACGCACAGCCTGCTGATCGGGGAGGGGGCCAGCCCGGAGCTTCGTGCGCGCGCGCAGGCGATCGTCGAGGCGACGCCCGACGTGGAGGCGGTCACTCAGCTCTTGAGCCTACATCTCGGCCCGGAGTCGATTCTGCTCGCGCTCAAGGTGCGGTTCCGCGCGGGCCTGAGCGTCGCGGAGCTCGAGCGCACGGTCGACGCCCTCGAGGAGCGGGTGCGCGCCGAGATCCCCGAAATGAAGCGGATCTTCGTCGAGCCCGACGGCGACTACGTCGAGGCGCTCGATCCCGAGCGGGCCGCTACCACTTCACCGTGACGCTCGGCGGCTGAACCTTCGTCTCGGCGCCGGCGAGCTCGACCGTGACGGGGAGCTCGGCCGAGCCGTGGCGGAGGTCCTTGAGATCGAGACCCGGCGCCTTCATCAGGTTCGCGCGCGGCACGACCTGCTCGGCGCGCAGCGACTGAACGACCTCGGGCGGACCGACGACGGTGACGTCGACCGTGCGCGGGGAAACACCGGTGATCGCCGGCCCGAGCACCTCCACCGTGCGGCCCTGAAAGCTCGCCTCCGTGAGGCGACGCGCGATCGTGACGGACACCGTCGCTGCGGGCGGGCCGAGGTAGCGCACGCGCATGGGCGGCGCGTCGAGCGCGATCCGGCGGCGGTGCACGCCTTCGCTCAGGCCCGAGACGTCGAACGGCGCGAGGCGCGCGAATTGAAGCACCTCCACCATGCTCGAGGGACCGCGAGCCGGGATCTGCTTCGGCTCGACCTCCGGCTCGCCCTTCACGACGTAGCCTTCGGCGGGCTGGCCCGTGATCGACGCCTGCACCGGGATTTGCCGGGCGATCACGTCTTCCCACTCGAGCTCGATGCTCGGCGGATCGCTGGCCGTGACGTGGGTGTCCGGAGGCAGCGAGAACATGCGCTCGTTGAAGACGATGCTCTCGCGCTCGCCGTTGCGCAGATCGACGGTGAGCGGCGGGATCCCGGACTGGACCAGACGATCGATGACGTGCGCGGGGCCGCGCAACGTTACGTGAATGCTCGCGGGCAGCTGCGTCATGAGCTCCCGCGCCGAGTCCTCCGCGGGCGGCCGGAAGCTCAAGCCCACGGCGACGGTGCGCTGCTGCTCGTCGCGCTGGCCGTAGAGGAACAGGAACAGGCCGACCGCGAATGCGAACGACAGCGCCTTGAGTCCGAGATTTTCCGTGAACGCTTCGCGCACGAAGGCGCCCGTCGCGGCAACCCGATCGGCGACCGTCATCCACTGCCTCGGGGCAGATCACCGTCCTCGGCCGGAGGCGTCTCGTCCACGCCCGCGGTGGATACTTCGGACGGCTCGTCGAACGGCGCCGCGAGCGGGGGCGGCGGCGTGCTCGGCGCAACGCGCAGGGGCGGCGGCGGATCGCTCTTCGGGCGGCGCCGCGACTCGGGCGCCTCGGCGACCAGGCTGATGCGCAGCGGCTCCTCGCTGAGCGGCGTCTTGTCGCTCTCGCGCCGCACGCTCGGCGGCGGGGGCTCGAGCGACTCGCGACCGGGCTTGGCCTTGTGCGGGGTCTTCCGGACCTTCGGGCTGAACATGGCTTCGAGCATCGCGTGGAGCTTCGGCCCGTCGAGATTGGTCGCGATGTTGCCGTTGAAGCAGAAGCTGATGGTGCCGCGCTCTTCGCTCACGATCACGACAACGGCGTCGGTCTCCTCCGTGATGCCGAGCGCGGCGCGGTGCCGAGAGCCGAAGCTCTGATCCATGACGCGCCCTTCCGGCATCGGGAAGAACACCCCGGCCTTGGCGATGCGCAGGTTGCGGATCACGACCGAGCCGTCGTGCAGCTTGTTCACGCCCTCCGGCACGAACAACGAGACCAGGAGCTCGCTCGTGACCTGGGCGTCGATGGGCTGGCCCTTGTGCACGCCCACGAATTCGTCGAGGTTCGCGTCCTGCTCGAAGGTGATGAGGGCGCCGATGCGGTG
>DATMCL010000476.1:0-6545 GCA_035558375.1 Polyangiaceae bacterium
ATCCTGTTTGCTCCCCACGCTTTCGCGTCTCAGCGTCAGTCACTGTCCAGAAGGCCGCCTTCGCCACCGGTGTTCCGCTTGATATCTACGAATTTCACCTCTACACCAAGCATTCCACCTTCCTCTCCAGGACTCTAGCTATGCAGTTTCGAGTGCACTTCCACGGTTGAGCCGTGGGATTTCACGCCCGACTTGCATTGCCGCCTACACACGCTTTACGCCCAGTAATTCCGAACAACGTTCGCACCCTCTGTCTTACCGCGGCTGCTGGCACAGAGTTAGCCGGTGCTTGCTAAGGAGATACCGTCATCGACATGGATATTGGCCATGCCTTATTCGTCTCTCCCCACAGAGCTTTACAACCCGAAGGCCTTCATCGCTCACGCGGCGTCGCTGCGTCAGACTTTCGTCCATTGCGCAAGATTCCCTACTGCTGCCTCCCGTAGGAGTCTGGACCGTGTTTCAGTTCCAGTGTGGCTGCTCATCCTCTCAGACCAGCTACCCGTCTTAGCCTTGGTAAGCCGTTACCTTACCAACTAGCTGATGGGCCGCAGGCTCATCCTTGAGCGCAAGCTTTCATGAAGAGGCCTGCTTTGACCGCAACCTAAAAGGTCGTGGTCTCATGCTGTATTAGCCCTCCTTTCGGAGGGTTATCCACCACTCGAGGGGAGATAACCTACGTGTTACTCACCCGTGCGCCGCTTTACTGGGGCCGAAGCCCTTTCTCGCACGACTTGCATGTATTAGGCGCGCCGCTAACGTTCGTTCTGAGCCAGGATCAAACTCTCCAGTTAGATCCTTCGGTAAGCAGGAGCGGCGTTAACCGCTCTTGCCACCATATGGCTCGCTATTCGAACACCGTCTCCACGACCGGGGAGATCGGGGACGGTTTGTTTGTCATACCCACGCGATTTCTCGCGGGGTGATGGGGCTCAGTTTTCAAGGACCGAGCGGGAAAAACCTCGAAAGTGTTTTTCCCGTTTGGGGGCGCGGAACCTAGTCCCGGGTTCCCGTTCTGTCAAAGAGATTTCTCTCTTTTTTTCGGGGCCCGGAGGAGGAACGGCGGACGGCCGCTCCAGACCGGTTTTCCACAGGGCCTTCAGGCGCTTAGAGCGAGCCGCGGGGGCTATGCTCCGAGACGGCTGAGGGCCGCCCCGTGGAGGGCCGTAACCCTAGCTCCTTGGGCGCCCGTGGCAAGGGACAATGTGTGTTTCTTCGGTCGTTTTTCCCGCGGGCCGGACCTGCCGACCGAACGGGACGCTTCTCAGGCGGTACTTAGAGGTCGCCCGCAAACCAAACGCCGAGGGGCTCGCGGATGAGGGCGAACTCGTGGCCCGTCGCGAGGCGCGCGCGGTAGCCGACGAAGCGGCCTTTGCGGCCGGCGCCAGCGTCGGCGTAGCGACCCAGGATCGTGACCGGCTTCCACGAGCCCTCCATCCACACTTCTGCGGGACGGAGGCGGTTGCCGGGGGCGGTGCGCACGTCGAGCTGGGACCAGCGCTCGCCCGCGCGCGTGACGGGGGACGGCGCGAGGCCGGCTTCGAGCTCGATCTCGCGCACGGCTTCGGTGAGGGCGCGACGCGAGAACGAGAACGCAAAGCGCGGCAGCTCGAGCACGAGCGCGTAGCCTTCGGTGAGCGCGACGAGCACGAAGGACTTCTTGTGCGCGCGCACCGCGAACTCTTGCGCGTCGGCGAGACCGAGCTTCTTCGCGTCGCGCGCGACGTCGAGGACGATGCGCCATTCTGCCGCCATGACGCGCAGGTGGTACGGGTCGAGGTAGCCCGCGTAGTCGACCGCTTCGCCCGCCTGATCGACGAGCGTGGCGCCGAGCGCGCCGGTGCTCTCACAAAGACGCTGCAGGCTGGCGCTGAACGACGAGACGGATTGATCGCGCTCGACGAGCGTGCGTCGCCGACTCATGGCTCGACAAGGACGAGCGCGGTGAGCGCCTCGGCGGAACGCTCGGTCGCGACCGCTGTTTGGGAGCGCAGACGTGCCATGAGCGCGTCGAGCTCGCGCTTCGCTCGGCGCGATTGGATTTCGGGGGCGAGGAGCGCGCGGCGCTCGTCGAGCGACATGCGGACCTCGGGGTAGCGCTCGTCGAGGCGGATGACGTGGTAGCCGAAGGAGCTCTTCACGACCGGGCTCAGGTCGCCGGGGTTCGCGAGCGCCACGGCAGCGCGCGTGAAGTCGAGGTCGAGTGAGCCGTCGATCGGTTTGGGGGGGCGCTCTTCGGGGGTCCAGAGGCGGCCGTCGGGGGTGACGGGCGGGAGGCGCTCGGCTTTGACCTCGAGGTCATGCTTCGGGAGGGCTTGGGCGCGCGCGATGAAGTCGGCGCTATCTTTCGCTCCGGCGACGGCGCGGGCGAGCTCGCGCGCGAGGTCGCGGGCAGGAGCGTCGTCGGCGGGTTTTTTCACGAGGACGACGGCGTGCGTCGTGCGAACGCTCGCGGGGCGATCGAGCTCGGGCCAGCGTGGGTCGGTGAGCTTTTGCACCTCGTCGTCCGTCGGGGGGCCGAGCGCGAGCGCGTCGGCGCGGATGCCGTCGAGGAGGGCGCGGGCGAGAATGGAGCGCTCGGCGGCGGCGACGCGCGGGGCGTCGCGCGGATTCTGGCGGACGGCTGCCGCAAAGAGGGCGTCGGTGATGGCGCGCTCGCGCGCGGCTCGGGGGGTGATGCCTTGCGCGCGCGCGATGCGGGCGATGCTCGAGACGCGGATTTCCTCGGTGCCGGCGCGGGCGGCGACGCCGGGAGGGAGCGATCCGGAGGCAACGGGGGGCGGTGCGTGCTCGGCGCAACCGAGGGCGGCGAGGAGTGCGAGGCACGCGGCCTTCGGGCGCGGCCGAACGCTCATCGACCGGACGCCCTCGGCCTCAGCATGTCGGTGGCTGCCTTGAGCGAGATGCCGCCGACGATCAGCCAGTAGATGGCCTGGAGGTCGCGGCGCTCGCCGAGGGCATAGAGGCCGAGGGCGAACGACGTGCACGCTGCGACGAAGAGCAGGAGATTGACCGCGTTGGCGACGCGACTCATGAGCGCCCGATCGGTCATTTGAGTGCCGCCCAGACGAGGCCGAGGCCGAAGAGGACCGAGAGCACCGCGCCGCGCACGGCGACGGCGTTCAGGCGCGTGGTTCCCGAAGCGACATCGCTGCGGGTGCCCTGGCGGAGCGCGATGGTGGCGCTCGCGCCGAGGACGAGCAGCGCGCACGCGGTGGCCGTGGCGTGAGCGAGCACGGCGTGCTCGGGGCGATCGACGCGGAAGGCGAGCGCCTCGAAGCCGATGGCGGCCATCACGGCGAAGGCCGCGATGGGCAGCGCGCGCCGATCGAGGCGTGAGCGCGGGACGAGCGGCGCACCGAGCACGGCGTTCGGCGCGTCTTCGGGCGGGCCGGCGCTGCGGATGCGACCCCAGCCGAAGGCGTAGAGGATCCAGCCGAGGGAGCCCGCGGCCGCGCGGATGCGGTCGAGGCGCGCGGGGGAGAGCTCCCCACCGAGCAGGGCCCAGGTGAGGGCGCAGGCACCCACGAAACCGTAGATGCCGAGAGCGCGCGCGAGGCGGATGCGACCGCCCGCCATCAAGAGCGCCGAGACGAGCGCCATGAGCGCGAGCAGCGCGGTCACGCGCGAGAGGGGTCGGGCGCCGCGCGACAGCGCCGGAAGCTCCACGGTGAGGAGCCACGCGTAAAGGCCCGGCATGAGCACCCGCGTCCGCTCACCGAGCGGCATGAGCTCCGGGATCGCTGGGCGCTCGCTCATTGCCGCTGTCAGCGCGAGAAGCCCTCGACGAGGTGCAGGAAGGTGAGGACAGGGTGGCCGGTAGCGCCCTTCGGGTAGATGCCCTTGGCGCGATCGGCCCACACGGGGCCGGCGACGTCGCAGTGGATCCACGGACAGCCGCCGGTGAACTCGCGCAGGAAGAGCGCCGCCAGGATCGAGCCGCCGTAGCGATCGCCCGTGTGTTTGAAGTCGGCGATGTCGCTCTTCAGCTGGTCGGCGAGCTCGTCGAGCAGCGGCATGCGCCAGAACGACTCCCCCGCTTCCTGGGCCGCGGTTTCGAGCGAGCCCGCGAGGTCGTCGCTCGTGGCGTAGTAGGCGGAGGTGGTCTTGCCGAGGGCGACGAGCGCGGCACCCGTGAGGGTCGCGGCGTCGACGACGAGGTCGGGGTCGAGGCGCGCGGCGTACGTGAGCGCGTCGGCGAGCACGAGGCGGCCTTCGGCGTCGGTGTTGATGATTTCGACCGTCTTGCCCGAGAGCGACTTGAAGACGTCGGCGGGGCGGTACGCCGCGCCGTCGGGCATGTTCTCAGCGGCGCCGACGATGCCGTGCACCTCGATGCGCGGCTTGAGTCGCGCGACGGCGGCCATCAAGCCGAGCACGGCGCCCGCGCCGCCCATGTCCGTCTTCATGTCGCCCATGCCCGGCGCCGGCTTGATGCAGAGCCCCCCCGAGTCGAAGGTGAGGCCCTTGCCGACGAACACGAGGCGCTTGCGAGCGCCGCGCGGCACGTACGACAGGTGGATGAACCGCGGCTCGTTCGCGCTGCCCTGACCGACGGCGTAGTGGAGGTGCATGCCCGCGGCGCGGATCCCGCGCTTGTCGAGCACTTTCACGCCGAGCTTGCCCTCTTTGGCGATGCGGCGCGCGATAGCCGCGAGCGCTTCCGGAGTGAGCACGTTGGGCGGCTCGTTCACGGCGTCGCGCGTGAGTGCGATGGCGTCTGCGATGTCGCTCCCGAGCGCGAGCTCGCGCTTCGCGTGCGACGGGGCGCGGCCGGACGGAAACACGAGCACCTTCTTGAGCTCGCTTTTCGGGCGGCGCTCCGCGGTGAAGTATTTGGTGAAGCGGTAGGCGCCGAGACCGATGGCTTCGCCGACGTGGCGAAAATCGGCGTCGGGAGGCAGCGCGATGCCGACGCGAGTCACGCCGGGACCGGAGGAGGCGCGCACCGCCGCGGCGACGGTGCCGCGCAAGCGTGCGGCGTCGCGCTCGGCGCTCGGGCCCGTGCCGACCAGGAGGACGCGACGCGCTTTGGTCTTGCCGAGCGTCGGCACGTCGAGCAGCTGCTCGGCCTTGCCGCTGAACTCGACGAGCTTCGCGTGCGCGAGCAAGCCGCCGCCGAGCGCGCGCTCGAGCGCCGCGATCCACGGATTTTTCTCGAGCGGGCCCTCTTCGATGCACAGGGCAAGGACATCGAGTGCCGCTCGAGTCGGATCCCCTGTTCCCAATTCAATCGATGCTGTCATCGGGTTCGGGTCATGAAGCTACAGCTCCGCCCACTCCGTCGCAATCCGCCTCGACGCCGGCGCGGCGTACCGCATCCGCGCGCGGTGCGCCGCGAGCCAAACCGGGTATGCTTCCCGCTATGCAGGCCCCGATCGCGCGAGGTGCTCGCCGGCTGGCCCTGCTGTTGACGCTCGTTGCGGAGGCGGTACGTGCGCAGGGCTCGCCCCCGACCGCGTCCTTTCCCGAGCCCGAGCGTACGCCCCCCACACCTACACCAGCACCTGCCGCCCAACCCGCGCCGCCGCCGCCACAGCCGGCCCCTGCTCCGCCTCCGCCGGCAGCCCAGCCTGCGCCGCCACCACCCGCCTACGAGCCCCCTCCGCCGGTCTACGAGCCGCCACCACCGGCGCCGCCGAAAGACGAACGCAAGATTCCGGAAATGAGCGTGCGCGTCGATCCCTTCAATCTGCTGATCGAGGGGAAGCTCCGTATCGAGCTCGAGGTCGCGCTGCTCAAATGGCTGAGCTTCGAGATGGTGCCGCTCTTCGTCGTGAACGAGCAGCCGCCGTCGTTCGGCTACTTCACGGGGCCGAACGGCATTTACCGGAAGTCGAACGGTTGGGGACCGCTCGCGGGGTCGTCCTTCGATCTCGGGTTCTGGCTCGAGGGCAAGGCCATGCGTGGCACGGTGCTGCGCGTGATCATGACGAACTACAGCTACGACTACGTGGCGCCGACCGACTCGGTCGCGCACGTCGAGCGCCAGCTTTTCGGCTTCCTCGGCTCGCAGTCGCGCTGGGGGCTGTTCACTATCTCGGGGGGCTTCGGCCTTGGCGCGGAGCTGAATCCGCAGCGACATTGCTACTACAATGCACTCAATGCGCAGGGGCAGATCATGAGCGTACCGAGCGATCAGTGTGACCAGAAGGCGCTCTTCTTGCGAACCAATCCCAAGAATACGCGCGTCGAGCAGCTCACGCTCGTCGACTTGAACGGCGGGTGGGGCGGCGTGCAGTTCATGCTGAGTATCTCGCTCGGTGTGGTGTTTTGATGGCGGACGCAATCGTGATCTCTGGTGCGGGGGGCGCGCTCGGGACGGCGCTCGTCGCGTATTTCGCGGCGGGACCGGCACGCGTGGTCGCGGCGGGGCGCGGGCTCGAGCAGGCGGCGCTCGACGCGACGCATGGGGCTGGTCGCGTGCTCGCCGCGCCGCTCGAGCTCGCGTCGAAGGCGGGCTGGAGCGAGCTGATGGCGCGGCTCGGGCGTGAAGGGCTCAGCGTGACGGGCGCGGTGCTCGCGGCGGGCGGCTGGCGCGGCGG
>DATMCL010000477.1:0-7401 GCA_035558375.1 Polyangiaceae bacterium
GCCTTCCGGTGACGCGCAACGAAGCCTTCGTGCGCGCCCGCGCGCCGCGCGATGGCGAGAAAACGCTCGACGCGACGGCGTTCGTCGGCCGAAAGCGCAGCGAGATCCTCCGGCAAATCAATCACCGAGCGCAGGGCGCTCACGTCGCCGAGCACCGCGCCGGCGCGAAATAGCTCCCGCGCGCGCGTGATAGCCGGGAAATGCACGCTCGCGGGGAGCCCCTGCGAGTGCGGACCGGCGATCCACACGGCATTCTTGCCCGTGACTTGCCCGCGATGCACGCGGAACAGCTCGCCGAGCTCGACGTAACCCGTGGGACGCGCCGTAACCCGCGCACCCAGCGTGCTCCAGCGCGGCGTCGATTCGAGACGCGTCCGCGCGACAGTCGTGCCCCCCGCGAGCCCTCCGCGTACAGCGAGCGCTCCGAGCGAAGCGACACGCCGATACCCGACGCGCGCATCACGCGCTCCGAGCTCGAAGCAGGAGATCACAGCGGTCGTCTCCGCGTTCTCGAACGGCCTCGCGCGCGGCTCGACCACGACGAGCCCTCTCACTCCGAGCGGCCCGACCAAGAGCTCCCGCACGAGCGAGCCGTAATTCACGTCGAGCCACTCCGCGGCCGTCACCAATGCCCCTGTGTCGCCGGCGCGACCCAGCTCCGCAACGCGCGCGAAAAAGTGCACGTGGAGCCCCGCAAGCTGACTCGCCCGCATTCCAAGGCGCACCGCCGCATCGACGAGCCAGCGCTTGTCTGCAGCCGAAAGCGCGTGGTGACGCACGTAGGGCGGGTTGCCGAGAAACAGCGTCGAGCCCGACGCACGTCCGAGCGACACGCGCCGAAAGTCACCGTGAACGACGCGCGTTCGCCGCGCGAGCCCGAGCACGGCCGCATTCGCCGCACAGAGCAGCAAGGCTAGCGGATCCGTGTCGACCGCAACGAGCTCCGCCGCGCGCAGGCGTGCGCCCGCCGCCGCCAGGAACCGACCCGAGCCCGCGCCCGGATCGACCACGCGCGCCGGACGCGAACGCGCGCCCCATTCCGTCATTGCAGCGACGAGCGTGGGCGGCGTGTAGATCGCGCCGATCTCGCGCCGCTCCTCCGCGCTCCGTGCCGCCGAGAGCGCGTCACCGAGCGGGTCCTCGCCGGCGCGAATGGCGTCACGGACGGCGCGCAACGTCGCGGGAGTGGGTGGCGCGCCCGCCGCGCGTCGCTTGCTTACATTCGGACGGCCCGCCGTCTCCGCAACGAGAGCGCGCGTTCCCGCGACCTTTTCGGCGCCCAGCGCGAGCGCCAATGCTCGTATCTCGGCTCTCTGCGCGGGCGACACGGCTACAAGCTCAGTGTAAAGCCCCCATCACGGGCTCCCACACGCGCGCTTCGTTGAAGATGCGCACGAGGTCGCCGTCGATGTGGCCGTCCTTCACTTCGAGCGAGAGAATGTGGAGCGCCTTCTCGACGGGCACGGCGCGCTTGTACGGGCGATCGCTGGCCGTGAGCGCGTCGAAGATGTCGCTGATCGTCATGAGCTTCGACTGGAGCGGGATCTCTTCGGCGCGCAGCCGGTTCGGGTAACCGGTGCCGTTGAGACGCTCGTGGTGCGAGCCGGCGATCGTCGCCACGCGCGAGAAGGTGCTGCCCCAGGGGATCTGCGAGAGGAAGCGATACGTGTGCGAGACGTGGCTCCGGATCTCGTCGAATTCCTCGTTCGTGAGCGAGCCACGCATCACGCTCAGCGACTGCACCTCGCGCGCCGTGAGCAGCGTGTCCACCTCGCCGCGCAAGCGCGTGTACGACTGCCGCCCGAGCTCCTCGATCCGCTGGAAATCACCGGCGGCCAGCACGGTCGGCTCGTTCGCGCCCTCGATGACGTGCCAAGCGTCCTCGATGTCCTTGCGACGCTCGAGGAGCTCGCGATCGAAGGTGGCAAGCTCGTCCGCGGGAGCGCCGCGCATCGCCGCCTGGAGCTTGCGTGCGAGCACGTCGCTCTCGATGGTGCGGATCACGAAGTCGAAGCGCTGGCGAATCAGCTCGAGGTCGTGCGGAAAGAGCTTCTTGGCTTTGACGAGCACGTGCTCGCGCACGCCGATCTTGCCAAAGTCGTGGAGCAGCGAGGCGTACTCGATCTCGCGCATCTGCTCGCGCGTCCACGTGACGGCGCGGTAGGGCCCGCTGTCGGCGCGCTCGACCGCCGCCGCGAGCCCGACGGTGAGGTTTGCGACTCGGCGCGAGTGGCCGCTCGTCGTCGGGTCGCGCGCCTCGATCGCGTCGACCGAAGCCTGCACGAATCCTTCGAAAATCCGGCGGATTTCCGCGTACAAAATCGCGTTCTCGAGCGCGATGCCGGCCTGCGCCGCGAGCGTGCGCACGAGCTCTTCACTCCGCTCGTCGAAGGGGACGACGTTACGCTCGAAGTCGCCCGGTTCCAGGAGCTTCTGCTTCGGCTCGCGCTTCTTGTTGATGAGCTGCAGGACGCCGATCACGTCGCCCTTGCTCGAGGTGAGCGGCGTCACGAGCATGCTGCGCGTGCGGTAGCCGACCTTCTCGTCGAAGGAGCGGTCGAAGCCGAACGGCGAGCCCGACGGCATCACGTACACGTCGTCGATGCGCAGCGTCTTTTGCTCGAGCGCGACGTAGCCGGAGATGCTGCGCGCGCTGATCGGCATCGTGAACTCACGCGAGTCGAACGACACCGAGTCGTTCTGGCTGAGCTTGAAGCGCAACGTGCGGCGCGCCGTCACGGGATCGTCGCCTTCGACCGTGTACATGCTGCCGGCGTCCGCACCCGTCACGAAGCGCGCTTTTTCGAGGATCAAGCCGAGCAGGCGGTCGATTTCGCGCTCGGTCGTGAGGGCGCGCGCAATCTCGATCAGCTCGCCGAGCTCGTAGCGGTAGCGGTTGAGCCACTTCCCGCGGCTCTCGCTGCGCGCCTTCAAATCCATCAGCTCGAAGGCCTGATGCAGCGCGACGACGAGCTCGTCCGCGCCAGGCTCCTTACCGAGCAGCGCTGCGAGCCCGAGGTTCAGCGCGCGCTCGAGATCGGGATCTTTGGGTCGGCCGAGCAGCACGAGCCGCGCTTCGACGAGCGCGAGCTTTTCCGTCCAGGGTCCAAGTAGGTCGCGCTCCGTGTCCCACACCTTCGCGGACGTGATGAGCACCTGGAAGCTCTGGCGCCGCACGACGACCACGAGCGGATGCGGCCGCAACACCACGTCACCCGGTGCGGCCGGGCGCGTCTCGAGCATCTGCACGACGTGATCGAGCACCGAAAGCTCGGCCTTGGCGCGTGGGCTGAGCTCCCGGAGTGGCCCCTCGGGCGAGGTCACGCCGGCTCCTCGGGCTTTGCTTGGTTTTGGGCGGCTTCGCGCCGCGCATCGCGTTCGGCAGCGAGCTTTTGGTCACGCTCCTCGTACGCCACGATGATCTTCTGCACGAGGTGGTGGCGCACGACGTCCGCATCGGAGAAACCGCAAAAGGCGATGCCTTCCACGCCGGACAAGAGATCGCGCGCCTCGCGCAGGCCACTCCGCGCGCCACGCGGCAAGTCCGTCTGCGTGATGTCGCCCGTGACGACCGCCTGCGAGCCGAAGCCGAGGCGCGTCAGAAACATGCGCATCTGCTCGCTCGTCGCGTTCTGCGCCTCGTCGAGGATCACGAACGAATCGTTCAGCGTACGACCGCGCATGAACGCGAGCGGCGCGACCTCGATCTGGCCGCGCTCGCGCAGCTGCTCGACGCGATCGAAATCGAGCATGTCGTGGAGCGCGTCGTAGAGCGGCCGGAGGTAAGGGTTCACCTTCTCGGCCAGGTCGCCCGGCAAGAACCCGAGCTTCTCGCCCGCCTCGACCGCCGGACGCGCGAGAATGATGCGCTTCACGCGCTTTTGCATGAGCGACGACGCCGCCATGGCCATCGCCAGGTACGTCTTGCCCGTGCCCGCGGGGCCGATCCCGAAGGTGAGGTCGTGGTTCTTGATCGCCTCGACGTACTCCTTCTGGGCACGCGTCTTCGGTACGACCGCGCGCTTGCGCGGCGTGATGATGATCGCTTCCTCGAGCAGGTCGGCGAGGTTCGCGTCGGGATCGTCGCGCAGACCGCGGAGCGAGCGCGCGACGTCGTCCTTGCCGACCTCGTGACCCCGCCCGGCGAGCTCGGCGGCGCCGCACAGGAAGCGGTAGGCGAGGCGCACGTCGGGCTCCTCGCCCGTGATGTGAATCACGTTGCCGCGCAGGCTCACGGCGGCGCCGCTGCGCGTCGAGAGCTCCTCGAGCAGCATCGACTGCGGGCCCGACAATGCCATGAGCACCGCCGTGCTCTCGACCTCGAGGCTGGCGGTGGAAACGGCGTCTCTAGCAGCGCGGGTGATGGGAGAAGCGACCTCGCGGGGACGAGCCCCAGTACAACAAAACGATAGTCCTACTCGTGTCCCGTAGCTACTGACGCGCCCTCACGACACCATGCACGCGACGGCTAGGCGCTCTCCCGCTCCCCCTGGCGTCCGCCAGCAGCAGAAACGATAACTTTTCTAGCACGCGCGTTTCTTGGCCCGATCCGGGCCCCTCCGATAGCTCCCGAGGACCATGCGACGCTGGAGCGGCCTGATGGGGTTCGGCACAGCCCTCGGGATCGTGCTCGCCCTCGTTCCCGTGGTGCGGGGCAATATCGACGTGAGCGACCCGCTGCGGAAGCTCACTCCCGCGGCACCCCCCGCGCCGCCATCACTCGACGGGCTCGATCTGATGCGCCTCGACGTGCGGCCGACGAAGGTGACGGCGCCGCTCTCCGAGGGTCGCGTCGCCGAGCTCACGCTCGACCCCGTGCTCCAGCGCTCGGTGCGCGCCGAGATGGAGGGCTACCGCATCCCGCGCTCGGGCGTGGTGATGATGGAAGTGAAGACGGGGCGCGTGCTCGCCTACGCCAGCTACGTCGCCGAGGGCGAGAAGGTCGACGTGAACGTGCGCGCCGAAGCGCCCGCCGCGAGCGTCTTCAAGGTCATCACCGGCGCCGCGCTGATCGAGAAGGCGGGGCTCGGGGCGGACACCGAGCAGTGCTACCACGGCGGCAAGAGCCGCATCGCGCCCGACGAGCTCGAGGACAACCCCCGCCGCGACAAGTGGTGCGCGACGCTCGGCATCGCCATGGGACGCAGCATCAACGTGGTGTTCGCGCGCCTCGCGCAGAAGCACATCACTCCCGAGGATTTGACGGCCTTCGGCGGAGCGTTCGGCTTCGGCGCGCCCGTGCCGTTCGCCGTGCCGAACCAGGCGCCGGAGCTCAAGCTCCCGGCCGATCCGCTCGAGTTCGCGCGCGCTTCGGCGGGATTTTATCACAGCACCCTCTCGCCCCTTGCTGCGGTGGGACTCGCTCAGACCGTCGGTAACGGCGGCGTGACGCTCGAGCCGCGCATCGTCGCAGCAGTCATGAAAGATCGCGAGGTGCTCTGGAAGGACGATCGCCCGCCGCGCACCGTGCGACGCGCCGTCAAACCCGAGACGGCCGCGGAGCTCACGCGCATGATGACGCAGACGGTCGCGAACGGATCCGCCTTCAAGAGCTTCCATGACGCAGCTGGCGCGTCGTTCCTGCCGGACATCACGGTGGCCGGAAAGACGGGGACGCTCGGCGACCCCGACGGCAGCCGCCTTTACACGTGGTTCGTCGGCTTCGCTCCAGCCGAAGCTCCCGAGGTCGCCGTGAGCGCCCTCGTCGTGAACAATCCGAGCTGGCAGATCAAAGCGCCGCAGCTCGCGCGCGACGCCCTGCGCGCCTACTTCGCCAAGAAAGGCAAAAAGGGAGTCACGGCGCCGTAGCGTTCCCGAGCGCGGGACGCCCGGTGTGGCCCCTCCTGGAGGGGTGGCGCTTTCGCGCCAAAAACCGGCGAAGGTTGGACGCTCGACCAGGGAACGGATACCCCTCTGCGAGAGCGGAATAGGCGAGGTTCGTTTGGCAGAAGCTCTGGATCCGAACAGGGAAGAAGGGGCACAGAGCGAGTCGCGGCCGTCGAGCCGGCGACCACCGGCTCTCAACGAGCCCGACCGCCTGCGGAAGGAGCGCGACCTCTACCGCGGGCTCCTGCGTTTGAACCTCGCGGGAGATCCGCACGTGTTCCTGCGCGACGCGCTCGAGCTCATCGTGGGCGTGATGGGCGCGGCGCAAGGGTACCTCGAGCTCTACGGGCCGGACGACGCGGAGGCGACGTGGCGCTACTCGTTCGGTTTCTCCGCGGAGCAGGCGGACCAGGTGCGCGAGCTCGTCTCGCACGGCATCATCGCCGAGGCGGTCGCGAACGAGCACGTGGTGTTCACGCCGTCAGCGCTGCTCGATCCGCGCTTCCGCCACCGCGACAGCGTGCAGCGCTCGCTCATCGACATCGTGCTCTGCGCGCCGATCGGGAAGGACCCGCCGTGCGGCGTCGTCTACCTCCAGGGTGGTGCGGGGCTCGCGGTGCCGGAAGCGAACCAGTGGCTCAGCCTCTTCACCGAGCACCTCGCGCCGCTCCGCGAGCAGCTGCTTCTGCGCCGTCAGAATCGCTCCGAGCGCGGGCTCGCGACGCTACGCAGCCGGTTGCACGCCGAAGCGTTCATCGGGCAAAGCCCCGCCCTCGCCAATCACCTCGCCGAGATCGAGAACCTCGCGCCGCTCGAGGTCGCGGTGCTGATCACGGGCGAGACCGGCACCGGTAAGACCGAGATCGCGCGGCTCATCCACGCGAACAGCGCGCGCGCCAACGGCCCGTTCGTCGAGGTGAATTGCGGCGCGCTCCCCGAGCAGCTCGTTGAGAGCGAGCTCTTCGGCGCTCTGCCCGGCGCGCACTCCACCGCGGCGCGCAAGGTCGAGGGCAAAGTCGCGGCGGCCCGCGGCGGGACCCTCCTCCTCGACGAGATCGGCGATCTGCCACAGCCGGCGCAAGCGAAGCTGCTCCAACTCCTGCAAAACAAGGAGTATTACCCGCTCGGCGCGGCGCGTCCCACGAGCGCGGACGTGAGAGTGATAGCGGCCACGCACGTCGATCTCGAGCAGGCGGTCGTCGACAAGCGCTTCCGCGAGGATCTCTTCTATCGACTCGAGGTGATGACGGTACGAGCGCCGTCGCTCGCCGAGCGACCCGAAGACAAGGCGCTCCTCGCCGCGCATTTTTGCGAAGCGGCGTGCCGCGCACACAAACTGCCGCGCATCGTGCTCTCGCCCGGCGCGCTGCGCTCGGTCGAAAGCGCGGAGTGGCCGGGCAACATCCGCCAGCTCCGAAACAAGGTCGAGTCGGCGACCATCCGCGCCGCGAGCCAGCGCGCCGCGCAGGTCGAGTCCCATCATCTCTTCCCGAAGGAGAGCGACGCTCAGCAGACGGCGCCGACGCGCACCTTCCAGGAAGAGACCCGGCGTTTCCAGGCCGATCTCGTCAAGCG
>DATMCL010000478.1:0-13669 GCA_035558375.1 Polyangiaceae bacterium
TTCTATTCCCGCGGCTCTGGCCGGAAGCCGAGGCGGACAGCGCGTAGAGCGTTCCAGGGGTAGGATCTCGGCGGCATGCCGATTCGACAAGACTACATCGAGCGCATGATCCAAAAGCTCGGCGAGACGATCGCCAGAGCGCTCGGCCTCGCGCGCAGCGGCAAGCAGGACGAAGGCATCGCGCTCGTCGAGGATGCCGTCGCGTCGGGCTTCGGACTGCCGCTCTCGATGTTGCTCGGGCTGACGCCGGATACGGTGCGGTCGCTCATTGGCGAGGCGCGAGTGCCTGCGCTGGTCGAGGCACTGCGCGCCTACACGGAGATGCTGAAGCTCGCGGGGCGCGACGCGGAGGCTCGAACCGCGGAACGCTTGCTGACGGCGCTTGGGAAGGCGCGCTGACTTCAGCCGCCCACCCCCGCGACGATCTCGAACGACCGCAACCGCGCCGCATGGTCGAAAATCATCGCCGTCACCATGAGCTCGTCGACGCTCGTCGCGCGCACGAATTCGTCAACACCCTTGCGCACCGTCTCCGGGCCACCGACGACGGCGTAGCGAAAGAGCTGCGCCAGAGCCTGGTTGGAAATCGGGTCCAGTGCCGCGCGCTCCGATGCTTCGAGCGGAGGCGGGAGCTCCGTGGGCCGACCGCTGCGCAGTGCCAGAAACGCCTGCTCGAGTGACGTAAATAGGCGCCGCGCTTCCGCGTCGGTGTCGGCGGCGTAGACGGGGATGCACGCCATGGCGTGCGGCTTCTTGTGGCGGTCGGAGGGGCGAAATTGGTCGCGGTAGAGGCGAAGGGCGTCGTGGAGGAGGTCGGGGGCGAAGTGGGCCGCGAATGCGAACGGGAGGCCGAGGCCGGCGGCGAGCTCGGCGCTGTAGAGGCTCGAGCCCAGGAGCCACACGGGGACGCGGCTGCCCGCGCCGGGCACCGCTCGAACGCTCTGGTCCGGCCGTGCGGGCTCGAGATACCGCATGAGCTCGACGACGTTTTCGGGAAAATCGTCCGCGCTCTCGCGAGGGCGGCGGAGGGCGCGTAACGTCACCAGATCCGTACCGGGGGCACGGCCGAGTCCGAGATCGATGCGATCCGGGTAGAGGGCCGCGAGTGTGCCGAACTGCTCGGCGACGACCAGGGGCGCGTGGTTCGGCAGCATGATGCCGCCGGCACCCACGCGAATCCGCGTCGTGCCCTGCGCGACGAACCCGAGCGCGACCGCCGTGGCTGCGCTCGCCACGCCGGGCATGTTGTGGTGCTCGGCCATCCAGAAGCGCTCGTACCCCCAACGCTCGGCGTGCTGGGCGAGGTCGAGCGAACGGCGTAGCGCCTCGCCCGCCGTACCCCCACGGGTGATGGGCGCCAAGTCGAGAATGGAAAGCGGAACCACCTGACACCTATGGGACCTCTCTTCGACCTGCGCAAGGCAGCGCGGCAGCGGCCGGTCGGCGTGTGCTCTTCAGAACGTGTAGGCCACGCTCCAGCGCGCCGCGGCGCCCGGCGTGACAAGCGTCTGGAAAAACGGCTCGAACGAGAAGGTGTTCGAGTTGCCCCAGAGGGCGAGATCGCCGAGCGGGAACTGGCATTCGACGCGCACGACGCCGAGCGTGGGATGGCGCTGCTCGACGTTGAGCTCGCCACCGAGCGGGACGCGCGGCTTCATGTAGTGGCCCGGGCTCCAATCGACGCCCGGACGGCGAGCGAAGTAGCCGCTCTCGTTCTCGACGAGCGGGGCGCCCTCGGGCAGAGCACTCTCGAGCGAGAGGCGGCACGTTTCGGCGCCCGCCCACGGAAAGAAGGGGTGAGCGAACCAGCGCACGGGGAGCGCCTTCTCGCCGCCGTTACGAACGTGCGTCGCCGAAACGAGCGTGCGTCCTCTTAGCTCGACCCGCCGCGCGAGCGTGAACGCGAAGCCGTCGAGCTCACCGTGGGTTTCGGCGCCCACGTGGGTATCCGTTACGTCGAGCGCCCACGCCGCCCGCTCCGTAACGCTCGGATTGTCGCGCACGTGAAACGGCCGCACCGCGCTCTCGCGCCGCACCCGGCCCACGCCAATCACGTACACCTCGTCGCCCACCTTCGCCCGCTCCGCACCGAGCGCCGTCTCGAACACCTCGGGCAACCCCTGGCCGTCGAATGTCCACGGCTCTTTCGCCGGAAATTGCGGGCCCGCGAGCAGCTCCCCGTGCCGCTCGTCCGTGACCTGCCACACGTACCCGCCCGCGACGTAACGCGAGCCCAAGCGCGCCGTATCGACGCTCGGCTCGAGCACGCTGACGGTGAGCCCCGCGCCCCGGAGCGTTAGCACCCCGTGCTCCCGGCCCGGAGCGTCAACACCAACGCACGCGCACCCGGTACTTCACCTTGGTGCTGCCGCGCTTCGCCACCGGCACGTCGAACGTGAACGTCTGCGCGTCTTCCTTCGTCGCCGGCAGGCTCGAATCGACGATCGTCCAGTCGCCGCCCGCGGGCTCGCGGACTTCGACGCGCACTGCCTCGTCCTTGTGGTTGCGGAGCTCGATCTCCCACGCCGACTCGGAAACGCAGCTGCCGAGCGCCTTCCACTCCATCTGTTTCCGATCGGCGACGACGTCGAAGGCCTCGCCCATTTTGATGCGGACCTTCTCGTCGCGCGGGGTGTGGTCGATCGCGTCTTCGCCCACGAACTGCTTGGCGCCGCTCTTGTCGGCCTTGTAGACGCGCACCGTACCCTTCGGGAGCGGCATGCCGAGGTGGTTCGCTTCGGTGTTTTTGAAGTCGAGGAAGACGCCGACCTTCTGGTTCTTGGCGACTTCGCCGTATTGCCCGCGGAACCAGTACTGCTGACCGAAGAAGATGAGCTTCTTCTGAACGCCGATGCCCGCGGATTCGAGCAGCGTGACCTGCTTCTGCTCTTTGTCGCGCACGGTGGTCGGACGGCCGAGCGTGTAGAGGTGGTACTCGAAGAGACCCTCTTCGCGGAACGGCTTCGCTCCCGACGCCATGGGCGCCGCGGACTTGTACATGCGCGTGGACTGCTCCTCTTCGTCGCGCACGCGGTTCACGTCGCCGGCAACGAGCTTGAGCTCCGCGTTGCGATACGTCGCGCCCGTCTGGTTCTGGAGCGTCACCCAACCCACCAAATCACCCTTGTCGTCCTTGTCGTTGACGACGAACACGTAGTCCGCCTTCCAGGACATGCTACGCGCGATGTACGACACCTCGAGCGACTGATTCGGCTGCTGGCTCTCGAGCAGCCAAACGAGCGTCGGCTTCGCGATCAGATCCGCCGGTAATTCCGGAAACGCGAGTCGTCCCGGATAACCGAAGGTGATTTCGTTGCCGATCTGGAGCACGGGGCCGTTCGCGACGGAGAGCACCTTCGCGTCGACGACGTCTTCCTTGCCGGTCGCCTCGTGATAGCGGTAGGCGCGCACGTTGCGCCCGACATACTTGTCGAGCAGCGTCTCCGGCGTGAGCAGATCGAAGCGGTAGTTTTGCTCGAGGACGCTGAGGCCGCCGCCGAGCGATTTCACGGCAACCGTCTCGGGCTGGATCGTCGAGGCGACGTCGCGAAACTCGAGGGCGACGCGCCCTTTGCCGAGATCCTTGAGCTCGCGCACTTCGCGCACGAGGCCGAAGCCCTGGTTGTAAACGGTGATGCTCACCTGGCGCCGGTCGGCGTCACCCGACACCTTGTTCGGCGTCGCGGCAACGGGCGTTGGAGCCGGCGCCTTCACCTGCGCGTGCGCGGAGCCTGCGCCGAGGCAAGCGGCGCTGGCGAGCAACGCGCTCGCGAATATCTGCCGCTTTTCCGTTCGTTTCTTCAGCACCATCGGACCCTCACTCGGTAGGTCACCTTCGTGGCGCCGCGCGCGGGCACGGGCACCTCGAACTCGAATGTCTGCGCGTCCTTCTTCACGGCCTTGTGGCTCGCGCTCACGATTTCCCAATCGCCGTTGGCCGGCTCGATCACTTCGACGCTGACCGCCGTGTCCTTGTGATTGCGGAGCTCGATCTCCCACGCGCTCTCGCTCGAGCAGCTGCCGAGCGTCTTCCACTCGGTCTGCTTGCGATCGGCGACGACGTCGAACGCTTCGCCGAGCTTGATCTCGACCTTTTCGTCACGCGGCGTGTGGTCGATGCTGTTCTCGCCGACGAATTGCTGCGCGCCGCTCTGGTCGGCCTTGTACACGCGCACGACGCCCTTCGGCAGCGGCATGCCGAGGCCGCTTTTCTCGCTGTTGTCGATTTCGACGAACACGCCGACCTTCTGGTTTTTCGGCAGATCCGGATAAACGGACGTGTACCAGTACGACGTGCCGAAGAACTCGAGCTTCTTCTTGAGCTTGATGCCGTGCGCCTCGAGCAGCGTCACCTGCTTCGTCTCGCGATCGAGCAAGTCGGTCGGACGCTGTAGGGAATAGAGGTGGTACTCGAAGAGCGACTCTTGCTTGAACTGGGGCGGAGCCGGCGCGGCGGCGGGCGCGATCATGTCGGACATCACTTCGGGCCTCGGCTCCTCCGGCGGCGCGACGCGCTGCACGTCGCCGGCCACGAGCTTGAGCTCGGCGTTCTTGTACGTCGTGCCGGTACCGTTCGTGAGCGTCACCCAGCCGGTGAGATCGCCCTTCTCGTCCGAGGGATCGAGCAGGAGCACGTAGTCCGCGCGCCAGGAGAGATTCTGCGTGAGGTAGCTCACCTCGACGCGCTGCCGCTCGGCGTTGCTCGCGAGCAGCCACACGAGCGACGGCTTCGCGACGAGGTTCGGCGGCACGTCCGGGAACACGTAGCGACCCGGAAAGCCGGTCACGACCTCACCGTCGATGCGGAGCACGGCGCCGTTCTCGACGGCGAGCACCTCGGCGACCTTCGTCTCCTCCGTGCCGAGCTTCTCGTTGTACCGAACGACTTTGACCTGCTTGCCGACGTACTTCTCGAGGAGCTTGTCAGGCGTGAGCAGGTCGTAGCGGTAGTTCTGCTCGAGCACCTCGAGCGCGTCCGGGGCGTCGAGTGGCTTGAGGTGCACCGTCTCCGGCTGGATGTGCGCCGACACGTCGGCGTAGGAGAGCTCGACACGACCCTGCGCGAGCTCGAGCCGGCGCACTTCGCGCACCAAGCCGAAGTTCGAGTTGTAGATGGTGATCGCCACCTTCTCGCGCGTGTTCGAGCCGGAGGCCCGCTGGACGGCCGGCCCCGCGGCTCCCGTCTTCGGAGGCGGCCCGCCGCACGCACCAAGCGCCCCTCCCAAGAGCGCGGCGAGAACGGGACGAAGCCTCGGTTTCAAGAGCATTCCAGAGGAAGAACGCGCGACCCTGCCCTTCATTACAGGTACGCCTCGCGTCTGGCAACGGGCAGCGCTTCTCGGCCGGCCGGCGCGTGGTATCTCAGCGGGCCATGAACGCCCGAGACGAGCTCACCCGCGCACGACGCCTGGTCGTGAAGGTCGGCTCGCGCTCGCTCGCGACCGACGGCGAGCTCATCCCGCGCCTGGCGCGCGAGATCTCGGAGGTCATCGCCGCCAAGCGCTCCGTCGTTTTGGTGTCGAGCGGAGCGATCGCGCTCGGCGTTCAGCGACTCGGGTATCCGAGCCGGCCCAAGGAGACGGCGCGCCTGCAGGCCGCCGCCGCAGCCGGCCAGAGCAGCCTGATGCGTCGCTACGACGAAGCCTTCGGAGCGCTCGGCGTCACGACGGCGCAACTGCTCCTCACGCACGCGGATCTCGCCGAACGCGAGCGCATGAACAACGCCCGCGAGGCCCTCGGCGAGCTGCTCAACGCCGGCGCCGTGCCGATCGTGAACGAGAACGACGTGGTCTCGATCGAGGAGCTCGTGTTCGGCGACAACGACCAGCTCGCCGCCATGGTCGCCCCGCTCGTGGGCGCGGAGCTGCTCGTCCTCTTCACGGACGTCGAGGGCGTTCTCGACGAGTCCGGCGCGCGCATCAGCGTGATGGGCGACGGCGACGTCATCGGGCGCGTGGAAGCGACCGGGCCGCGCGTGGGCACAGGCGGGATCCAGAGCAAGATCGACGCAGCGCGCAAAGGAGCCCGGGCCGGCGCCGGGGTCGTGATTGCCAAAGCGGGCCGCCCGGGAGCGCTCGGCGACATCCTCGCGGGCAACGACGTCGGCACCTTCTTCCCAGCGATGGGCGCGCCGCTCCGTGCACGGCAGAGCTGGATTGCGTTCACGCTGCGCCCCCAGGGCACCATCGTGCTCGACGCAGGCGCGGTCGCGGCCGTGCGCTCTGGCAAAGCGAGCCTTTTGCCGATCGGCGTGCTCGGCGTGCGCGGCGAATTCGGCGTGGGCGATGCGGTGGTGCTGGTCGGGCCCGACGGACTCGAAGTCGGGCGCGGCCTCTCGCGGCTCGGCGCGCTCGACGCTGCACGCGCTGCCGGGAAAAAGGGCCCGGCGCTCGAGGCGGTGCTCGGCGCGACGGAAGCGGTCGTTGTCCACAAGGACGACCTCGTCGTCAGCGGTTGAGCTCGGCGCGCCGCGCGCGAATTTTCGCGAGCCAAAGAAACCCTGTAGGCAGATGTAGGAGCCCGCTTCGCAACGTCGCTTGCGCTGCGTGAATTCCGAGCCAAGGCTTTACGTCTTCGATCGTCGGAACATCGCGCTTCCGAGCGTGTCAGTTGCTAACGAGCTTCATGGGTCTTCCACCCGCGGACAGTAGGTCGCGGAAAGGGGCCGCGTCGTCTGCACGTGGCGGGGAGAGGTTTGCCCTGCGGATCAGCCTCGGGGTCGGGGCGCTGCTCGCGGCGACGGGCTGCTTGAAGATTCAACACCCGCAGCCGCGCACGGCCCAAGCCGCATCGCGCGAGCTCGTTGCGGGCGAGCTCGGGGAAACGGCAGAGCAGGAGGACGAGCGGACGTACCTGCCTCTCTCCGTATCGACCGATGAGGACTACGTCGTGCGGCTCGTCGTGGGCAGCGTCACCTGCTCGGGCTCGCTCATCGCGGAGGACCGCGTGCTCACCGCGCACCACTGCGTCTCTCAGCGCGCGAAGGACGGCCGAACGCTCGACCTCGACGTGGCTCCCGAGTCGGTCAAGGTCGAGCTCGGCGGCGACCCGTTCGCGTGGGGCGAGGTCGGCGTGAAAGCGATCGTCGCGCCCACCTGCGGCTACTCGGGCGGCGAAGGCGACATCGCGGTGCTCGTGCTCGAGCGACGACTCGGAGGCATCGCCACGCGGCGCGTGCGGCTCGGCGAGCCCCCGGTGCTCGGCACGCCCATCGAGCCCATCGGCTTCGGACGCTGCTGGCTCGGCGGCTCACCCGGCGGGCGCACCATCCGTAACGGCGGACCCATCGCCGGCGTTTGGCGGCGCGACTTCCGAGTGGAGGCGAGCATCTGCCCCGGCGACTCCGGTGGCCCGGCCGTGAACCAGACGAACGGCGAGATCCTCGGCGTGATCTCGGAAGCCGTGATGGACGGCGACCCGAACACCCGCGAGCAGGCCGAGTTCACGCGCCTCGACGCTTGGGCCCCCGTCTTCACGCAGGCTCAAGCCGTTGTCGACGGAATGAGCCAGGCCGAGCTGCCGCCCATCGACTGCCGCTGACCAGCGGCGAAGCCCGTCGCCGATTTCTCAAACCGCGCGCGGATCGGCTACGCTGACTCCTCGATGAGCGCTCTCCGACGCTGGCTGATGTGGAGCGTCATCTCGCTCGGGGTGATCACGATCTTTCTGCGCTTGAGCGCGATCCGCTGGTGGAGGATACCCGCCGACGATCCGTACCTCGACGCTTCGATCACGCCGAGCCTGCGTGGCGGCGACTTGGTGCTCCTCTGGCGCATGACGCCGCCGTCGCTCGGCTCGCTCGCGCTGTGCCCGGAGCCGAAGCATCCCGAGCGCGTCGTCATCGGGCGCATGATGGGCGAGGAGCGCAACAACGTGAAGATCGAGGGCTCGCGCGTGCTCATCAACGACCGGCCGCAGAGCACGGAGGGCGACTGCGCCGACGACCGCTTCAAGGTCACGCCCCCCACCGGTGGCGCCGAGGTCGAGCAGCAGTGCAAGATGGAGGTCGCGAGCGGGCTTACCCACATGCGTGGTGAGGCGGCGGCCACCGCGGACATCGCCCCGTACGAGGTCGAGCTGCACACCGGCCAGGTCGCGCTCGTCAGCGACAACCGGCGTTTCCCCTACGACTCCCGCGACTACGGCGTCGTCGATCGCTCGAGCTGCACCGAGACCGTCTTCTTTCGCCTGGTGGGCGCGGAGGGGTTTTTCGACGCTTCGCGCCGTTTCCAGTATGTCCGCTGAGCGGAGCTGAGCTTTCCCGGCGCTCCGGACGCGAGGCCATGGACGCGGGCTCGTCCTATCGCTATTTTCCGGGTGCGATGGAGCATGCTGGCGGGTGAGCGGCACGAAGTCGGTATCGCATGCGGACGATGCGACGCCTTCAATCCCCGGGCAGCCAGGTACTGCATCCGGTGTGGCGGCAACCTGGGACTAGCGTCGGCCGGCCAGCCTATCCAAGCGATCGCGCCGGGAACCCTCAGCATGGCGCCGAAAGTCGGTTCCCAATCGATTCCGTTCGGTGCAAGGTCAAAAAGCGGAAACGTGGCGGGCGGCCAGACTTTGGCGCCCCGCTACGAGGAGCCAGTCATGGACCAAGCGAAGTACTACGTCTGCGAGTCGTGCATGACGCCCGTCCCGAGCGGGCACAAGTTCTGTGGCCGCTGTGGGACCCCCGTCCCCGACACGATGCAGCACCAGCCTGTCGACTTCTACAGCGACATGCAGGACCCGAGCCGCGCCCGGCTCATCCTGATCCGCGGTGAGGGCATGGACGGCCTCTCCTACCACCTGAAGGCCGACCAACACATCGTGGGGCGCGCCGGCCAGGTCGAGTTCCCCGACGATCCGTTCGTCTCGCCCCGCCACGCGAACTTCTTTTACCGCGACAACCGTCTCGTCGTCCGCGACGAGGGCTCGCTCAACGGCGTCTACTTCCGCATCCGCGGCACCGTCGAGATTGCGCCCGGCGACATGTTCCTCGCGGGCGAGCAGGTCTTCCGCCTCGACCCCACCCCGAAGGCTTCGGACGGCGCCGACGGCGACGGCACCTTCTTCTACTCGTCTCCGAAGTACCCGAGCGCCTTCCGCCTGAACCAGGTGCTCGAAGGCGGCATGCCCGGCATGACCATCTGCACGCGCGGCAACAGCATCAACATCGGGCGCGAAGACGGCGACCTGAACTTCCCGGCCGACGTCTACATGTCGGGACGCCACGCCTCCGTCGAAGAGCGCGACGGGAAATACCTGCTCACGGATCTCGACAGCCGCAACGGGACGTACGTGCGAATCAAGGCCGAAAGGCCGCTCTCGCACGGCGACTACGTGTTCATCGGACGGCGGCTTCTGCGCGTCGAGATGAACGCGAATTAGAGGGCGCGCGCATGCGCGTCGCCGACGAGTGTGTGCACACCTTCGCCGGAGCCGAACCCGTCTTTCGCGTTCACGGCGTGGAAAGAGGACGAGAGCGGCGAGGAGACGACAATAGTAGTTCGGTGTAAAGTCGCGATACCTTGACTTCCGAGCGAGCCGGGGCGAAGGACCCTCTACGGCATGGCTGGAGCTTCATGGACTGGGGAGGGCCGGTGGTGGCGACTGTCGGGCAAACCAAATCGGCGACGACGCGTTCCGACATTTCGGGGCTAAGCGTCAGCTTCGCAATCATCGCGAGTGGGAACTCCGCAGACAGCTCACGCGAAGCACGACAACGCTTGGCTTGGCTGAGTGGCTGGCTTCCCGGCTATTTGAGAGCCGTGTTCGCTCGCGAACGATTGCGCTGGCCTCGTGCGGCCTGGATTGCCCTCGAAGAGGATGCTGCCCAACACCTCGTCTTGGCCGCGATTCAGCGCGGGCCGAGGCGCTGGCAGATGATCACCGACGAGCACGCGTTCAACTGGTCGAAGGCGGTCGTCAGACACTTCGTCATTTCCGAGGCAATTCGCAGACGTGCGCGAGCCGACGCGCTCTCGACGACCTTGCAGGAGGCGACAGATGATTCGCCCGAGTCGTGCGTGTCCTTGCGTCAGTCCACGGTGCGGCCGATCTCCTTGCTCCGAACGAGAGTTTCGATGCTGGTCCGCGCCCGCGACGCGCCCTCTGTGTTGCAAGCCTTCGACGAGCTGGTTCTTCATACCCTGGCGGACCCACGGAGCAATTCGTACGAGGGCACTGAGTCCGCTGCTCGCGGAAGGCAGCGACGGCGCCGAACGCGCCGTCTGGTCGCGCGGGCAGCAGCCCAATTGCGTTCCCGCATCACGGACCTCTTGGAGCAGGGCGAGTTCCTCGCCGTGGTCGCCGCACTCCTTGGCGTGACGCCGGAGCCGCATGCGATATCGCCGCAGGGTGAAGAAAAAATCTCGGTAGACGTCACGTCACAGACCGGATCCACGCAAGGTTGCTAGCGCGCCTGCCATCACGCGGGCGGGACGCACTGGAGCTTGGCCATGAAGGCAATGCACATTTTGACGTTCGTGTGCGCGGTTGCCGGAGCCGTGGCGGCCGGCGATCGTGTCCAGGCATCGGTCGCGGATGCTCAGCGCATCCTGGGCATGGAGGCACCTGCCGATTGGACAGTACAGAATGGAACGCTCGCGGGCTCGACCACCCGCACGCAGGGCAACGGGTCGCTCGCGGTGCAGGCGCACGGCTATACCGTCGTTCAAAGCCGTCTTCTAGGGCCGGTCGGGCCGGTTGCCCCGACCATCTCGCTCGACCTTCGTCTTCCGCCCGAACAGCCAAACCCTTCGTGGCTCGGCGCGGCTCAAGTCTTCGTAACAGCGCCGTCCATCGGGCTCAACAACGCCTACGTCGGCCAGCGGGAGCTCACTGGGCTGTCGCTCTCGACGTTCCACACGCTGACGTTCGAGATGCCGGCAGCGATCCGAACGGCCCTCAGCGGCAGCTACTTCGACCTCAGCGTGAGCGTCGTTCTCAACGTGCCGACCAACGCGACGGGCACGTACCTCATCGACAACCTTCAGGTCTCAGCAGACATCCCGAGCGACAGCACGATCAGTCAACTCGATATTCCGCGAATCCTCGGCTTCGAGCAGGCGAGTGACTGGGCGGTGACGGGCGGCACAAACGACGGCGTCAGCCCTATTGTCACGAACCAGGGCTCGTTCTCCCTCGCCGTGCATGCCGTCGGATACACGACCATCACGAGTTTGCCGATGCCGTCGATCAATCCGGTCGACCCTGACGTGTCATTCCAGCTTTGGTTGCCTCCGCAACAACCGAACCCATCGTGGTTCGGTGCTGTTCAGCTCTACGTCAGCGCGCCGTCGCTCAACTTGTACAGCGCCTACATCGGGCAGCAAGAGCTCACCGGGTTGCCCACGGGACAGTTCAACAGGCTCTCCTTTACGCTTCCAGCAGACGTTCGCACCAAGCTCAACACGACCGCCTACTCGGACTTGCGATTCACGATCGTGCTCAACGTCCCTTCGGCCGGCACCGGGATCTACTACCTCGACAATTTCGACGTAGGACCGATCACCCGACCCCAGGAGCCGCCAACAGGTCCCTTCCGCACTGACCTTGCGGGAATGGCCAACGGCGGCACGGCGATTCTGTCGATCGACGACGAGGATTTCTCGTTACCGGTCACCAAGATGGGCATCTACGTGACCTCGGTCGACGGCAACTGCACGCCGAGCACGACGCAAGCCTGCCGTTTCATCGTCCACAATCTCTTCTTTCGGATTGGCGCTTTCTCCATCGAGGATACTGACTTCTCGGAAATCGTCGCGGAGAGCGCGATACCTTTCGAAGTAACGCTCGGCGGGGCACACCCCCTGACCGTCAATGTGCCGAGCTACACGCGCTTCTTGGGCATGATACGGGGGGAGTTTGGCCGGTTGGCCTTCTTCCCCAGCAGCACGTCGCTGCGCATCACCATCAATCCGTCTGGCAACGGGCTCATCGTCCTCTCCGGTGCGCTGACGGGCCGCGTTGCCGATCACAACTTCAGCCTGGGCGTGGCGATCACGGCGGGGACACCACTCGCGAACCGAATGCCGCTGCCGAACGCCGGCGCCGACCAAACCATCACGTCAACCACATGCACCGCGCCACTCACGCTGAACGGTAGCGCGTCGACCGATCCCGACGGCAATCTGGTCCAGCTCCGGTGGATTGAGGACGGGATCACGCGCGGTATCGGCCCCATCTTGAATACCACCCAGCGCAAATCCGGGACCTCCGTGTTCCGGCTCGTCGCCCGCGATTCCTTTACTGGCGAGGCCGCGGACGAGGTCGTCGTGACCACGCAGCTTGCGGCGGGTTGTCCATGACTACCCCCGTCAAGCGCCCCCAGAAACGTGGCGGTCGGCCTTGGGTCGCCCCTGCGTTGGTGGTCCTCGGAGGGTCCTTATCGCTCGTCGGAGCCCGGCAGCTCATGACCCGATCTCCGACAGACGGCGTCGCTCCTAAGGACGGCGTCCTTCACGTCGGGGCGCATCGGGCTAAGCGCCATCACGTCGCCCCGCCCCGGGTCGCACCCACACCGGTGCGCGAGCAAGCGACCGAAACTCTCGCGACCAGCCAAGCGAACACGCAAGCGAATCCGGAGCGCGGGCGAACCCTTCCGAACGTGACTGCGTACCAACGCTCCTTCGTCGAGCCCGCGCTCGAGGTGCTCCAGCAATTCCAGCGGCGCAGCGAGCTCACGGGCAACGCGGCGATTGCAGCGGCCATCGAGCTCGAACGAGCCAACTTGATGCGCGCGGCCTCCGGTTTGCCCGAAGACGCGCTTCCCGTCGAACGGTGAGGATAACAATGACCAAATTCCTCTGCCTCTTCCTCTTGGCCCTTCCGCTTGTTGGATGCGACGACATGGTCGACTTCTTCAACGACCAGCCGCCGTGCGTCGATACCTGCCTCAAGAAGCCCCGGTTTCAGACGTGCCAGATGTGCAGTTGCAAGCCGGGTCAGGAGAACATCGAGAACCACGTCTGTTGCCAAAGCGGACCCTGCCTCAAGCCGCCAAACGCGACCGACCCTCGCTGCATGAATCCTCAGGACGGGAACGTATACCTCGCCATCGCGCAGCCGACACCAGTTCCTGATCAGCCCATCTGCGGAGACAAAGTCGACATTACTTGGTATTATTTCAACACGTCAGTCGGAACACTCAAGTCGTCCGCAGCGCTCAACATACTCGAGCCCTTCCTGAACCTACACGAGCAGGGCAGACCGGAATCGCTGGACACGATCTGGGACCACAGAGGCTGGCCTGAGCTCCCGTCCTGCGGTCAGACGGGCTGGACCGTCACAACGGCTGAGCTCGTCCCAGAGACGTTCACCCCGGCGAATTTCGTCGCACAAGTTCGACAGCTTCCAGCAAACACTATCGGAACGGACTACTTTGGTTTTACGGTGAACAACCCGCCCAATAACCCCAAGTGCCCTCAGTAGTAGTCGCCTCGACACGCGCCACCGACGCACACCACCCTCAATGGCTTGCGCTCAGCGCTTGGGTCCCATTGCTACTTGGCTGCAAGACCGACGCGGCCAAGCCGACGGTTGACCAGACATACTCGTTCCAGTCGTCCTCGGTGGTCACTCTCGTCGGAGATGAGGCGAGCTGCGGACAAATGGGGATGCCGAGCTCCGAGTATGACGCGACGTTCGTCGTTCACCACAAGTCGGAGACGACCGCATCGATCAC
>DATMCL010000479.1:0-9669 GCA_035558375.1 Polyangiaceae bacterium
GCGGGGGCTCGCCGTCCGGCTTCCGCTCGCCGTCGTGCCGGCGCTCGGCGTCGCGCTCGGGCGGAAGGCCTGGTTCGGCGCCTTCGCCCCGCTCTCCGTGGTCGCCAAAGCACCCGAGCTCGCCCACGGCGTCTACTACGCTGCCGACGCGCTGCTCGGTACCGGCGTCGCGCTCTTCCTCCTTGCCCCGCGCGCTCTCGCGGCCAGCGACCCCCGAACGCGCGCGCTCACTCTAGCTGTTTTCGCCCACTTCGTGGCGGTTGCCGCGGCAGGTGGCGATTGGATGGCGCTCTATCGCCTGGTCGTTCCTGTTCTTCCGACCGCGATCCTTGCCGCAGCGCGCCTCGTTCCTCACATGACGGTTCCGTGGCTTGCCGGGCGCGCACTGCTCTTCGCGATTCGACCGCTCTTCATCGCCGTTGCCGTGGCGTGGCCCGCGCGCTCCGTCCTCGCGAACCGCCTCGAGCTCATCGAGCGCGCTCGTCCCGCTCTGCGCGACGGGCGCTCGGTGGCTTGCCTCGACGTGGGGTGGGTGGGCGCTGCCACGAGCGCGACGTTGCTCGATCTCGCCGGCATCACCGATCCCATCGTCGCCCGCTTGCCGGGGGGTCACACGAGCAAGAGAGTCTCGAACGGCCTCTTCGAAAATCGAGCCGTGGACACGGTCGTCCTCTTACTCGCGCCGGGCGCCGCGCCGGCAGCCCGTTGGCAGGACTCGTCGTTCGCGCGCGCCGTCGAGGAGCGCGTTGCGTCGTTGCCCGCGCTCGAAGACTTTCGAATCGCCGCGGTGCTCCCGCTTGGTGGCACTACGCAGCGCTACCTCGTGGCGTTCCGCCCCGTTCGCGCCCGTGAAGCGATCCCGACACGTTAGGGAGCCCTCCGCCTGGCCAGGTGGCCGATTCGTCCAAATTCGTTCCGCGACGCCGAACTTTCCGGACTTCGATAAAGGGCGCGCTTCTTGCTACTGAGTGTTACACTGGGTCGAGCCAGAGTCGGAGCCAACGGCCGACCTGGTTAGGGAAAGCGCCTCCGCAGCATGGAAATAAAGCAACAGCTCCGCCTGACGCAGCAGCTGGTGATGACACCGCAGCTGCAGCAGGCGATCCGTCTGCTGCAGCTCTCCCGCCTGGAAGTCATCGAGGAGATCCGCAAGGAGCTCGACGACAACCCTGTCCTTTCCGAGGACGAAGCGGAAGGCCGGCGCGGCGAAGCGCCTGCCTCCGTCCGCCCCGAGCCGCGCGAGATCCCCGACGTGGGTCGCGAGGGCGACGGGGACATGAAGCAGACCGAGAAGGCGACGCGCGAGGTCGACTGGGAGAAATTCCTGGAGAACCGCACGCAGCAGCAGACGGGAACGCAGCCCGGTCGCTCGGGCTACGACGATCTGCCGCCCATCGAGCAGAACCTCACGAAGCCGCGGAGCCTCCAGGACCATCTCCTCTGGCAGCTCCAGATGAGCGACTTCACGCAAGAGGAGCGACAGTTCGCCGAGCTCGTGATCGGCAACCTCGACGAGCGCGGTTACCTCGATCTCGTGGGAATGGAGCGCCCCGACGGCACGCGCACCCCGGACTTCACCATCGAAGACCTCGCGAACGAAGCCGGCGTGAATCCCGACGACGTCCCGCTCGTGCTCGAGCTGCTTCAGAACTTCGATCCGATCGGCGTTGCCGCCCGCGACCTCAAAGAGTGCCTGATGATTCAGGCCAAGGCCGCGGGCTTCGAGGACACGGACACGGAGGTGCAGATCATCCAGCAGCACCTGCACCACCTCGAGAAGCACAACTATCAGGCCATCTCGCGCGAGATGCGCATCCCGCTCGAGGAAGTGTACGAGGCGGCCAAGCTCATCCAGGCGTTCGAGAGCCGCCCGGCGCGCAACTTCTCCGATCAAGACGAGCGCACGATCGGCATCACGCCCGACGTCTACGTGATCAAGGACGGCGAAAGCTTCGTGGTCGTGGACAACGACCGCGGCATGCAACGCCTGTTCATCAACGAGTCACTCACCAAGCGCCTGCTCAAGGATCCGACCGCGAAGGAGTTCGTGGGAGAGAAGCTCCGCAACGCGCAGTGGCTGATCCGCGCCATCGAGCAGCGCAGGAAGACGATCATCCGCGTTGCGGAGTGCATCGTCGAGAAGCAGCGCGACTTCTTCGAGAAGGGTGTCGCTTACCTGAAGCCGATGATCTTGCGCGACGTGGCCGAGGCGGTCGGGATGCACGAGTCGACGATCTCGCGCGTCACCACCAACAAGTACGTCCACACGCCGCAAGGTCTGTTCGAGCTCAAGTACTTCTTCAACTCGAGCATCCGCCGCGTCGCGAACGAGGACATCGCGAGCGAGAGCGTCAAGCAGGCGATCAAGAAGCTCATCGACGACGAGGACAAGTCGAACCCCATCTCCGATCAGGGCATCGTCGAGATGCTGGAGAAGGGCGAAGGCATCAAGATCGCGCGCCGGACCGTCGCCAAGTACCGCGAGATGCTCGGCATCCTCGCCTCCTCGAAGCGCAAGCGCCTCTTCTAGCGTTCCGCTCAGGGCGCACCTGACGGAAGTCAGTCCCGTTTCGAGAAACGACGGATCGTCGTCGGCCGTCCGGCGCAACGGCGTTTCGACAACGCAGTCGACCGCCCCCCGGGGTGAATCCGGCGCAGAGGGAAAGGGGTTGCTTGCGACCCCTCGCGAAAGAGCCCCGCTCGCGCCACCTTGGCCGACCGGCCTTTTTGCCGGCGCCTCTTCACACTCTGTCGGGTGGTTCGGGTATGCTTCGGCTAATCGTCACGGGCGACGAGCCCCCCTGCCTTCCGAGGTCCGATGAACATCAGCATCACGTTCCGGCAGATGGACGCTAGCGACGCGATCAAGGAGTACGCGACCGGTAAGCTCGCGAAGCTGCAACGCTTTCTCCGCCGCCCCATGAGCGGGAGGGTGACCGTCTCCGTCGATCGACGCAAGCACGTGGTGGAGGCGAGAATCTCGAGTGGTAGCGAGCACTTGGAAGCTCACGAAGTGACCGACGACATGTACGCGTCGATCGACATGGTGATGGCCAAGCTCGAGCGCCAGATCCGTGGCTCGAAGGGCACGGCGCGCGCGCGCCGGCACGACAGCGACAGTTTGAAAACAATTGCAGAGCCGCTCGTTGCGGCCGCGCCCGCGGGCGCTAAACCCGGGCCCACTGCGCGGCGTCCGAAGAAGAAGAAGAAGGCGGGCGGAGCGAAGCGCACCAAAACCGCTCGATGACTTCACCCGTTACCGATAGACAGGTCGATCGCATGCGACTGGCGGACATCTTGAGTGCCGACCGAATCGTCGTCGACATCGACGGCTCGATCGTCAAGACCAAGACGGACGCCATTCACCGTTTGTCAGAGCTTCTCTCGCCCGCCGTTCACGTCGACGTGGACACGGTCGAGCATCTCTTGCTGGAGCGCGAAAAGCTCCAAAGCACCGGCATCGGCGACGGCGTCGCGATTCCGCACTGCGCGCTCGACACCGCGGACAGTCAGGCGCTCGCGCTCCTGCTCTGTCCGCGCGGCGTCGAGTTCGAGGCGATCGACGGGGAGCCCGTCGAAATCGTCTTCGGCGTCGTGGGGCCCAAGCGCGCCACCGGCGAGCACTTGCGGACGCTGGCGCGCATCTCGCGCCTGCTGCGCGACGAGCAGACGCGCATACGACTCTTAGCGAGCGCGAACCCCAGAGCGGCGTTCGAGCTGATCGAGACGAACGAGAACGCCGCACGCTGAGCCGACCATGAGCGACGCCCCCTCCACAGCTCCTCAGCACATCTCGGTGCGGGAGCTTCTGGAGGACACGGCGCTCGGTTTGAAGGTACGGCTCGTCGCGGGCGGCGCCGGCCTGGACCGCAAGGTCCAGCACGTGCGCATCCAGAAGTCGGGCCTCGCGCTCGTCGGTCACCTGCACGGCGTGGTTCCGACGCGCGTCCAGATCCTCGGAGGGACGGAGCTCTCCTACCTCGAGGGGCTGCGTCCGGCCGAGCAAGCGAGCGCAGTCGCCGCGCTTTTGTCGCTCGAGCTCTCGTGCGTGCTCATCACGCGCGGGGTCGAGCCGCCGCCGGCGCTGATCGCCGCGGCTCAGCGCACGGACACGCCGCTGCTCGTGTGCACCGAGCGCTCGTCCGTCGCGATCGGCCGCCTGCACGCTCTGCTCGACGAGCGACTCGCCCCGCGCACGCGCATCCACGGCGTGCTGGTCGACGTGTTCGAGGTCGGGGTGCTGCTGCTCGGCAAGAGTGGCATCGGCAAGAGCGAGTGCGCGCTCGACCTCGTCATGCGCGGCCATCGGCTCGTGGCCGACGACGCGATCGAGTGCGACTACCGCCCGCCCGGCATGGTGTTCGGCCAGCCCGCCGCGCTCCTCCGCTACCACATCGAAGTGCGCGGTCTCGGCATCCTGAACATCAAGGACCTCTTCGGCGTGACGGCGATCCGCGAGCGAAAACGCCTCGATCTGGTGGTCGAGCTCAAGGAGGAGCAGCAGGAGTTCGACCGGCTCGGCCTCGAGGACGAGTCGCGCGACCTCTTGGGCGTGACGATCCGCAAAGTGACGCTGCCGGTCCGTCCGGGCCGCAACATGAGCTCGATCATCGAGATTGCCGCGCGCAACGAGCTCCTGCGCCAAGCCGGCCACCACCCCGCACGCGACCTCGTCGCGCGGCTCGAGCAGAGCCTCGAGGTCGGACCTGCGGCGCAAAGCCACCAGCTCAACCGCCCGCCGAGCAGCCAATTTCGCGCGGTGACTGTCAACGAGAGCTCGGCGCCGCCGCCCGTCACTCCGCGGCGGAGCTAGGAGGCCCGCATGACCCAACCGCCGCTCGTCGTCGCCGTCACCGGCCTGAGCGGTGCCGGACGCACGACGGCTCTCGCGGCACTCGAGGACCTCGGGTTCTTCTGCATCGACAACCTGCCGACCCCGGTGCTGCGGAGCACGGTCGAAGCGCTCTGCGCGGCGGGCGTCGAGCGCATCGGCCTCGGCATCGACGTGCGGGGACGCGGCTTTTTGAACGGCGCCGTGGAGGAGCTCGACGGGCTGCGCGGGGAATCGCAGCGCACCCTGGAGGTCGTTTTCGTCGATGCCTCGGACGAGGCGCTGCTCCGCCGTTACAGCAGCACGCGACGCCCACACCCCCTCAGCATGCTGAGCGGCGAGCAGGGCGCGCCCGCCGTGATGGACGGCCTCCACCGCGAGCGCGAGCTTTTGGCGGGTCTCCGGGCGCGGGCGACGCTCGTCATCGATACGAGCGCGCTCTCGGTGCACGAGCTCCGGCGGCTGGTGGTGCAGCAGTTCGGAACCGCCGGCGGCAAGCAGCCGCGCCTGCGCACCCGGGTGGTTTCGTTCGGTTTCAAGTTCGGGACGCCCGTCGACGCGGACATCGTGCTCGACGTGCGCTTCCTCAAGAACCCGCACTTCGTGCGCGAGCTTCGCGCGCTCCCTGGCACCCACGCCGACGTGAGGAGCTACGTGATGGCGAACGGAGACGCCGAAGCCTTCGTCAAGCTCGCCCTCGAGCTGCTCGCGTTCTCGATCCCGCGCTTCGAGAGCGAGGGGCGAAGCTACCTCACGGTGGCCGTCGGGTGCACCGGGGGAAGGCACCGGTCGGTGGTCATGGCGGGGGAAATCGCCCGGCTACTCGGCGAACGGCTGGGAATTTCAGGGGATCTCGTGCATCGCGACCTCGATCGGGTCAACATGTCCGGGCCTGGCGGCGATCCCGACCACGGGCCGCCTATTGCGAGCGGAGGTAGGAACGCATGACCCCGGTGCGGGGCCGATTCGAGGTGAAAAACAAGCTTGGGCTCCACGCTCGTGCGGCAACCAAGCTCGTCCAGCTCGCTTCACGCTACCCCTGCGAAATCGTCGTCAGCCGGGCCGGGCAGGCCGCCAACGCCAAGAGCGTGATGGGTGTGCTCTTGCTTTGCGGCTCGAAGGGGTCTCTCCTGGACGTCGAAGCCACGGGCGATCTCGCCCAGGAAGCTGTGACCGAGATCGGTCGTCTCATCGACGATCGTTTCGGCGAGGGTGAATGAGCATGGGCGAACCAGCGGACGAAGCGTCCGGAGGGGCAGCGCATCAAGACATCAGCTTGGACGGCATCGCGGGCTCGCCAGGGTACGCGGTGGGACCGGCCAAGGTGCTCGATCGAACCGGGGGTGCGGTTCGAAGGCACATCGCAAGTCATCACGTCGAGGACGAGCTCGATCGCTTCGACGCCGCAGTAGCGGCGGCGGCCGAGCGATTCAAGGCAGCGGCCGAGCGCACGCGCGGAAGCCGTGCGGAATCGTCCATTCTCGAGGCCTACGTCCTCATGGTGGAGGACGAGACGCTGCGCGACGAGGTCGAGCGCCGGGTGCGCATCGATCGCCTGTGCGCCGAGTGGGCGCTCACGTCCACGGTGGACGAGATGGCGCGCCAGCTCAGCCAGTCGGGCGATTCGTACCTCGCCGAGCGCAGCCACGACGTGCAGTTCATCGGGCAGCACATCCTCGAATCGCTCGCAGGGCGCGAGGAGTCGACCGTGGTGCTGACGCGCTCCGGCGCGCCCGGCGTGCTCGTGGCGCACGACCTTTCTCCCGCAGAAACGGCCGGCCTCAGCAAGGACAGCGTGCTCGCCATCGTGACGGAGGTGGGCACGCGCACGAGCCACACCGCCATCCTCGCGCGCGCTCTCGAGATCCCGGCGGTGGTCGGCGTGGCGGGACTCCTGCAACGCATCGGCGACGGCGACGTCATCGCCGTCGACGGCTTGCGAGGCCAGGTTACGATTTCGCCCGGCCCCGCGGCGCACGCCGAGGCGGTCGCGCGTGGTGACCGCTACCGGGAGGCGCTCCTCGCTCGGCGCAGCCTGCGCGACCAACCGATCCGCACGCGCTGCGGCGTGTCGATCGAGCTCAAGGGCAACATCGAGCTGCCGGGCGAGGCGCCGATCGCGCTCGACCTCGGCGCGCAAGGGATCGGGCTTTATCGAACGGAGTTCCTCTACGTCAATCGCGTCGTCCCGCCGAGCGAAGACGAGCAGTACGAGACCTACCGCCGGGTGCTCGAAGCCGTGGCGCCGCTGCCGGTCACGCTCCGCACCTTCGACATCGGTGGCGACAAGTTCGTGTCGAGCATGCAGGTGCCGAGCGACATGAACCCGGCGCTCGGGTTGCGTGCCATCCGGCTCGCGCTCGCGCGGAAAGACCTGTTTTTGGCCCAGCTCCGCGCCATGGTGCGCGCGTCGGCGCACGGCGCCCTCCGCATCATGGTGCCGATGATCGCCTCGATGGGGGAGCTTGCGCAGGTGAAGGAGCTCCTCGCCATCGCGATCGCGGAGGTGGACGCCGTCGGCTACCCGCGCGCGGCGGAGCTGCCGCTCGGCATCATGGTCGAGGTGCCGGCCGCGGCGATCCTCGCCGATCGGTTCGCCACGGTGGCCGAATTCCTGAGCATCGGCACGAACGATCTCGTGCAGTACGCGCTGGCGGTCGATCGCTCGAGCCCGGAGCTCGCCTACCTCGCGTCGTTCTTCGATCCGGCGATCCTGCGGCTGATTGCCGGGGTGGTCACCGCGGGCGACCGCCACCGGCGGCCGGTCATCGTCTGCGGTGCCATGGCGAGCGATCCGCTCGCTGCGGTGCTGCTGCTCGGCATGGGGATCCGCGAGCTGAGCCTCGAAGCGTCGTCGCTCTCGGACGTACGGGCCGCGATCGAATCGGTCACCATCGCGGAAGCGACCGAAGCGGCCCGCGCGGTGCTCGAGCTCTGCACGGCATCGGAAGTGCGCATCTGCCTCGAAGAGCGCTTCCCCGACTTGCCGGGCGGCCCGGACTCGGGCTGAGCTTCGGCGCGTAGCACGGCGAGTGCGCGCAACTCGCGCGCGAGCGGGCCGACCGGAGCGGGGTGCGGCTCGCGTTGCGCGGTGTTCTGTGTGCGGTGCTCTTCGGGTGCGGCGCTCCCGCGGGTGGAGCGCGACTGCACGGCCGCGTCGAGCTCGTGCTCCTGCACACGGCGGACACGCACTCGATGCTGTTTCCATACCGCGCGACGCTCGGCTCGAGTGACGCGCGGCGGGGATTGGGCGAGGTGGGGGAGCTTCGCTCGGTCGGCGGGTTTGCTCGGCTCGCGACGCTGCTGCGGCGGGAGCGCGCGCGTGCCGAGCGCGTGCTCCACCTCGATTCGGGCGACGTGTTTCAGGGCTCGCTCACGTTCGAGCGCTTCGGAGGCGAGCCGGAGCTCCTCGCGTTCGACGCGCTCGGCGTCGACGCTCAGGCGCTCGGTAACCACGAGCTCGACCGCGGGGCGGCGCTCGTATGCGAGCGGTACGAAAAGCTCGCGAATTTTCCGCTGCTCGCCGCGAACTACGTTGCTGACGGCGACGGCTGTCTCGCGGGCCTCCGCGCGCCGTCCGTCGTGCTCGATGCGCGCGGGCTGCGCGTGGGCGTGATCGGCGTCGGGAACGCGTCGAGCGTGGCGCTCTTGAAGTCGCGACCGAACGAGCTCGGTGTGCTCGCGCGCGACGCAGCGGGCGCCGTTCAAGGTGCGCTCGATCTGCTTCGGCCGGAGGTCGATCTCGTCGTGGTCGTCACGCACCTCGGGCTCGACGCGGATCGCGAGCTCGTGCGGCGAACGAGTGGGATCGATGTCGTGCTCGGCGGGCATCAGCACCTCACGCTCGACGCGCCGGAGTGGGCGCTCGATTGCGGGGGTGGGGGAGCGGCGCAGATCGAGGACGCGTGGGGCCGCGCGCGTGCCTGCTCGCCACGGCGTGTTCCCATCATCCATAGCGGCGCCTACGCGAAGACGTTCGGGCGCGTCCGCGTCACGCTCGACGACGACCCGGCGCATCTCGGTACGACGGCGGACCCGCTCGACGGGCACGAGGTCAGCGCGCTCGGCCTCGAGCTCGTCCCGGTGAGCGACGAAACACCGGAGGCACCCGACGTTGCGGCGCTGCTCGAGCCGTATCGCCCGGAGTCGCTCGGTGTGCTCGGCACGGGGTTGCTCGGCGCGCTCGTCACGGAACCGCTCGCCGAGGTGCCGCGACCCCTCGAGCGACAGGGCGCTACAGGTGGCGACTCTCCGCTCGGTAACTTCGCGGCGAACGTCGCGCGCGAGGCCGCTCAGGCCGACCTGGCGGTGCTCGGTGCCTCGTCGCTGCGGCACGATGTGCCCCCCGGCGTGCTCGACGGCGAAGGGCTCGTGCGGGCGGTGCCGTTCGAGGACCCGCTCGTATCCGTCGAGCTTCCGGGCGCGTCGCTCGCTCGCGCGTTCGAGCACGCTGCGCGCTCGGCAAGTGCACGCGACTGCCGAACGCAGGTGCACGTCGCGGGAGCGCTCGTTCGCTTTCGTTGTCCCTGCGAGGGTGCGGCATGCGCACGCGTGTTCGCCACGGAAACGGACGTCCGGTGCGCAACGGATGACGAGTGCGAGACACTCGGTGCCGCATGTGGCGCGTCGTCTGCCGGCTCCGACGAGCCTTTACGCTGCTTCGCGCCGCTCTCTAACGGCGCGAGCTACCGCGTCGCGACCACGGCGTACCTCGCCGCGGGCGGAAGCGGGCTCTTCGACCCCATCCCCGAGACCGCGCTCCGCCCGGTGAGCGACAGCTTGAGCCACGCGCTCGCGGAGGAGCTTCGCCATGGAGCCCCGTGTGCGGCAGGCACGGG
>DATMCL010000480.1:0-5029 GCA_035558375.1 Polyangiaceae bacterium
CTCGCGATCGTCAAGAAGATCGTCGTCGAGCACGGCGGGACCATCTCGGCCGGCGAGAGCGCGCTCGGCGGCGCTCGCCTTCGCGTTCGCATTCCGGCTCTGCGGGACAACGCCTGACGCTGCCATCGCGCGCGGCTTGCACTAAGCTTGGAGGATGGCGAAGTCGCCGAAAGCTCACCGGCCGGTCTGGCTCAACACCGGGCTCGTGCTGCTCTCGGCGGCGCTGTTCGGGCTGCTCGTGCTGCCGCGGCTCGCGCCCGATCCCTTCGTAGGCAAGGCGGCGAACGATTTCCTCTTACCGCGCCTCACTCCGGGCGGCGGTCTCTCGGGCGAGAAAGTCCGTCTCTCGGAGCTCGAGGGCAAGGCCGTCATCTTGGATTTTTGGGCGAGCTGGTGCGTTCCGTGCCGGGCCCAGGCTCCGGTCGTCGACGCCGTGGCCAAGGCGCAAGGCGCGCGTGGCCTCGTGGCGCTCGGGGTCGTCTCCGGAGACTCGCCCGAGGACGCGGGGCAGTTCCTGGCCGCCCACCCGCTGAGCTACGGCTCCGTCGTCGACGATCAAGGCGAGGCGTCGCGTGCCTTCGACGTGCGAGGGCTGCCGACGCTCATCGCGCTCGATCGCACGGGCACCGTCGTCGCGCGCCGCTCGGGCTTCACTTCGGAGAAAGAGCTCAACGGTATCGTCGAGGCAGCGTTGCGCTGACTCAGGGCTCGAAATCGGCCGGCGTGCGCGGCCAGAGCTTGCGGTGGTCGAAGGAGAGCCCGGCGATGCCGATGACGGCGAGAAATTCCGTGCCCGGCGCGAACTCGTTCTCGAGCTCCGGGAGTAGGAGATCGTCGAGACGGAGGTCGCCCGTGAGCTTCGTCTCGTCGTAGTCGTTCGGCGCATCGGGATTGGTTTCGACGACGCTCGCGCCGCTCACCCGCACCAGCATCGAATCGTACGCTTCCGCGAGCTCGCCGCCGTCGCCGAGCGCGCTCGCGTCGACCTCGATGGGGACTGGCGGCGGACCCGCCTCGCGCGACCGGACGGCTTCGAGGACGAGCTGGTCGACGCCGTAGTACTCGTCGAGCCGGCCCTCGACCGTCACCCGATCGCCAAGCGCGACGGGCGGAGAGCTCGACCCGGTGAACACGAAGAGCCCCGACAGCGGTGCCGTCCGATCCGCGACGTAGAAGCCGCGTGCGTTGCCGGTATCGGGTCGTAGCGCCGTGACGACCGCGCCCGAGATCGACACTCGCGCGTGTCGCCGTGGACGGCTCGTCCCGAGCCGGTCGCGGAGCTCCGCGATCGTGAGCGCACACGGAGAAATCCCGGGGTTTGGCTGTGTGCAGTCGTCGCAGGGGTCGCCCCGCCCGTCACCGTCGGCGTCGGCTTGGTCAGGGCTCGCGGTATCGGGGCACAGGTCCGCGCCGTCCGGCACGCCGTCCGCATCGCGGTCGCCGTTACGGGTGTCGGCGCAGTCGAGCGCCGGCTCGAGCGGGCAGGGATCGCACGCGTCGCCGAGCCCGTCCCCGTCCGTATCGGCTTGCGCACCGTCGTCGAGCGGACGCAGCGGATCGAAAACGCGCGGACAAATATCGACGCCGTCGCCGATGCCGTCCCCGTCGCTGTCCCCGTCAGCCGGAATGCCGTCGTACTCGAGCGGGCGCGAAGGCACGCAGCTTGGCTCGTTCGGCGGCGCGTCGCAGGTGAAGAGCGGATAGGTCGCGTCCGCCGCAGCCGTGAGCTCGGCGAGCGAGAAGCCCGACTCGGCGACGCACACGCTCTGCGCGGCGCCGCACACGGCGAGCGCCTCGCACGCACCGGGACGAAGCGCCGACACGATGCTCTCCCGACCGTAGAGCGCACTTCCCCCACGCAAGACCAGCTCGAAATCCTCGGGATTCGGCGCCACGGCCGCGGTGAACGGCTCGCGCCCCTGCCGCGCGATCACCGCGATATCCCCCAAATACCCCGGCTCGAGACGGCCGAGCGCGCTCCCGGCGCCCACCGTGCGCGCCGCGGAGCGTGTCACCATCGCCCAGAGCGTGAAGTCGTCGAGCGCGCCGTCGAAGTACGTCGCCGAGACGCGCCGCGCGCAGTCGAGCTCGCGCAGCAGATTCATCGAGCCCGTGAGCAGCCAGTCGGTTCCGAGCGCCACCTCGACGCCGGAGCGAAGCAGCAAGGGCACGGGCGCGGTGTTGCCGTAGAGCACCAGGTTCGAGCGAGGCGACCACACCACCGCCGCATGGCGCGCCCCGAGCGCCGCCGCGCGCTCGGCGCGCACCGCCACGGCGTGCACCACTGCGGTCGCAGGCTCGATCAACCCAAAGTCCGCGGTGAGCGCGCAGTCGAGCTCGTTCTCGGCCGCTCGATTGATCCCTTCGCCGAGGTGCGCGAGGAAGGCGCCCACGCGCTCGACGTCGGCCGAGCGAGCGTGATCCGAGCCATAGCCGCAGCCGCTCTCGAGGAGGCGACCGTCGGCGTCGTCGAGCGGGAAGGTCTCGGAGTCGGCCGGCGCCGTGGGGAGGCCTTCGGAAAGCCCTGAAACGTCCGGGTTTCTCACGAGCCCTTCGTGCCCGGCGCCCCCGGCGAGGGTGGTCACCCCGGAGAGCAGCATGCGGAGCTCGTGTGCCGCGCGGACCACTTTGGGGGCCCCGCCGTCGTACGTGATCTTCGCGTGCCCCTCGAGCCCGAGCCGCCAGTCGTGGCGGTGCTCGTAGCGCTCCACGGTCGGCGCACGCGGAGCCTCTTCCGCATACGCGACGTGATCGTGCGGATTGACGAACGACGGCGACACCACGGCGTCCGGGCACGTGAGCTCGCGCGCGCCCGCCCCGTCGCACGCGCAACCCACGCACAGGATCGTCCCGCTCGCGTCGAGCCTCACGACGCCGCCCTCGAGGACCGCGTCCGGCGTGAGGATGTCTCCGCGCACCACGAGCTCGTCGCCTTCGCCCGCTAGCCGGCAGCCGCCGCCGTCGTCGGAGATCGCTCCGCACGACACCACCTGGAACGGCGCTTTCACTTGTCCCGAGCCTCCTCGGTCATCCGGCGCTCGTCGTCCGGCCTCACCTCCCGCATCGGCCGCCTCCTCCAGGCTGGCGCCCCGCGCACCCGACCCCTCCGAGCCGCCGGCTCCGGTGCGGCCGCCTGCGGAGATCCCTCCGTCGCCGCTGTCCGCGTCGTCCCGGCTCCGCCACTCAGCGTGGTCCCGAGCGCGCCCACCACCCCGCGGAGCCGACATTTCCTCGCTCGCGCTCTCACCCCCCGGTGTACCTCTTTGGGCACTCCCGGCCAACGGGCGGGGCCCGCGGCATGCCCCCATCAGCGCGAGCCCCAGAATTCCGAGCACGATGATGCGGTGCGCCCGTTGCCGAACGTTTCGGACCGGGCGATGGTGAGGACGCGCGCTCATGTTCGGTCCGTTCGGCGAAGCAGCAATCCTCGGAATCGTCCAAGGCCTCACCGAGTTTCTTCCCATCTCGAGCGACGGCCATCTCGCGCTCGCCGAGATCCTGTTCGGCCTCAAGGGCGGGCTCGCGTTCAACGTCATGCTGCACGCGGGGACGTTGCTTGCGACGCTCCTCGTGCTCCGAGCCGAGGCCGGTCGGGCGCTGCGTGGCGGACTTTCGGCGCTGGTGCGGCCGGCGCGCTTTCGCGAAACGCCAGGCGGTCGCGACGCGCTGGTCGTGATCCTGGCGACGATTCCGACCGCGGCAGTCGGCCTCTTCCTTCGCCAGCCGGTCGAGCGCTGGACCGAGAGTCCGCTCGCCATCGGCCTCGGCTTCCTCGGAACCACCGCGGCGCTCGTGCTCGCGCATTTCTCCCTGCAGGGCGATCGCGAGCAACCGACGCTCGCCGGCGCGCTGCTGCTCGGCGTGGCTCAGGGCCTCGCGGTCTTGCCCGGGCTCTCCCGCAGCGGCACGACGATCGCCGTCGCCCTCTGGCTCGGCGTGCGTCCCCGGCGCGCCTTCGAGCTCTCGATGCTCATGTCCGTTCCCGCGATTCTGGGCGCCGTCATTCTCGAGGGCCGCGTGGCGCTCGGCAGCGCGCTCCCGTGGGTTCCGGTGCTCGTCGTCGGTGCCGCCGTGGCGCTCGGCACCGGCATCGTCGCGCTGCGGGCGCTGCGCGGCGTCGTCGATCGCGGCCATTTCGGCTGGTTCGCCTTCTGGGCCGGCCCACTCGCCCTCGCGACCATGGCGATGGGTCTCGCCTGGCCTCGCTGAGGCGGCGCTACTCCCAGAGCGTTGGCGCCGTATAGCGTCCGATCGCCGGGTCACGCGTCACGATCGTGTACCCGTCCTCGAGTGCTTGCGCGACGAGCATGCGATCGAAGGGATCGCGATGGATCGGCGGCAACGCCCCGGCGCGACGCGTGTGCTCGAATCCGATGCGAAGCTCAGCGAAATCGAGTGTCCGAAGCGTGGCGAGGAGCGCTCCGACGTCCAGCTCGAGCTTTCCGAGCGCCGCCTTGATCGAGATCTCCCAGGTGCTCGCAGCGCTGACGCACACCTCCGTGCTGCCGTCCTCGAGCAGGGCCCGCACGCGGGGTGGCAGCTCCGCCGGTGCCCCCACGGCCCAAAGCAACGCGTGCGTATCGAGCAGGAGCCTCACGCCTTGCCTTCGAAGGCGTCCAGGATCTCGTCGGGGAGTGGCGCGTCGAAGTCCTCTCCGATCCGAATCGCGTGAGCGAGCGTACCGAGCTTGCGCGCGACGGCCGCTTGCGTGACGGGCACGAGTCGCGCAACGGGCTGCCCATTGCGGGTAATGACCACCTCCTCGCCGTCGGCGACACGACGGACGAGCTGCGAGAGCTGTGTCTTGGCGGCGTAGATGTTGATCTCCACGGCTGGACTCCTAGCTAGACCAGACCAGACTAGCATCTCGATGCCCGCAGCGCTATTCCCAGAATTCCCAAGATTTACGAGGGTATACTCGCTCAGAACTCGGTCGTTGTCGGCCATGCCCACGCTCCTCGCACTCCGGACTGCGTTCGGCCGCCTAGCGGCTTCGGTTGCCTTGCTGTCGGTTGCCGCGTGCGGACGA
>DATMCL010000481.1:0-5651 GCA_035558375.1 Polyangiaceae bacterium
CTCCCGAATGCCGTCTGCTCCCTCGAGCAAGTCATTCGACAGGCGCTGCGCGAGCTCGGTCCCCAGTAACGTTAGGCACTACCGCTCGGGCAGCGGGGGGGTTGTTAGCGGCGGGCGGCGTTGCCGTAGCCCACGGGCACATAGCCCCATGCCGAGCACCGCGCCGCCCTTCCCCGCCCGATTCCGTCGTGCCTCCGCGCGGGCGACGCCCGCGCTTGGGGGCACCCGCGCGCGCAGGTCGAAGACCGAGCACGCGGGCCGTACTCCGCCGGACCTGCGCGGGGGCATCAGCTCATCATCCCGGTCTCGCTGAGCGCGTCCGTGGACGCTGCCGCCCCTTCCCTCGCTCCTTCATCGCCGCGCGGCGAGCGACTGCTCGAGCAACGCAGCGAGCTCGACGAAGGCGGCGCCGAACGGGGAGCTCTTCCTCCAGACGAGCACCACCGTGCGGTGCGGGGCGGGACGCGTGAAGGGGCGGATTTCGAGCTGGCCGCGGCGGTTTTCGACGGGGACGGCGAGCGACGGGAGGAGCGTGATGCCCGCCCCGCTCGAGACCATTTGCGCGAGCGTCGCGAGGCTCGTCGCGCGGAAACTTGCGACCGAGGCGTGCGCTTTGGCGCAGAGATCCAGCGCTTGGGCGCGGAAGCAGTGGCCTTCGTCGAGTAGGAGGACGGGCTCCTCTTCGAGATCGCCGAGCGAGAGCTTCGACTTCTTGACGAGCGCGTGTTGCTTGGGGAGAGCGACGACGAAATCGTCACGGAGGATTTCGGCGTGCGCGGTGTCGCCGAGTTCGGCCTCGAGCGCCGCGATGCCGGCGTCGAGCGTGCCTTCGGCGAGGCCGCGCACGATGTCGGCCGTCTTCTCCTCGTGGAACAAGAGGCCGAGCGCGGGGTACTTTTTCTTGATGAGCGGCGTGACCTCCGGCAGGAGGTACGGTGCGAGGGTCGGGATGATGCCGAGGCGGAGCGTGCCCGAGAACGGAGCTTGAGCGCGCGTTGCCGTGGCGATGAGGTCGTTGACCTCGACGAGGACGCGGCGCGCGCGCGTGACGAGCTCGGCGCCGGCGGCGGTGACGAGCACGCGGCGGCGATCGCGCTCGAAGAGGCGGACGCCGAGCACGGATTCGAGCAGGGCTACCTGCGCCGAGAGGGTCGGTTGCGACACGTGGCATTCCGCCGCTGCCTTGTGGAAGCCGAGCGTGTCGGCGACGGCGACGACGTATTGCAGCTGCCGCAACGAGAGATCGTTGGCGTTCGGCACGATAGGTGCACCCTATCACAGTGGTGGAAAAATGCTCCTCGACGGATTACCGGGACGGACGCAAGGTGGGTGGGTCCGAAGCCACTCGCAAGGCCCCAAAGGAGATTTTCAAAATGCTGACCGTTGGTGATCGCATCCCGCCCTTCAAGCTCACGGCCGCCGTCGAGAGGACGCCCGGCAAAGAATTCTCGACCGTCACGCACGAGAGCTATCCGGGGAAATGGCTGGTGCTCTTCTTCTGGCCGAAGGACTTCACCTTCGTGTGTCCGACGGAGATCGCCGCGTTCGGGCACAAAGATGCGGAGTTCAAGCAGCGAAACGCGCAGGTGCTCGGCGCCAGCACCGACAACGAGTACGTCCATCTCGCGTGGCGTGAGCACGACAAGACGTTGCGCGAGCTGCCCTTTCCAATGCTGTCGGACATCAAGCGCGAGCTTTCGAGCGCCCTCGGCATCCTCGACAAGGAGGAGGGGGTCGCGCTCCGAGCCACCTTCATCGTGAGCCCCGAGGGGATCATCCAGTGGGTCAGCGTGAACAACCTCGACACGGGCCGGAACGTGGAGGAGGTCGTACGCGCCCTCGACGCACTGCAGACCGGCGAGCTCACCCCGTGCGGCTGGCAGCCCGGCCAAGCAACGCTATAGATTGTACGAACCGCACGCAACAGATCGATCGAAAGGGGAAATGCCATGTATCAAAGCCCAAGCCAACTGCCCGCAGACGCCCGCGCCGAGCTCGCGAAGACCCTGAACGCGCGCCTCGCCGACGGGCTCGATCTCCACAGCCAGATCAAAGTGGCTCACTGGAACATCAAGGGCCCGCAGTTCGCGTCGCTCCACCCGTTGTTCGAAACGTTCGCGGTCTCGCTCGCGACCCACAACGATACGATCGCGGAACGCGCCGTGACGCTAGGAGGCAAGGCCTACGGCACGGCGCGCCACGTCGCCAAGAGCTCGACGCTCGCGGACTACCCGCAGGACACGACGCGCGATCTCGAGCACGTGAAGCTCTTGGCCGAGCGCTTCGACAAGTACCTCACGGGCGTGCGGGAGTCGCGCACGCTCGCGGAGAAGCTCGGCGACACGGACACGGTCGACCTCTTCACGCAGGTCGTCACCGAGTTCGAGAAGAACACGTGGTTCTTGCGCGCGTCGCTCGATAGCTGAGGCGAACGGAGCGCGCGTCAGCGCGCGGCGTCGGTGAAGTCCACCTCGACGAGCTCCGGGTTGCAGTAAAGCCGGAGCGGAGGCTGGTCGGCACCGACGCCTGCGGACACGAACAGGTGCGTGCCCTCGACCGTGAAATGGCCGAGATCGAAGCGCCGCCCGTAGCGCGACGGAATGACGATCGAGCCGAACAGCGGGGCACGAAATTGCCCGCCGTGCGTGTGGCCCGAGAACACGGCGGACGCGCCGAGCTCGGCGAGGTCGTAGACGTTGTCGGGCGTGTGACTCATGACGAGGAGCGGTAGGCTGGCCGGCGCTGCCCGAGCGACGGTGTCAGGGCCGAGCGTCGGTCCCCACGGCTCCTCGGTGCCGCAGAGGCGCACGGCCGGAGTGCCCGACGTGGGAACGGAGACGCAGGTTCCGCTCAAGAGCGGGATGCCCGCGCGCGCAAACGCTTCGGCGACACGCGCGTCGTGGAGCCAGTAGTCGTGATTGCCGAGGACGGCGAACACCCCGTGACGCCCGTGCGGGATCTTGCGCAGAAATTCCTCGAGGAGCGGCAAGCGTCCGATGCGCGACAGGTAGTCGCCCGTGAGCAGCACGACATCGGGCTCGCGCCCGCGCATCTCGTCGAGAACGCGCTCGTAGTAGGCCTCCGGTAGCTCTTCCGTGACGTGGAGGTCGCTGAGCTGCACGACGCGCAAGCGCGGCACACCGAGCCCGCGCAGAGGGACCTCGAAGTGCCGAACGACGAGGTCCGTCGTAGTCACCGGATGAAAGAGCGCGATCGATGGGCCGCCCGCCTGCTCGACGGCGTACTGGTGCCGGAGCCACGCGCGCCGGAGCTCACCGACGGTGAAGAGCACGATGACGAGCGCGCCCACCTTCGCCCAGGGGCCCGGCCAGCGCCGAACGACGGGAACGAAGGCGAACGCGCCGAGCACGAGCGCGAGCGCAGGGGTCGCGAAGCGCTTTTCGTCACCGTCGACCCAGTTGATGATCCAGCGATTCATCAAAAATGCCCACGCCCCGAACGCCGCCGTGCCCGTCACGAGCGCTTGCGACGTCCGCCCCCCGAAATTCACCCAACTCCTAGCACCCAAAGCCATACCGAGACGTTAGCGAGCGGGGCGTGAGCCGGGGGTGGAGGTTCGCGGGAGTTTCCGCTCGTTCATGGAGAAATCGTGGAGGGGCCGTGCAGCTCAGGTGCGGCGCGCGGCGTGGCGCAGCGTGGACAGCGCGTCGGCGATGGTTTCGAGCACCTGCTCCTGCCCGATCGAGGCGAGGTATTGGCCATACTCTTCGAAACGGGCGCGGACGGCCACTCCCCTTGGCCCTTCGTCGTCGAGATCGCGCGCGTCGGCGTCGGACACGTCGAAGCTGATGTTGCCTCGACAGTCGGGTGCGCCGCACAGGCATGGGTCGCGCCCTGGGTCGTTCATGGTGACCCAGCCGTAGAAGACCGTCACCTCTTCGCCGGGCGCGATGGGGCGCCGGCAGCGCACGCGCCCCTCGCCACTCGAGTAGAGCGTGGCGTTCGGGTTGCAGCTGTGGTTGCAGAGCCAGCCGCCGGGGACGGTCATGTCCGGAACGATCACCCACTCGTCTTCGGAGAGGAGAGTGATCTTGGTGTCCGCCAGGGCAGGCACCTCGGGCGCATCCTTGGGAAGGCGACGTTGTTTCGGCGCGAATGGGACGATCAGCTCGCCAGGCGCGAAGCGCTTGCGCGCGAAGACGCCGCGCCCGGCGAGACTCTGCTCTCGGTACTGCACCGGCGATGCACTGAACATCGCCTTTCGCGCTTGGCCCTTCTTCATGCGCCGGCTACTTGCGGAACCCGTACAGCACGAGCGGCGTCGCGGGCGGGATCGTGCTGCGCGGCTGGTCCCCGTTCGAATCGAGCGTTTCCCAGCGCAGCAGGTAACGGATGCTGGCGTCGGGGCCCGTCCCGGAATCGCTGGCCCAGCGCACGTGCATGCCGGACGTACCCGAGCTCGGGGTATCGAGCTTCGACGGGTAGGGCGTGAGCGCCGGTGAGATCGTCTGCGTGGCGTGAAGCGTTTGCGGATCGAGGATCAGCGTGATGTTGCCGCCGAGGTCCACGTTGTACACGTCTTGCGCAAGCCGTCCGTCGGGCAAGGTGTACACGCCGTTGTCGATTTCGATCTGGAACACGATCGTATTGACGCCGCCGAAGTCCCAGCGCTTCGTCCAGTCCGTCATCTGGTGCACGACCCATTTTCCGGATTCGAGTCGTGCGGCGTAGAGCTGCGTCTTCGCCGAGGAGGAGGAACCGTCGAATTTGTGATAGGTGACGACCGCGCGCCCTTCGAGATCGAAGCCGACGCGCGTGTTGTTGTTGATCATGCCGGCGTTCTGCGGCACCGGATCGACGATGTCGGACTTGGCGAGCGTCACCGGCAGAGTGAGCGCCGTGCCGCCGCCGGCTTCCCAATTCTGGAGATCCTTGCTGCGCGCGTAGGAGAGATCGTGGTTCGTGTCGGCGTCCCCCGTTTCGCGCCACACCCAGACGAGGTGAAAATAGCCGTCCGGACCGAGCACGGGACCTTCCGGATAGGCGTTCCGTTGCCCCTGTCCGTCGAGGAGCGAGCTATTGAGCACGCGCGACCACTTCGCCGTCTCGGCGGCGTACGCGTTGAAGATGGTGTTGCCGCTGCCGGTCTCGCCGTCGCGGTACTCGAAGATCAGATCCCCCGTAGGACCATTGAAGAACACCGGATACGTCACCGAGCCCTCGTTCGACCCGACCATGGCGAGCTTCTCGAACGTCGACGTATCGCCGGCAGCGCTCGTCCGAAAGTACACGAGTGGCACAGCGTGCATGTTGCCCGACACGTGCACCGCACCGCCCGAGTCCACGGCCATCGCGACGTAGTTGTGGCTATCCCAGCCGAGCACGCTCGGCAGCTTCACGAGCTCGAACGCCGCGTCGCCGAGCTCCCGCGCCGCCACCGTCATGTTCCGATCGGCGTCGTAGAACGCCGCGTACTGCCGCGTCCCGCGCGTCACGAGCGCAAAGAACACGGGATGCCCCGACCACACCTTCGTGACGCTCACCTCTTCGACGATCTCCGGCTCGCCGCCGCCCTTGCCACTCGCGCCCGCCATCGCACCGCCCCCCGCCCCACTGAACCCTCCTCCCACGCCCGCTCGTCCTCCAACCCCTGCCCCTCCCATTGCCCCGACCCCTGACTCTGCCCCTGC
>DATMCL010000482.1:0-12337 GCA_035558375.1 Polyangiaceae bacterium
ACGAGCGACGCGCGCTTCTCCTGTGGTTCGCGAGCGGAGCGCTCGCGCTGCTCGCCGTGGCGATCAAGCCGTCGGCGTGGCCCGTGGGCGCCGTCTTCGCGGCACTCCTCGCGCGCGAGGTAAAAGGAGGGCGCGTGCGGACGGCGTGGCGCGGCGCGCTCGCGGGTCTCGCGGGTGCGCTCGGTACGGCGGCGCTGATCGCGTTGCCGTGGGTGCTCGCCGGCAAGCTCGCGGCACTCTGCGCGGGGCTCGGGGACGTCGCGCGCTTCGGCTCCGAGTACGTCGCCGTGGTGACCCAGGGGGCCGGAGGGCGAACGCTCGCCATCGCGCAGGGCATCCCGTGCTTGTTCGAGCAGATCCCCGGGCTTTTGCTGCTCGGGGTGCTCGGATCGAGCGAGATTTTCCCGGCCGAGCGCGAAAAGCCGCCGCTCGCCCTGGCGGCGTGGGCGTTCGCGGGTGCGGCGCTCGTCGGCGTGACGTACACGCTGCGCTTCTTCTCGCACGACAACGTCGAGCTCTGGCCCGCGCTCGCCGTGCTCGCCGTGCGACCGAGCGGGCTCGTCGCGCGGGTGCTCGACCGAGCGCCGGCGTGGACAGCCATCGAGCTCGCGCTGCCGGCGGGGCTCGGCCTCGTCGCCGCGTGGCCCGGCGCGCGCTTACGCCTGGATTCGCTCCATTTCATGGCCGATCGCGATCGGATGATCGAGGACCTCTGCGACAAGGTCGCGCCCGAGCTGCCCGCGACGGAGCCCGTGCTCGCTTGGGGTTGGAGCGCGTGGAGCGTCTACGAGCACTGCGCGCGGCGCGCACCGGGGCGCGTGTTCAAGGTGATCGCGAGCGTCACGACCGTGAACACGAACACTTGCAACAACGGCTATGGGCCGATGCGCCTCCGCTCGGATCACGGCCCCGCGGAGTTTCTCGCCGAGGTCGAGCGGCGCCCGCCGAGCCTGTTCCTGTGGTCGAGCTACTTTCGCGACATGGGTGGCGACCCGCTCGACACGTGGCGGCCGCTCGGCGCGTTTTTCGAAGCGCACTACGAGCAGGTGGGCGCCGAGGGGCCGTTCATCGCGTTCTTGCGCCGCGACTTGCTGCCGGCGGAGCGCGCCATTGCGACTCAGGGAGCGCCGGATTCGGGCGCTTGGTCCGGCGGGAACGGTGTGCACGGCTGGCCCGGCGCGGCGGGCTCGGTGTGGACCAGCACGTCGCGCACGCCTGGGAATTCGCGCTTGATGGCGTCGATCACCCAGTGCGTCACGCGGTGAGCGTCGACCACCGTGAGATGACGCGCGACCTGAATGTGTAGGTCGACGTAGATGCTGCCCGGCATGCCGCGGGTTCGCACCTTGTGCGCGCCCGCCACGCCACCGACGGTGCGCGCCACGGCGATGATCGGCGCAGGGTCCAGCCGAGCGGCATCGGCGAGGTAGCCGAGGTTCGTGCGCAAGACGCCGATGCCCGCCCACGCGATGAACCCGGCGATGCCGATCGCCGCGAACACGTCGACCGCCGCGTAACCGGCACGCACGAGCCCGACCGAGGCGAGCACCCCGAGCGTCACGAGCACGTCGGAGCTCGTGTGCAGCGCGTCGCTCTCGAGGAACGCGCTCCCGAGCGCGATACCGCGCTTGCGCTCCCAGCGGGCCACGCCGACGTTGACGAGCAGCGTCACCACGAGCACCGCGAACGCCGCCGGCCCAATCTCGGGCAGCGGCGCCGGCGCACCCCGCAAGCGGTCGATGCCGCCCCTCGCGACGTCGAACGCCATGCCGAGTAGCGAGAGCCCGACCGCGCCCGCCGCGAGCACCTCGAACTTGTGGTGCCCGTACGGATGGCCGGCATCCGCGGGGCGACTCGCGATCCACACACCCGCAAGACCGACGAGGTTGTTCGTCGAATCGGTCAGTGAGTGAAAGCCGTCCGCGCGGATCGAGAGCGCGTGAACGGCGTGACCGTAGGCGATCTTCGCCGTGGCGACGCCGAGGTTCAGCGCGAGCGTCCAGACGAGCACGCGCTGAATACCGCGAGCCCGCTCGCCTTCGGGAAGGTCCGGCGCCGTCGAGGCCGGCGTCGTCATGTCAGTGCCGCGCGCGGAGGGCCATCGCGGTCGCGCGCGCCGCCGTAGCGTGCTCGCGAGCGGCGGCAGCCTCGGCGGCCGCGTTCGGCAGGGACGGGCCGGAGAGTAGCTTCTCGGCCTTGGTGAAGCGCGCGGCGAGATCGTCCCAGAACACCGGATCGTCTTGCTTCGGCGCGAGCTCGAGCACGGCGGCGGCGTCGAAGGCGGCGTAACCGGCGAAGCGGCCACGGCGCTGCGCCTCGGCGTCGAGACCGCGCACGTCGCCCGTCCCGCGCACGAACGGCCCCTTCAGCATGAGCTCCGTCGCGTCGACGGGGCCGCTCTCGAGCGCCTGAGCGAGCGCTCCGAGTAACGCGCCCGCGTCATTCGTCTTCTGGGTGCCGAGCACGGCACGCGCCGCCTTGAAGTCCGACGCGCGGAAGTAGCGCCGCCCCGTTTCGACCGCAGCGCGCGCAAAGAGCACGCGGACGGGCACGGGTAGCGCCGCCACGCCGAGCTTGGTGCGCGCCTCCGCGAAGAGCCCGCGCTCGAGCAGCGCGCGGAGCATCCTCGGCTCCGAAACGTCCACGTCCGCGAGCAGGAGCCCCGCGTAGAAGGTCGGCAGCCTTGCGGCGAGAGCGAGCTCGGGCGTCGACGTGTCGAGCGCGTCGAGCGGCGGCAGCAGCAGGCGATCGAGCGCGTCGATTCGGCTTCCCGCCCAGAGCTGATTCAAGAGGCCGCGAGCACGGGTGACGCGCGCGTCGCTCAGGGCGCCGAGCTCTGCGAAGGCGCGCAGGCCGACGAGCGCCGCGTCGCGGCCGCGCACCTTACGCGGCTCGAGCGCCTGGTCGAGCTCGCCGTAGTACGCGTCGGTCACCTGCTTGTCGGCTTTCATCTCGTCGGGGAGCGGGATCCCCCGAACCATCTCGACGAAGCGCAGATCGGCGTTACCGGCCGCGATCGCCCCGAGCCCGCGCCCGTACCCCGTGAGCCGCGCGGCATCGCTCGACAGCTTCTCGATCGCGGCCGCTTCGGCGACGACCCAGGGCGCGAGCTTCTCGGCGAAGTAGCTGCGGAAGCGCTCCTTCGTGAGCGGGGGCTCGAGCGCCGGCGGATCGCCGAGCAGCCGCGACAGGCGACCGCTCAAGAGCAACGCGAGCAGCACCTGCTCGAGCTCGGGGCGCATCCCCTTCGGCGGCGACTGGAGCGTGGGCGTCGCGATTGCGTCGGCGCACGCTTCGGGACCCAGCTCGGCGCGCAGGGCTCGGAGCGCGCCCGGCGGTGCCTCCTCGCGCGCCTCGAGGCACGCGAGTGCGGCGTCGCGCGCCACGGCGTCGTCGAGCGCGAGCGCCGCGGCGAGCGCCGGGCGGAACCCCGCGTTGCCCGCGCAGCCCGTCGGGTGCATCACGAGCTCCGTGCATACGGCGGGCGGCGGCGGAACCGCGGCCGGTGCCACGCGCTCGGGCTTCGGCTTGGGCTCGGAGGCGGTCGCCGGCGCGGCGGCGCTCGGCGCAGGCGGACCCGGCGCGACGGCCACCGGGGGCGGGGCCGACGCGCAGGCAGCGGTGAGAACGAAGAGCGGCAGAAGGCGGCGCATGGCGCCGCCCGAGCCTACTGCAGGAGCTTGAACTCGATGCGACGATTCTTCTGGCGGCCTTCAGGCCCCTTGTTGTCCGCGATCGGAGCGTCCGGGCCGGCGCCGCGGGTCTCGATGCGCTTGCCGTCCACGCCGTTACTGACGAACCAGTTCTTCACCGCCTCGGCGCGCTTGCGCGAGAGCTCCACGTTGTCGTCGTGCTGGCCGACGTTGTCCGTGTGACCCGACACCTCGATGCGAGCCTTCGGGTACTCGTTGAAGATCGTGAGCGCGTTCTGGAGCACGGGCTCCGACGTCTTCCTGATGGTGTCCTTGCCGGTATCGAACTCGATGCCTTTCACGACGCCGGTGAACTTGCGGAGTTTCTCCGGGATTTCGTCGGGGCAGCCGTCCTCGTCGTCGAAGCCGTTCTTGGTCTCCGGCTTGTCGGGGCACTTGTCATCGGGCGTCGGGATGCCGTCGTGGTCCGCGTCGAGATCCGGGCAGCCGTTGATCGGGCCGGGCTCGTTCGGGCACTTGTCGTAGTCGTTCGGGATGCCGTCGCCGTCCGTGTCCCGCACGGGGCAGCCGCCGAGATTGACGGGGCCCGCCTGCGTCGGGCAGTTGTCCTTGCTGTCGAGCAGGGTGTCGCCGTCGCTGTCCTTGTCGGGACACCCGTCGGGCGCGATGCCAGCCTGCATCGGACACCGGTCTTTGTCGTCCGTGAAGCCGTCGTGGTCGGTGTCGACCGGCAGCTCGACCTTCTCGCACTCGGGGTGACGAGCTTCGAGCGCGAGGCTCACGCCGAGCGCGATCTCCCAGTGGCTCGTCATGTCGCCGTCGGCCACTTCTTCCGCGGGCGTGCTCGACTTCTGCGTCATGTTGTCGCGCAGATCGAGGCGCAAGCCGACCGCTTCCGAGAGCGCGTACTTGGCGCCGAGACCGAAGTGGAACGCCGGATCGATGTCCGTGCCCATCGGGTTGCTGGCCGCACCCATCTTGCCGTAGCCGACCAGTGCGAACGGCGTGAAGCGGCCGATCGGGTACTGGCCGATCAGGTGGCCGCGAGCCCCGAATAGCGTCGCGGCGGCGCCGCTCGTGTCCGTCTTCGAAGGAGCGACCCAGGCTTCGAGCTCGGCCCCGACGTATTTGAGCGGCAAGAAGCCGACGCGGACACCGAACTCGGGAGCGACGCTGCCGTACGGCTCTTGGTGCGAGCGGTCGTCGCGCAGGTTGTGGCGGTCGCTCGGCATCAAGATGCCGACGAACGCGCCGACCTCCCACTGGAACGGCTTGGGCTCGTACTTCGTGTCGTCGTCGTGATGACCAGCGTCGACATCGGCGCCGGCGTTCGCGTCGCCGCTCGCGTCGGCGCCGGAGCTACCGAACGAAACGGAGCCGGACGCGGCTGCCGAGCCGCCGGACGAAGGCGGCGGAGCCGCAGCGGGAGCTGGTGTCGGCGCAGGAGCCGGAGCAGCTGCAGGCGTGGGAGCAGGCGCGGGTGCGGCCGCAGGAGGCGAAGCCGCCGGCGCAGTGGCGGGCGGTGGCGCGCCGGGCGCGGGAGCGGGAGCCGCGGGCGGGGCTGCGGAAGGCGCAGCGGGTGCAGCGCCCTGCGCCAACGCCAGCGGAGCGATCAGCGCAACGAGACACCCCGAACTAAGACCGACCAACTTGGTTCGTTTCATCGTGCTCACCCTGGATCAAGAGGTAGCCCCGCTCGCCCAATCAATGATCGCGCAGGGGACCCTATCTCCCCGCGCGCCCTTCGGTCCAGCGCAGAGGACTCAAGGGAAGCTTACCTAGACCACCCTTTTCCTGCGTTCAAGCGCGCTCGGCACGCGGCGCTCGCGTAGGACTTGCTCTGCTTCGCTTCGCTTGCGTGACGGCCGCCGGGCCGGGGCTGAGTCGTGTCAGGCGTCGACGCTGATGCTCAGCCGCTCGCGGAGCGCGATGTAGGCACTACTCACGGAATAAACGAGGACATCACGCGCCCGGGTCACGGGCTCGACCGACCCTTGGCGTGCAGGCTCACTGCGAATCAGAGACACCGTGGTATCGAGGTCGCCGCTCAAGATGAGCCCGGCGCGATCGGCAGCCTGATCGACGGAACGGACCCAACGCTTGAGGTCGAGGGCCGTGCTGTCCTGGAGGAGCTTCGAGACGGTGTGAACGAGGTGATCGCGGTACTCGCCCGTCGCCGCGGATTCGATCACGCGCGCCGCATCCGCCACGCTCGCTTCGAGCTCGCTCGCGACCGGGAACTTAGGCTTCACGAGCCGGATCGCGCCGAGCAGCCAGCTCTTCAACGACGTGACGTTCGGGAGCAGCGTGCGGAGCCGCAGGCCCGGCAGAGCGTGCGCCAGCTCGCTGCCCGCGATGAACGCCGATTCGAGCGGCCCCATGCCTTCGGCGAAGGCGCCCGACCCGAGCACGACAGCGGGCGAAGGCGTCGCGAGCGGCGTGATGCGCGCCGGATCGCTTTGACGCTGGAAGATGCGCGGTTCGTCCGCGGGGAACACCTGCGCACCATGGTAAAATGCGTACACGAGCCCGTGCGGGTAGCGCTCCATGTCGAGCTCGTCCTCGACGCCGAGGCCGTACGCCGCCTCCGGGCGCCCGCGCGTCGCGAGCACGTACGGCTCGATGAGCGAGAAGAGCGACGTGATGAGCGGCTCGCCGTCGTCCGGCATCACGAGCTCCATCCACTCCTCCGCCGTGAGGCGCCGGCGTGACGTGACGAGCTCCGCCCCGCGGAAGCGCTGGTAGAAGCGCGACTCGTCGGGCTGCGCCTGACCGAGCACGTGGAGCGCCTGAGCCGCGAGCCAGGCGCCATCCGCCTGACGCGCCTGCGTGTACATCTTGCGGAGCAGCTGGTACGGCTCCGGGCGATACGGATCGACCTCGATCCAGAGCTCGAGCGCTTCCTGGCCGCGCTCGACGTAGGCCGGATCGCTCGCGTAGGTGCGAGCGAGGCGCTCGAGCCAGCGGACGCCGTCGGGCTCGACGTCGAGCGCCGTTTCCCAGACGCGCGCCGCCTGCTCGATGCTGCCGAGCCGCTCGTACGTCTCCCCGAGCTCCTCGAGGCAGGGCAGGAGCTCGGCGTGGCGCCCCGCGGCGGCCAGCAGCTGAGCGCGTCGCTTCAGGAGCTCCTTGATGCCGTCCCAATCGCCGAGGCGGCGGCGAATCGCGAGCGCCTCCATCGTGGCGCCCTCGTGACTCGGATCCGCATCCAGCGCGCCGTCGAGCAAGCCGAGGGCTCGCACGGGATCGCCGATCTCGCGGGCCGCGACCATCGCGGCGGTGTGCAGGTACTTGGCGCGCTGGACGGAATCGTCGACCAGATCGGCCAGTCGCACGACCACGTCGAGCAGCCGCGACCAGTCCTTCTCGGCGCTGAAGAGCTGCATCAGGCGCGTCAGGATGCGGCGGTCGTTCGGCGCCTCGTCGAGCGCGAGGAGGAAGCAGCGAGCGGCGTAGTCGTTGTCGCCGACCTTCGCCTCCACGAGCTCGCCGAGCTCGACGAGCAAGTTGACGCGCTCCGTGCCCTGGGTGAGCTCGATCTCGCGACGGCGCAGGTCGATGGCGCGCTGGTTGTCGCCCGTCTCGACGAGGGCGTCGGCCATGGCGCGTAGCGCGGGGCGCGACTCCGGATCGAGTCGCACGGCGCGATCGAGCTCCGGCAGCGCCTGCTGGGCGCGGCCCGAGCGCGTGAGCGCCTGGCCCAGGAGGCGCCGCGCGAGGGCTTCTTCTGCGGTATCGAGGTTCGTGTGCTCTTCGAGCAAGCGCCGCACGAGCTCGGCCGTTCGCTGAGGTGAGCCGTGCTCCGCGCTGATCTCGCACACCGGCAAGAGCAGCGCCGGGCTCGCCGCGAGCGCGTCGAGGAACTGATCGGCGGCGACGAGCGCGCGATCCGGTGCGCCGGACTTCGCGAGCGCAGCGACGAAGGTGTACACGGTCTCGCCGAGATCGTCGGGCGGAAGAGCCTCGGCCTGGGTCACGACCGCTTCGAGGCGCTTGGCCGCCTCGGTGAAGCGACCCTCCGCGTACGCGACGCTCCCCTGCACGCGGAGCCCGTCGAGGTTCGTCGGATCGAGGTGCAGCGCCATGGTCGCCATGGCCATCGCGCGCTCGTTGTCGCGCAGGTGGAGATGGCAGAGCAGCGCCATCTCGCCCGCCACGGCCGCTCGCGCGCGCTCACCCTTGGTGGCGGCAAGGCGCTCGTCGAGGAGCTCGACGGCCGCGGCGTGATGACCGACCTCCACGTACACGGAGATGAGCTTCTTCGAGGCCGCCGGGTGGTCGGGAGACGCGTCGAGGGCGCGCTTGAGCTCGCGGATGGCGCCGCTCGCGTCGCCGCGCTCGCGCAGTAAATCCGCGGCTTTGACGTAGTGCTCGGCGCGCGCTTCCGGCGTCGTCGCCGCGTCGGCGAGACGCTCGATCGCCGCCACGGCACTCTCGGAATCGCCCATCCGCGCCTTGAGCGCAGCGAGGGCCGAGAGCGCACCGGGATGCCTCGGGTCGAGCTCGAGCACGCGCTCGAGCTCCTCGATCGCCTTGCCGAGCAAGCCGAATTGGTCGTCGTACAGGCGCGCGAGCGCGATGCCGGCTTCGATCTTCCAGGTGCGATCCTGGCTCTGCGCGAGCTGCGCGATGTAGAGGTCGCGGAGCTCGTTCCAGCGCTCGAGGCGCCGGTAGTGGCGAGCAAGCTCGGCGGCGGCGCTCGCTCGTGACGGATCGAGGCCGAGCGCGCGCTCGAGGGCTTCGGCGGCGCGTGCGGGATCCAGGTACTCCTCGTCGAAGATGCCGGCGAGACGCTCGTAGAAGCCGACTTGCTGGCGCGGCGTGACGGCGAGCTGGATCTCGGCGACGAGCACTTCGACGAGCTCGCGGTAGCGACCCAAGCGATTGAGCACCCGGTCGAGGCCGCGCAGCGCATCGACGTGCTTCGGCTCCTCGCGCAGCACGTCGCGATACAGGCGCTCGGCCGCGTCGAGCCGATCGAGCTCCGTCTCCCATGCTTCCGCGATTTGAAGCACCTGGCGGTGCCGCTCGTCGCCCGTCAGCGCGAGGGCGCGCGCTTCGAGAAGCTCGAGGGCGCGCTTCGGTTCGCCGCGTTTGCGCAAGAGGTCGGCGAAGCCTTCCGCCGCCTTCGGATGGCTCGGATCTTCGGCGAGGACAGCGGCGTAGAGCTCTTCCGCGCCCGCGGGATTGTTGAGCCGCGTCGCGAGCACGTCGCCTGCCTCCGCGCGGAGATCGCGGGCGAGCCGCGGCGCCGCCACGTCGGCGCGGCGTAGAAGCACCTGCCCGAGCTCGTTCCACTGCTGCAGGCGCCGATACAGATCCGCGAGACCAGCGAGCGCACGTTCGCTGCTCGGGTCGCGCGCGAGCACGGCGTTCAAGAGCTGCAGCGCCATGTCGGGCCGCGTGAGCTTCGAGCCGTACCAATCGGCCGCGCGCAAGAGCAGCGCCGCACGCGCTTCGTCCGGCAGGTCGCCCTGCGCCGCGGCGCCGCAACGCTCGAGCACCTCGGCCCAGGCCTTGGCGTTTCCGCCGGCCGCGCGCTCGACGGCACGGGCGCGCTCCTCTTCGAGCGGGTCCTCGCAGAACGCCTGCGCGAACGCGACGACCGCTTGCTCCTTGTCGTTCAGCTCACCCGTGTAGAGCTCGCCGATCTCGGCGAAGCACTGCGCGCGTTCGGCGGCCGACTTCGCGGACTCGCTCCGCTCGAGGAACAGCTCGACCAGAGCCTCGTGCTTGCGAAGCCGCTTGCGGAGCCGCACCAGGGCCGCAAAGCTCGAGGCGTCCTCGACGTCGAGCTCGATCAAACGCTCGTAGAGCCCCTCGGCGCGCTCGAAATCCCCCGCTGTTTCGAACAGGCGCGCCGCGCGCGTCAGAAGTCGCGGGATTGCGCGCTCGTGTCCACCGCGCTCCTCGACGACGGCGACCGTGTCCACGAAGCCTTGCGCGACGCGCGTCGCATCCGCGCCGAGATCGACGCTCGCTTCGAGCGCAGCCGCTTCCCCTTCGTCGAGCGGGTTCTCCGCGAGCACGGCGAAGCGCCCGTCGAGCCGATCGTCGCTCACCCAGCTCGGCGGACGCGTCGAGGCGCGCCACACGCGACGCAATGCTTCGAGTAGCTCGCTCGCGTCGCGCACCCGACGCTCGGGCTCGCGCTCGAGCAACGACTGCACGAATGCGTCGAAGTCCTGACCCGCGCCGCGCGGCGCCGCGAACGAGAGCGGCTCCGGCGTCTCCATCAGGTGCGCGACGACCATGTCCGCCGCGCTCCCTCCGCTGTACGGGTCCTGACCCGTGAGGAGCTGGTAGATCATGACGCCGAACGCGTAGACGTCGCTCGCGAGCTCGACGCCCTTGCCGCGTAGCGTCTCGGGAGCGACGGCCGAAAGCCAGGTTTGCCCGAAGTCCCCGCTCGCCTGCGGCAGTGAGGGGCGAAGCAGGTGGGCGCCCGCGTCGAGCAGCATCACGCGCGGCTGAGCCGGCGCGGGATCGAGCACGAGCACGTTGCCGAGGTGGAGCGCGCCGTGCGCGATGCGCCGATCGTGCAGCATGGCGAGCGGCTCCGCGATCGCGTGCAGGAGCGGCAGGATCTCGTTCACCTGCCGCGGCCCGGTGCGCCGCAGCACGGTGCGCAGGGTGTCGCCCTCGCTGAACGGGTGCGCGACCGCGAATCCGCTCGATGTCTCGAAGGCTTGCACCGCCTCCGGCAGACCGGGGTGCGTCACCTGCGCGGCAAGCCGCGTGGCCACGAGGTAGCGCGCGGCGTCCTTGCGCGGCGCCGAGGTGACGAGGCGGAGCCGTACGAGATCGCCGTCGTGGTAGGCGCGTTGCACGATCGCGCTCGGGCCCGTGCCAATGCTCGCCACGAGCGTGTAGCCCTTGGTCTGAAGCTCCGTCTCCGAGAAGGCCGCGGGGGCGCCGTCGCTCTTGCGCAGGGCCCTCGCCTCGTCGCGACGCGAGGTCTGCATCGCGTCGAGCAGCGCTTCCACGGCGTCACGTTCGACGCAGCGCTCGGCCAGGGTGCGAGCGAGTGATGCCTTGGCGCCGATGCTACCGAGCGCGGAGGCGTCCGCGCCGAGCACCGAATCCGCGAGCTCTCCGAGCTCCTGCACGTCGTAGAGGCGTTCGAGCTCGGCGCTCAGAGTTTCGACGTTCAACGTCAACGGGGAAATCCTCGGGCAAGCCGGCCTCTCGGCTCGGCGGGCTCGAGAGCCTACCATCCATCACGGCCAGTCGAGCAGCGCCCGTCGCACGCGCCACACCGCGTCCTCGTCGGCGTCGGCGTAGAGGAGCTCGTCGCCCGCGAGCGCGAGCGGCACGCCGGCCGCGATCGGCGATCCGAGCGCTACAATTCTCCGGAGCGCGAGCGGCTCGCCCTTGTCGCGCAAGACGCCGGCAAAGAGCGCGGCGCTCGCGCCGGAGCGCACGATCACGACCAGGTGGCAACCGCTCGCACCGCAATCAACCGCTAAGGATGTAGGCTCGCCCTGCTCGATCCCGAGGCGCGCGGGCTCGCCGTGCGGCTCACCGGACGCGTCGAGCGACTCGACCATGATCGCAGCGCTGCCGGGCACGTCGGGCGACCCCCGCTCGAGCCAGATCAGCGCAAGGCCGTTCCCGAGGCGTCCGAGGGCGGGCGCGAAGGAGTGGCCCTTCGTGGCGAGCACGCGCCGCTCCCCGCCGACCGGCGTCGCGTCACGCGTCGCGACGTGCGTGAGGTAGATGTCGGCTTCGCCGGGCGCCGCGGGATCGCGCGCCTCCGCCCAGGCGACGACGGCCGTCTCGCCGAGCGTCGCGAGCGCGGCTTGCGTGGCGGGCCCGGGAGCGTTGGTCAGCCGGTGCTCGACGCCGATGCGCGCGAGCTTCTCGTCGACGCGCGAGACGTAGAGCTCGGGATCGTGATCGCGCTCGTCCACCCACGCGACGAGCCAGCCCTTGCCGACGGGCGTCGCAGCAACGTCGCTCGTGTCGCCGCCCTTGCGCGTGAGCATGCGCTGCGTGCGGCGCGCGCCGTCGGGGGCGACGAGCGTCAGAAAGACTTGCGGCTTGCCGGCGTCGACGCCCGTCCACGCCGCGAGCGCGTCCCCGCCGCCCGTCGGAGGCGAGAGCGCCACGCCGCCGAGCGAATGAGCACGCACCGAGAGCACTTGCTCGGGGGCGAGCGCGCTGCCGTCCGCCTTGAGCCCGACGAGCCCGAGGTGAGAACGCAGCGGCTCGAAGCGCCCGTCGGGCGCCTTTTGCTTCAACTTCACCCACGGCGTCGTGGGGTCGAAATCGGTGAGGTACGCGGCGAGCGAGCCCGTTCCCGATTTGACGATCGCGAGATCCGCGAGCGCGTCCGTCTTCGCGAGTACTTTGTTCTCGCGGATGCGCGGCGGAGTTTCGACGCCGACGGCGCGGCCTGCGGAAAGCCACGCGTTGGAACGCCGCTCGAGCGTGACGAGGTACACGGGCGCGGGTGCGTCGCCGAGAGCCGCCAGCGAGAAGCAGCTGTTCTCGCGACAGGTGAGCCCCCAGCCGAGGTCGACGGGCGAGCCCTCGAGCGCCTCGAGCCTGAGCGGCTCGGACGCGAGCAGCTCGAGCTTCGGGCCGAAGCGCACGTAGGTCGGCATCACGTCCGGGTCGTCGCAGCGCGCGCTCCGCTCGCACACGGACGCGAGCGTCAGCGCGGCCACGCCGTCGCCCAC
>DATMCL010000483.1:0-16587 GCA_035558375.1 Polyangiaceae bacterium
CATCACCGAGAGGACCAAGCCCATCCCGAGGAGTGTCAGCCAGCCGGGCGTCGAGGGCTCGCCCGGGCCGGCCTCGTCGGCCGGGATGCCCAGGTACTCTTCGTGGTGGTCGCCGTGACCGTCGCTGCTCGCGGCGTGGCCGTGGCCGTGGCCGTGGTCGCTCATCGGGGCCGAGTCATCCTCCGTTCGGTTCCGCGGGTCAAGCGCGCAGCCGGAACCCCTCGCTTGACCGTCGGAGAGCCGGGGTCCTACGCTCCGAAACGAGCGCCCCGCCCGGCGCTCCGAGCACTTTCCCGATGGCCCAACCCGCCCAGCGCTACAAGGTCCTCGAGAGGATCGCCGCCGGCGGCATGGCCGAGGTGTTCCGGGCGGAGAGCGCCGGCCTCGAGGGGTTCAAGAAGCTCGTCGCCATCAAGCGCGTCCTTCCCCACCTCTCGGAGAAGAAGCAGTTCATCGGGATGTTCCTCGACGAGGCGCGCGTCGGAGCGCACCTCTCGCATTCGAACTGCGTTCAGGTTTTCGACATCGGCGTCGGCGACAACACCTACTTCATCGTGATGGAGTTCGTGGACGGCTCCGACCTCAAGGGCGTGATCGAGCACCGGAGGGAGCTCAAACAACCGGTTCCCGTCGAGGAAGCTTGCCTCATCACGGTGCGCATCTGCGAGGGCCTCGCCTACGCGCACGAGCTCACCGACGGCAAGGGCAACTCCCTGCACATCGTGCATCGCGACATGTCGCCGCCGAACGTGCTGCTCACCCGGCACGGCGAGGTCAAAATCGTGGACTTCGGCCTCGCCAAGGCGAACAGCCAGCTCGAGAAGAGCGAGCCGGGCATCATCAAGGGAAAATTCAGCTACCTATCGCCGGAAGCGGCGCAGGGCATGTCGGTCGACGCGCGGACCGACGTGTTCGCGGCGGGCATCATCCTTTGGGAAATGCTGGCCGGGCGCCGGCTGTTCCTCGGCGAAAGTGATCTCGAGACCGTACGTCTGGTTCAGAAAGCGGAGATCCCGAACCTTCGCGACTTCAATCCGCGCGTCCCGGCCGAGCTCGACAAGGTCATCAAGAAGGGGCTCGCGGCCGATCCCGCGCAGCGTTACCAGACCGCGCGCGAATTCGGGCGCGATCTGAACCAAATCCTCTTCCAAATCGGGCGCGCCGTGTCGTCGTTCGATATTGCGCAGCTCGTCCTGCCGATCTGGCGCGATCGGGCGCAGAAGAAGAAGAAGAGCCCGGTCGACAAGCGCGAGGTGATCGGCTCCTGGATCGAGGAGACGCTGTTCGAGTTCTCGTCCCTCGACGCGGGCGACCAAGGCGGCAAGAGCACGGTCGGCACCGTTCCCGTGAGCCTCGGCGGCGCTTCGTTCGAGGACGTACACAACTGGGGCGACGAGATGTCGAACGAGCCGCCCGCCGCCCGCGCGCGCGACGTGGCTCCGATGAGCTACGAGCTCGGCAACCTCGCCGCCCTCGAGGATGACGACGACGAGCCTCCACCCCGTCCGCCGAGTCCGAATCCACGTCCGCAGACGCCCGCGCCGCGTAACCCCGCGCCGTCGTTTCCGCCTCCGGTCGTCGCTCGAGCGCCCACCCCTCTACCGGGCCCGGCGCCGCTCTCGTTCGTCGACAAGGACGACCCCGAGGTCAAATCAATGCGGCCGCGCCCGAAGGGCAGCGTCGTCGGCATCGTCGTCGCGGTAGTCGTCGCCGCCGCCGCGCTCGGAGCGTGGTTCGGCGGCGTGATTCCGCATCATTGAGCGGGGGCGAGGCTCAGCTCGCCTCTTCGCCCGCTTCGCCGTCGCCGTCGCCGTCGCCGTCGTCCTCGTCCAGGTCGTCGTCCTCGTCGTCGAGATCGTCGTCGTCCTCGAGCTCGTCCTCGTCCGGCACGTCCACCGACTGAGTGTGCGGACTGTCGCCGTGCTCCTTCAAGCGCTCGCGCTCGCGTTGAGCGCGTTCGCTCGCGAGACGCTGGAACACGATGGGCTTCGGGGCGACGAGCACGGCCATGGTGCGCGCCTCCATGATCGGGCGCTGCTCGACGTTCGCGAGGTCCTCGAGCTTCGACACGAGGAAGTCGAGCTGCATGCGCGCGCGCTCCGGGTGCGTGATCTCGCGACCGCGGAAGCGGCAGACGATCTTCACCTTGTTGCCCGCTTCGAGGAATTTCCGCGCCGCGCGCACCTTGGTGTCCAGATCGTGGTCGTCCGTCTTCGGACGCAACTTGATCTCCTTGACCTCCACGATCGTCTGCTTGCGCTTCGCCTCACGCGCTCGCTTCTTCTCCTCGTACTTGTATTTGCCGAAGTCGAGGATCTTGCAGACCGGGGGCGTCGCCTTCGGATTCACCTCGACCAGATCGAGCCCGACCTCCTGCGCGCGGCGCAGCGCCGCTTCGGTCGTGAGCACGCCGAGGTTCGACCCGTCCTCGGCCACCACGCGCACTTCGGGCACGCGGATGCGATGGTTGATGCGGATCTGGGGACCGCGGTTGTCTCGCGAGAAGCGTCGTCCGCCGCCTACGGGCATGAGAAGGTGTCTTTCATTTTTTTCTTTGTTTGCTTGAGATTGCTCTGCTTGAGCCTGGCGTCGGCCGCAACCTGACAGGGCTTTGCGTTTCGTTCACGAGACCTTTCCAGGCCGCGGCGGCATCGCCTCGGCCTTCAGTCTTGCTTTGAACTCTGCGAGCGGCATCGCTCCGAGATCCCCCGCGTCGCGTGAGCGCGGGGCGACGGCGACGGCTTCGGCTTCCTTGTCGCCGATGACGACGACGTACGGGTGTCGCATGAGTCGCGCGTTGCGGATCTTGGCTCCGAGCTTGTCCGAGCTCGCATCGACCGTCACGCGGAAACCCTCGGCGTGGAGCTCGCGCCGCACGCGCTCGGCATATTCGTTCTGCTTTTCGCTCACCGTCACGAGCGCGGCCTGCACGGGGGCGAGCCACACCGGAAATTTTCCGGCCACATGCTCGATGTAGATCGCGAAGAAGCGCTCGAGCGACCCGAGCACCGCGCGGTGGAGCATGACGGGGCGATGCGCGGTCCCGTCGCTCGCCACGTACTCGAGGCCGAAGTTCTCCGGCAGCATCTGGTCGAGCTGAATGGTGCCGAGCTGCCAGCCGCGGCCGATCGCGTCGACGACGTGGAACTCGACCTTCGGACCGTAGAAGGCGCCCTCGCCGGGGAGCTTCTCGAACGGAACGCCGGCGTTGGTGAGCACACGCTCGAGCGCCTGCTCGGTCTGATCCCAGAGCTCGTCCGTGCCCATGCGCTTTTCGGGGCGCAGCGCGAGCTTCACGGAGATGTTCTTGAGATCGAACGCGCCGTACACGTCGAAGAGCAGGCGCGTGAACGCCGCCGTTTCGGCTTCGAGCTGGTCCTGCGTGCAGAAGATGTGGGCGTCGTCCTGACAGAACGTGCGAACGCGGGCCATGCCGTGGATCACGCCGGCGCGCTCGAAGCGGTGGAGGCGCCCGAAATCCGCGCAGCGCCAGGGCAGCTCGCGGTAGCTCCGGCGGCGCTGCCCGAACATCAAACAGTGGGACGGGCAGTTCATCGGCTTGAGCCCGAAGCCGAGCGCGGGGTGATCGGCGGCGCCCGGACCGAGCGGCTTGCCCGCGTGCTCTTTCATCACCTCGAGCGTCGTCGGGAAGTAGAGGCCGTCGACGAAGTTCGGGATGTGCCCGCTCGTTTCGAACAGCCGCCGATCGAAGATCTGCGGCGTGATGACCTCTTCGTAGCCGTAGTCGAAGTAGAGCGAGCGAACGAAGTCGACGAGCCGGTTGTAGATGCCGGCGCCCGCGGGGAGCAGGAACGGCATGCCCGGCGCCCACTCGTGGAACATGATGAGCTCGAGCTCTTTGCCGAGCTTTCTGTGATCGCGAGCGCGCGCCTCCTCGAGCATCTTCAGGTGGTCGTCGAGCGCCTTCTGCGACGGGAACGCCGTGCCGTAGATGCGCTGCAGCATCGGGTTGCGCTCGTCGCCGCGCCAGTACGCGCCAGCGACCGACAAGAGCTTTACGACGCCGATGTGGCCGGTCGTCGGCACGTGCGGGCCGCGGCACACGTCGACCCACGTCCCCTCGGGTCGCCCCGGGCTGCCGTGGCGGTAGAGCGAGATCGGCTCGCCCTTCTTGATGATGCCGTCGATGAGCTCGAGCTTGAACTTCTCGCCCATGCTCTCGAACAGCTGGCGAGCTTGATCGGGCGTGACTTCCTCGCGGTAAAACGCCTTCTTGCCCGCGATGATGCTCTTCATCTCGGCCTCGATCTTCTCGAGGTCGGTCTCGCTGAACGGCTGCCCGTCGGGGCGTGAGAAGTCGTAATAGAAGCCCGAGTCGATCGCGGGCCCGATCGTCACCTGGGTGCCCGGGAACAAGCGCTGCACCGCGTCCGCCATGACGTGCGCGGCGGAGTGACGCAGCACCTCGAGCCCCGCGGGCTCGTTCACGCGAATGGGCGTGAGCTCGGCATCGACCGCGACGGGCGTGTGCAGATCGAGGATCTGCCCTCCGCTCCGGACGGCGATGATGTCGTCAGCGTGCTGCCCTCGCTCCCTCAGCAGCTCGCCTGGCGACTTGCGCGCAGGCTCGGAGGTCATGCCGTCGTGGTGGCGAGAGCCCGAGTGCAGTTAACGGTCGAACGGGTAGGCGCGGGCAGGATTGAACTGTCGACCCCTACCGTGTCAAGGTAGTGCTCTACCACTGAGCTACGCGCCTCTGGGTCAGCGGATGAAATCTCCGCTGGTTGTTGATTCTTGCGAAAAAACAGGCTGACTGCCTACAACCCGACCTCGGGGGTGTCAAGCGCGCTCGTGGGCCGGGCGCTTGTGTCCCGTGGGCCGGACTCTGGCAATCGCTGTCCGTGACCGTGCCCCCCCGGGCGTGACCATCCTTGCGCGGTCTCCCGATTCTGGGTATAGGCCGGCCCCCACGATTTCACGACCTTTTTGGCCGCGCGTGAGCGCGCGGGAGACCCGTCTTGGACACCCGTTTGCTCCTCGCCCAGAACGTTCCCCCGGCCCCCGGTCGCCAAACGGGTGAGGTGCAGCCGGCGCCCCACGCGGGCGGACCCACACCAACCGCCGCGCCCGAGCCACCGCAGGGCGGCATGTGGGTGATGTTGCTGATGGTCGTGCCGCTGCTCCTCTTCATGTTCTGGAGCACGCGCTCCCAACAGAAGAAGCAGGAGAAGACGCTGTCGGCGCTCGCCAAGGGCGACCGCGTGATCCTGCAGAGCGGTCTGGTCGGGAAGTTCCTCGAGATGAACGAACGCTTCGCGAAGGTCGAGCTCTCTCCCGGTATCAAGGTCGACGTGCTCAGGTCGAGCATCCTCGGGAAGGACAGCCCCGAGACTCAGGCCGCTGCGGAGAAGAAGTAGTTCTTCGATGCCGCCTCTTACACCCGCGCTCGTTCTCACCGCGATTTGGGGCGCGTACGCGCTCGTGCACCTCGTGCTCGGCTTCGCGCTGCGCGGCCACCGCATCTCGATGTGGCTCGCGGCGCTGCTCGCGGCTTCGGCGGCGGGCGCGGCCTGGGCCGCCGGCTTCTGGCCGATGGTGATCCTCGGGCTGCTCGCGCTCACCTCGACGTTCGCAGCCATTCCGGTGCTGGATATGAGCTGGCGCATGCGCTGCGCCCTCAACGTCGGCGTCGTCTCGCTCGGCTTCTTGGCGCTCTGGCCGACGCTCGACGGCATGAGCGGCGGGAAGCTCCACTGCCCCGCCTACATCAAGGAGCACGTGAGCTTCCGCCTCGTCGCGGGACTCGATCTCCGCGGTGGCCTGCGCCTCGTCTACACGGTCGACGTCGAAGAGGCGGTCAAGGACAAGCGCGACCACTACCACGAGGACATGCGCACCGAGCTCACGCGCGTCTTCGACTTGCACAAGGGCGACGAGCGCCCGACCGAAGAGAGCTACGCCAAGCTCCGCGAAAAGGTCGAGCTCGAGGCGCCGCGTCAGCCGGTCGAGCTCCTGCGCCTGCGGCTCAAGCCCGGCGCCGACCCGTCGAAGATCGACGAGCGCTTCCTCGAGCACTTCCGCAGTGAGCTTTCGTACACGCGCAGCCAGGACGGCCGTACCTACGAGTTCCGCATCCGCTCGAGCGTCGAGTCCAGCATTCGCGACCGCGCGGTCGGCCAGGCGCGCGAGATCATCAACCGCCGCATCGACGAGATGGGCCTGCGCGAAGCCGCCGTCTCCACGCGCGACGAGGACATCATCGTCGAGGTGCCGGGCGAGGACGAGAAGGCGTTCGCCTCGATCCGCGACATCATCAGCCAGACGGCCCGCCTCGAGTTCAAGCTGCTCGACGACGACTCCGACTTCTTCCGCGAGCTGCGCGAGAAGGCCAAGCCCGAGAGCCTGCCCGAGGGGCTCGATTTCTCGAGCGAGCAGGTCTCGGTCGGTCTCGACAAAGGCGGGGACGCCAAGACCCGCGTCGTCACCTACGCGTTCTTGAACAAGAACGAGAAGGAAACGATTCAGCAGACCTACCAGCGCATGAAGGAGTGGCTCGCCACCCTCGAGCTGCCGGCCGATCGCGAGGTGGGGCTCGAGGTCGTGCGGCGCACGGTCGACCAGGTGACGATGAAGGAAGAGGACGTGGGCTGGCGCACGTACCTCCTGAAGACGCGCGCCGAGGTCACGGGCGACATGGTGCGCGACGCGAGCGCGCAGCCGGATCAGAGCCAGGGCTCGATGGGCGGCTGGCACGTCCAGCTCATGTTCACCGAGCAGGGCGGCCGCATCTTCGAGCGCATCACGGGCGACAACATCAAGCGCCGCTTCGCCATCATCCTCGACGGCAAGACGGCGAGCGCGCCTGTCATCCAGTCGCGCATCGCCGGCGGCAACGCTCAAATCACGCTCGGCTCGAACGATCCCGAAGCGCAGCTGCGCGACGCGAAGAAACTCGAGCTCGTGCTGCGCTCCGGCGCACTGCCCGCACCGATCTCGCCCTCGAACGAGCAGCGCATCGGCCCCTCGCTCGGCCGCGACGCGATCGACCTGGGCGTGCAGGGCGCGCTCGGCGGCAGCGCGCTCGTGCTCGTATTCATGGTCATCTACTACAGCCGCGCGGGGCTCATCGCCGACATCGCGGTGATCATGAACCTGTTCCTGCAGCTCGCCGTGCTCGCCTCCTTCGGCGCGTCGATGACGCTGCCGGGCATCGCCGGTCTCGCGCTCACGATCGGCATGAGCGTGGACGCCAACGTGCTCATCAACGAGCGCATCCGTGAGGAGCTCGACCTCGGGAAGAGCGCCCGGGCGGCGGTCGAGATCGGCTACAAGCGCGCTTTCAGCGCCATCTTCGACGGCCACGTCACGAGCGTGATCGCCGGCGTCGTCCTCGCGCAGTACGGAACGGGTCCGATCAAGGGCTTCGCGGCCACGCTGCTCGTCGGCGTCGTGTGCAGCTTGTTCACCGGCGTCATGATGACCCGCGTGATGTTCGACCTGTGGGTGCGCTTCCTGGGTCGCCAGGGGAAGCTGGCTTTGGGCTGAGTCATGCGCTTCTTTTCCGGCGGCAAGATCTACGACTTCATGCGCTGGCGATTCCTTTTCGTCGGCATCAGCTTGATCATCACGTTCGGCTCGCTCGCGCTGCTCGTCATGGGCAAGGCGCGTCTCGGCACGGACTTCCGGGGCGGCACGGAGATCGAGGTCGCGTTCAAGGGACACGTCGAGGTCGCGCAGATCCGCTCGGCCATCACGGCGGGCGGCTTCGGCACGCCGGACGTGATCAAGGTCGGCGACCCCAAGAACCCCGACCGCTACCTGATCCGCGTGCAGGAAGTTTCGACCATCGCGCACGACGTCCAGCTGGGCATGGAGCGTGCCCTATGCTTCGGCGCGAACCTCGATCCGACGGCCTGCCCGACCGAGCGTCAGGCGGTCGAGGTCAAGTTCAGCCCCGGCGGCGACAAGATCAGCGTGCGCTTCGCCGGAGATCCCGACCTCGCGTGGGTTCGTGCGCAGGCGGGCTCGATCAACGGCATCCACCTGCACCCGGGCGCCAACAACCCCCATATTCAGAACGCTCGCGACCACAAGGTCGAGATCGAGCTGATGAGCAAGGGCGACCAGCTCGTCGGCGCGCTCCAGCACGCCCTCGGGCCGCGCGCGCCGAGCGAGGCCCTGCGCTCGGAGTGGATCGGTCCGCGCGCCGGCGCGCAGCTCCGTGACAGCGCCATCAAGAGCATCGCGATCTTGATCGTGTTCATCATGGCGTACATCGCGTTCCGGTTCGACCTCCGGTTCGCGCCCGGCGGCATCGTCGCCCTCGTCCACGACGCCACCGGCACCATCGGCATGCTGATCGTGCTCGGCAAGGAAATCGACCTCACGACGGTCGCCGCCGTGCTCACCATCATCGGCTACTCGGTGAACGACACCGTCGTCATCTACGACCGCGTACGCGAGAACCTCGGCAAGCTGCGCGGCGCGAGCTTCCGGGAGCTCATCAACATCAGCACCTCGGAAATGCTCGGCCGAACCATCCTCACGACGGCCACGGTGCAGATGAGCATGCTGGCGTTCTTCGTGTGGGGCACCGGCACCCTGAAGAACTTCGCGCTCTCGCTGACGATCGGCCTGCTCTTCGGCACTTACTCGACGATCTACATCGCGCTCCCCGTGACGGAGTGGCTCGACCGACACATGTTCTCGCGCATGGGCGGCGGCAGCGGCGGCGTGACGACCGGCAAGAAGAAGTCGGGCAATCCGAAGCCCCGGCGCGCCGAAGCGCCCGCCTGAGACCATTCGGGTCTCTTTCGGGCTCAATTCGTGCGGATTGACAGCGTCCGCGGCGAACTTAAGTTTGAAGCATGCTCGCGCTCACCGTTCCCACGCTCGCCTCGCCTGTCGGCTCTGAGCCCTCTGAGCCCTCTGAGCCCTCGGTAGAGGCGCTACCGCTCGGCTTCCCCACGGAGCTCTGGGCCGAAATGTCGGAAGAGCATCGCGCGGCCTGCACGAGCGCCGCCGCCCTCCTCACCGCGTTCGGCACCAAGCGCACGGCTTCGCTCAGGTCCGTCGGGCGCCGCGCCGGCCTCGAAGTCGGCGATGCGCTCGCGGGGCTCCGCGTCCTCGACGGGATGAACCTCGTCGAGATCGAGTCGGGCGATCGCGGCCCGATCGTGACGGTCCTCGCCTTGCCGGAGGATCACGTGCGCGTCATCGGTCCCGACGGCGCCGTGCGTTGGGTCTTCGTCGCCCGCCCGCTCGACGCACCCGAGGTCGCGGCCGAAGATCTGAACTGAGCGCTCGGCACGGGCACCCTGGTTCGCGGGCCTGGCGTTCGCGCCGCGCCCGGAACTTGTGGACAACCAATGTCCGCTCGGCGCTGGCGTTCGCGCGCTAGCTCCCGTACTCCGACGGGATGGTTTCGAGCGCACTCGCGGGAGTTGCCGCACAAGGGCTCTCCGCCGAAGCGCTCACCTTGGCGCAAGGCCTCTCGATCTCGAGCACGCTCGCCCATTGGCTCGTGCGGCGCGGGCTCGCCGAGCAGGAGGCGGCGCGGCGCTTCCTGAGCCCCCGGCTCGCTGAGCTCACGCCGCCGCACGCCATGCTCGATCGCGAGATCGCGACGGCACGGCTCGCGGACGCCGTGCGAAGGCGTGAGCGCATCGCCGTGTTCGGCGACTACGACTGCGACGGCATCACCGCGACGGCCGTGCTCACGGAGCTGCTCCGCGCGCTCGATGCCGACGCGGTGCCGCTCGTCGCGGAGAGATCGGGCGGCGGCTACGGCGTCTCGCCCGCCGCGGTGGAGCGCATCGTCGCGACGGGAGCGACGCTGGTCGTCACCTGCGACTGCGGCTCGTCCGATCACGTCACGCTCGCGGATCTGAAGCGGCGCGGCCTCGACGTCATCGTCATCGACCATCACCTCGTCCCTGACGAGCCGCTGCCAGCCCTCGCGTTCCTGAACCCCCAGCGACCCGGCTGCGGATTCCCCTTCAAAAGCCTGGCCTCGTGCGGCCTCGCGCTGTCGGTGGGCGCGGGGGTGCGCGCCGTGCTCGGCCGCACCATCGACCTCAAGAGCGTGCTCGATCTCGTCGCGATCGGCAGCATCGCCGACGTCGTGCCGCTCGCCGGGGACAACCGGGCGCTCGTGCGCGCCGGGCTCTTCGAGCTTGGCCAAGCGCGACGGCCCGGCATGCGCGCGCTCTTCGAGCTCGCGAAGATCGAGCGCGGCTTTGCGCTCGCGGCCGAGGACGTCTCGTTCCGCATCGCCCCGCGCCTGAACGCGCCGGGGCGGCTCGGCTCGGCCGCCGTGACGCTCGAGCTGCTCCTCGAGCGCAATCCGGAGCGCGCCGATGCCCTCGCGGGTGAGGTCGAGCAGCGCAACGTCGAGCGCCGCGCGATCCAGGACCGCATGCTGGAGGAAGCGCGCGTCGAGATCCGTGAGCACGGCTTCGACGATGCGCCGGCTATCGTGCTCGGGCGCGAAGGCTGGGAGCAGGGCGTGGTCGGCGTCGTCGCGGGTCGTCTCGCGGACGAGCTCGCGCGCCCCGTCGTGGTCGTGGGTTTCGAGAACGGGCTCGGGCGCGGCTCGGTGCGCGGGCCGCGTGGCTCGCGCCTGTACGACGCGCTTTCGGCGGCGAGCGCGTGCTTGATCCGCTTCGGGGGGCACCAAGCCGCCGCCGGTCTCGAGGTCTCTCTCTCTCGCTTGGGTGAGCTGCGCGAAGGTTTCGCGGCTGCCATCGGGAAGAGTGCGTCCGACGTGGCTCCGTCGGACGGCGCGCCGGTCACGCCGCTCGTTGACGGCGACCCCTTGTCGCGGGTGCTCGACGACTTCGCGCTGCTCGAGCCGTGCGGGGAGGGCAATCCGAGCCCCGAGCTCGAGCTCACCGCGACCATCGTTCGGGCGCGCGAGGTGAAGGGCGGCCACTTGAAGCTCGAGCTAGAGCTCGCCTCGGGTGAGCGCCTCGGGGCGTTCGGCGTCGGCATGGGCGAGCAAGCGCCGGGTCTCTCGGGCGTCACGTCCCTCGTCGGCCGCTTGCGGCGCGATCGCTACCGGGGCGGAGACAGCGCCGAGCTCAAGATTTCACGCCTCGGCTGAGCCGAAAGCGCCCGCGAGAATCGCGCCGCGATTTTGCGATATGCTCGGCGCGTGCCCGACGAGCCGCTGATTCGCTTTTCGCGAGTGCGCAAAGCCTTCGGGATGAAGATCATCTACACCTCGCTCGATCTCGAGGTCCGGCGCGGTGAGGTGCTGACGATCTGCGGCGGCTCCGGCGTCGGCAAGAGCGTGATGCTCAAGATGCTGATCGGCCTCCTGCACGCCGACGCCGGCTCGATCTTCTTCGACAAGCGCGACGTGACCAAGCTCAGCGAAAACGAGCTCTCCGACGTCCGCCGCCGCATCGCGATGCTCTTCCAAAGCGCCGCGCTCTTCGACTCCCTCAGCGTCGGCGAAAACGTCGGCTACGGCCTCGAAGAGCACTTCCGCCACTCCATGTCGGAGGCCGAACGGGCCGAGCGCGTCGCCTGGGCGCTCGAGCTCGTGGGTCTCCCGGGCATCGAATCGATGCAGCCGTCGGACCTCTCCGGCGGCATGCGCAAGCGCGTCGGCCTCGCCCGCGCCATCGCCGTAAAACCCGAAGTCCTGCTCTACGACGAACCCACGACCGGCCTCGACCCCATCAACACGGCGCGCGTCAACCACCTCATCACGGGCCTCCAGCAAAAGCTCAACATCACGAGCATCGTCGTGACCCACGACATGAAGAGCGCCTTCAGCATCAGCGATCGCATCGCGATGGTGCATTCCGGACGCATCATCATGGCGGGCACCGTCGAGGAGTTCCGCGAATCCACGGACATGCGCGTCGCGGACTTCATCGAGGGCCGCGCACCCGTGAAGGAGAGCGTCGAAGCGCTTCTGAATAGTTAGGGCGGAGACAGGGCCAGAGCTCGGGCTAGAGCTGGGGGTCGGGGGCCGGTTGGGGGCGCGCCGGGCGGTGCTCGCGCACTAAGCTAGCTACTTCGCCGCGCTCGCGATCACTTCGGCCATCACGATTTGCGCGGTGTAGACGAAGACGAGAATGCCCGTCACGTCGACGAGGCTCGCGATGAACGGCGTGGAGCTCGTCGCGGGGTCCACGCGCAGGCGCTTCAGGATGATGGGGAGCATCGAGCCGATCGTGCAGCCGGCGAAGACGATGCCGACGAGGGCGACGCCGACCGTGAGGGCGAAGTTGATGTGCTGGTCCTTGTACATGAGGACCCGGATGAAGCCGACCGCGGCGAGGCCGAGGCCGAGGACGAGGCCCATGCCGGCTTCGCGCCAGAAGATGCGCCACCAGTCGCCGATCTTGAGCTCGCCCGTGGCAAGTCCGCGGATGACGAGCGTGGACGACTGCGAGCCGGAATTGCCGCCGGCGCTAATGAGTAGCGGCACGTAGTAGGCGGCGCCGTGGATGGCGCTCAGCGTGCCGTCGTAGTGACGGAGCGCCGTCTGCGTGAAGAATTCGCCGATGAAGAGGGCGAGGAGCCAGACGCCGCGCTTGCGAATGAACGAGAAGAACGTCGTCTGGAAGTACGGAACGTCCAACGGATCCATACCGCCGATCTTCTGCACGTCCTCGGTCTGCTCGGCGGTGAGCACGTCGACGATGTCGTCGATGGTAATGATCCCGAGCAGCGTGCCCTCCGCATCGACGACGGGCATGGCGTTGATGTCGTATTTCGCCATGCGGCGCGCGACATCTTCCTGATCCATCTCGGGCGGGACGCTGATGTAGTTGCGCGTCAAGAGATCGTCGATCGCCATGTCGGCGTGTGGTTTGGCGGCGATGATGAGCTCGCGCAGCGAAACCAAGCCGATGAGCCGGCCGTCGTCGGACAGCGCGTACACGTTGTAGATCGGGGTGTCGGTCTTCTCGGCGTGCGTGCGCACCTCGTCGAACGCTTCCGCGATGGTCGTCGTGGGACGCGCCGTCACGTACCAGGTCGTCATCAAGTGACCGGCCGACGTCTCCGGGAACTTGGCGATCTCGCGGACGTCTTCGGCCGCTTGCGGATCGACCTTCTCGAGGTTCGAGAGGAAGCTCTCGGCGGCGCCGGGCGGCAGCATCGAGAACAAGTCGGCGCGATCGTCGGGCGCCATCTCGCTGGCGATGAGCGCCATCGACTCGGGCTGCATCTGCTCGGCGACTTCTTCCTGCTCGTGCTCCTCGAGGCGCTCGAAGATCGGCGCGGCGCCTTCCGCCGGCATGCGCGCCAGGAGCGCGGCCGCCTGGTCCGGCTCGAGCTCGCTCACGATGTCGGCGAGGTCCTCGGGGTGGATCTCCTCCAAGAGGTCCCGCACCTGCTCCGGGTCCTCCTCGAGGAGCTTCCGGATGTCGGGGGCGAGGAGGACGGACAGCCTCATGGCGCCCCCGGCTTACCACCGCGCAAGGCCCGGGAGGAACGCGAGTTTTGCTCCGGCTGGATCCGCCGTTCGGAGCCCGGGCGGGCCGAATCCGCTCGGGCTCCGCGTGGGGCGTGACGGCGAGGGCGGGACGCGCAAGACTCTTGGTAATCGCTCATGGCGAGGAGCCGGGAATACAAGGTCGGTGCGTTCGTGCTCGCGGGAATGGTCGCGATCGGCGGCGTCGTGTTCATGATCGGGCAGGAGAAGCAGCTCTTCAAGAAGAAGGTTGCTTACGAGACGGCGTTCACCGAGGTCGCGGGTCTCGGCACCGGCTCACCGGTGCGCATGGGCGGCGTCGATATCGGCCGCGTGACGAAGGTCGGGTACTCGACCGAGAGCGCGGATCGAAAGATTCACGTGCAGTTCTCCGTCCTGTCGGATCAGTGGGAGCGCATCAAGCAGGACAGCGTCGCGAGCATCGAAGGCAAAGGCCTTCTCGGCGACAAGATGCTCGTCGTCAGCATCGGCACCGCGCAAAAACCCAGCATGCCGCCCGGCAGCACCATCGCCTCGCGCGAGGCGGAGGACCTGGGCGCCATGATCGGCAAGTTCGCCGGACTGCCCGCCAAGGCCGAGAAGGTGATGGACAACCTCGAGCGGGTGACCGGCACGCTCGCGGACGAGAAGCTCAACAACGATCTCAAGGGGATGGCCTCGTCCTTGAACTCCGTGCTCGGCTCGGTCGATCGCCAGGAGGGCTACGTCGGCAAGGTGCTGGGCGATCCGAAGGAATCGGAGCGACTCTCGCGCGTGGTGTCGAACCTGGAGCGCGTCACGAACGAGCTCGAAGGCACCGTGCAGGGCGTGAACCAAGTGATCGGGCGCATCAAAACGGGCCCTGGTCTGCTCCACGAGGTGGTCTACGGCGAGGATTCCAGCAAGGCCGTCGCCCAGGTCGGCGGCGCGGCCGAAGAGCTCCGCCTCACCCTCAAAGGCGTGCGGGAGGGCAACGGCGTCGCCCGGAGCCTCATCTACGGCGACGACCAGTCCCAGGTCTTCATGCAGAACCTGAACGCCATGAGCGGCGACCTTCGCCAGATTGTCGCCGACGTGCGCGCCGGCAAGGGCACGCTCGGCGCGCTGATGGTCGACCCCTCCGTCTACGAAGACCTGAAGGTCGTGCTCGGCAACGTCGAGCGGAACAAAGCCCTCCGCGCCCTGGTTCGCTACTCGATCCGGCGCGACGAGAGCTCGGGCGGCGTGCACGACAACGTCGCCGCCCCGGCAACCCCGCCGGCGGCCGCCACGGGCCACGCTGCGGGCGGCTCGCTGAGCGGTGGTTTGGCCAGCGAGCCAAGACCGTAGAGCCGATCGCCCGGTCTCGAATCGCCCGCGGGCGTTCTGCCCCAACCTGCTAAGATCGCGGGATGTTACGGGCCCTCGAGCGCCTTGGTCGCGTGGTCGTCGTCCTCGCGGTGTTCGGTGTGGCTTCGTACTTCGCGCTGCGCTTCGACTCGGGCGGCCTCTGGCGCGGGTTCGTCGCGGCGCACGTCGCAGCGGCACCGGGGCGTCCGAACGCGCCGTACGATCTCACGCAGCTCGTCGCCGTGAGCGAGACGCTCGAGACGATCCGCAAGCGCTACGTCGACCCGGCGCGCGTCAAGCCGCGCCAGATGTTCCTGAGCGCGCTCAATCAGATCCAGAAGGAAGTCGCGCAGGTCATCGTTCGCTACGACGACAAGACGCAGAAGGTGTGGGTCCAGGTCGACGCGGACTCGAAAGACTTCCGCGTCGACAACGTGCAGGGTCATTGGGACGTCGCTGCGCGCCTACGCGAGGTGTTCAGCTTCCTGCAGTCCCACCTCAAGGACACGGGCGTCGATTTGCACGAGGTCGAGTACGCCGCGTGCAACGGCATGCTGCGCACGCTCGACCCGCACAGCGTGTTCCTGAGCCCCGACGCGTACCGCGAGATGAACCTCTCGACCTCGGGGCACTTCGGCGGTCTCGGCATCGTGATCTCGATCCGCGATCAGATGCTGACGGTGATGAAGCCGATGCCGGGCACACCGGCCGGGCGCGCCGGGGTGCGGCGCCTCGACCGCATCATGAAGATCAACAACGAGTCGTCGCTCAACATGCCGCTCGACGACGCGGTCCAGCGCCTGCGCGGCAAGCCGGGCTCGAAGGTCACGGTCTGGATCCAGCGCGACGGGACCGAAGGCTGGCAGGGCGCGCGCCCGTTCGAGCTCGTCCGCGAAGAGATCCAGGTCAAATCGGTCGAGTCGCGCCAGCTCGCGCCCGGCATCGGCTACGTCCGCATCAAGCAGTTCCAGTCGAGCACCTCGGACGAGCTCGAGGGCGCGCTCGCCGACTTCCACAAGAAGGACAAGCTCAAGGGCTTGGTCCTCGACCTCCGGAGCAATCCGGGCGGTCTCCTCGAGCAAGCGGCGCAGGTCGCCGATCGCTTCCTGGACGAGGGCGTGATCGTCGCGACGGTCGGCAACTCCGAGGGCCGCGACGAGAAGCGCGCCGTGCGCGCCGGGACCGAGCCGCCGTACCCGATGGTCGTGCTCGTCAACGGCATGAGCGCGAGCGCGAGCGAGATCGTCGCGGGTGCGCTCAAGAACCTCGACCGCGCCGTGATCGTCGGGCAGACGACGTTCGGCAAAGGCAGCGTGCAGCTCGTGTTCCCGCGCGTCACGCCCGAAAACGCCGCGCTCAAGCTCACGATCGCGCAGTACCTCACGCCCGGGGATTTCTCGATCCAGGGCGTCGGCGTCGCTCCCGACGTCGAGCTCGACCCGATGACGGCCGACACGGTCGAGATGGATCTCTTCCGCTCCGATCGCGCGCTCCGCGAGCGTGACCTCACGAAGAGCCTGAACGGCGGCGGGCACCGGAGCTCCGACCGTCCCTCCTTCACGCTGCGCTACGACCTGCCGGAGAAGACGCGCGCTGCCATCCGCGACCGCGGCGACGATCTCGACGACGACTTCGAGATGGATTTCCCGATCAAGGTCGGCGCGGGGCTCGTGGGCAAGCTCACGCCCGGCCGCCGCACGGAGCAGGTGCGGGGCGCGAAGCAGTACCTCGACAAGCTGCAGGAGACGGAGATCGAGGCGCTCTCGAGCGATCTCGGCAAGCTCGGCATCGACTGGTCAGCGCCGGCGAAGGACTCGGTCGGCCCGGTGGCGGCGGAGTACGAGGTGAAGGTCTCGACCGAT
>DATMCL010000484.1:0-13535 GCA_035558375.1 Polyangiaceae bacterium
GCGCGGCGGGCGCCCACAAGAGAACACACCCGAGCGGCAGCGAAAGCGCACCTCGACGCACCCAAGCCATGAGCGGAACCTCGTTCAAACGGGAGCATGAGCGCTCCACCTCTCACCGACAGCACGCCCCGAGCGAGGTTCCCGCCTGCGACCCGAGCTGCTCCCGGCGGCGAAGGTGCTAGAGTCCTGCATGTTCTGAGCGAGGAGGGCTGAATGACGTACGTCGATTTGTTCGTGGGGCTGCTGCTCGTTGGATGTTCGGGCGATTCAGGAGCGGGATCGTGCACCGCTGCGGGCGGCCAGTGCCTATTGGGATCAGCCGTGTGTCCGAATCGTGGCCCACAGGATTGCAATCCGCACACGAATCCCGGTGGCGCGTTTTGTTGCTTGCCGTGCCCGAGCGGAAAGCGGCCCAACGACGCCGGTACCGAGTGCGAGTGACGTTCGCTACTCAGCCACCGAGCGTTTCGCGATACTTCCGCTCTTCGCTCCCGAGCTTCCCAATCGCCTCGAGCGTCCGATCCGCGACGGCCTGATGCACCTTGGGCGTTGCCGCCTCCGCGTACAGGTCCGAAAAGTCGATCGGCTCCCCGAACACGACGACGATCTTCCGCCCCGTCCCGTCGAAGTTGCTCCCCACTTGGCGCGCTAAGTCGTTCGGAAGCAGGCCATTGATGAACACGGGAATGACCGGAACCTTGGCTTCGTGAATCACGCGTCCCACGCCGCGCTGAGCGGGCAGGAAGGTGTAGGGGTCGTCGTCCTTCTTGCGTGTCCCCTCGGGATGTAGCCCGCAGAAGAAGCCGCCGCGTCGCAGGAGCCACGCGAGCTCGTCGAGGCTCACGGGGTTCAGCGCGAGCTTTTTGCGGTCGCGGAAGAGCGGCGGATACATCGCGAAAAAGCTCATGACGCCGTTCACGAACAAGCCGAGAAAGCTCGTGAAGAAGAAGTCGGCGCGCACGGGGAAGACGATGCGGTGCTTCATCCGCAGGCGCACGAGGTGGCCCGTGACCACGTAGAGGTCGAAGAAGCTCCGGTGGTTCGAGACGAGGATGTAACTCTGCGCGCGTTCGAGTCGCGGCAGGCGCTCGAGGCCGTACACGTGGCGGAGGTGCTTCGTGAAATGGTGGATCCAGGTCGAGCCGATCACGCGCTGCAGCCAGCGGATCGCGCGGTCGAGGCGACCGGGCTCGAAGGTGCGGCGCACGAAGCGCAGCGTGAAGCGCTCGATGAAGGAGAGGCGGGCGCGCCCGGCGTCGAGCAGATCGGGGCGTACGGCGAGGGCCGGGGTCGCCTCAGTCATCGTCGAAGAGGATGTCGAGGTAGCCGGGAGGCGGCACGAGCTCGCCCACGGCGCCGATCACCTGCTCGGCGAGCGCACGGCGGTCGGCAACGTCGGGCGCGGCGAGGCGCAGCGTCAGGTGCGGCTCGAGATCGCGCTCGGGGTTGAAGGTGCGCTCTAGCGCATGGCCCGTGATTTCGGGGTGTGCGGCGAGAAATTGCTCGAGCGCGTCCACGAGGGCCGGAGGAGGCGGGTCGCTCGGCTCGGCGAGCAGCATCTGCTCGTCGTCGAGTGGCGGCAGATCGACGAGGTAGCCGACGAGCGGCAACGGCTGGCCCGAGACGATGCTCGCGAGCTCGCTGCGCCGCAGCATGAGCTCGCTGTCCTGGCCCGGATCGATGACGAGCCCGCGCACCGTGACCTCGTCGATGACGCTGAGCGCGAGCTCGAGCGCGACGCGTGCGGGGAGCGAGCAGACGCTGAGCTCGCGGCCGTCCGTGGTCCAGCCGAGCGATTCGGCGACGGGCTCGACGAGCTCGGGGTTCGTGAAGAGCGCGGCGTAGCCTTGACCCTCCTCGTCGGCGAGGAGGTGCGGGATGATTTCGAGCTCGCGATCGAGCGCCACGGCCTCGCCTTCGGGTGCACCCGCGACGTGACTTTTCAGTGCGACGAAGAGCTCGCCCTCGTCGAGGCCTGCCTCGAAGGCGCGTACGTCGCGACGCAGGCCGCGCCGCGCCTGTTTCACGAGCGCGGTGAGCTCCTGCCGCGGCTCTTCTGCGTGAGGAGCGGCCTCGTCTGCCACGTTGAGTGAGGGCGCCGTAACACGATGCGGCCCTCGACGCACGGCCGCCGCTCTGGCACGCTCGCGAGACCCATGAGCGAGAGCCGCCGCGGCTTGTACGAAGAGGTGCAGCCCTACCGCACCGGATACCTAACCGTCAGCCCCGAGCACTCCATCTACTTCGAGGAGTCGGGAAACCCCCAGGGCAAACCGGCCGTGTTTTTGCACGGTGGCCCCGGCGGCGGGACGAGCCCCCGCCAGCGCCGCTTCTTCGACCCGGCGCGCTACCGCATCGTCCTCTTCGATCAGCGGGGCTGCGGCAAGAGCCGCCCGCACGCATCGCTCGTCGACAACACGACCTGGCACCTCGTTTCCGACATCGAGGCGCTGCGCGAGCACCTCGGCATCCAGCGCTGGCTCGTGTTCGGCGGCTCGTGGGGCAGCACCCTCGCGCTCGCCTATGCCGAGAAGCATCCGGAGCGCGTCACGGAGCTCGTGCTGCGCGGCATCTTCCTGCTCCGGCGCTGGGAGCTCGACTGGTTCTATCAAGTCGGGGCGAGTCGCTTCTTTCCGGAAGCGTGGGAGCAGTACCTCGCGCCGATTCCGGAGGCCGAGCGCTCCGATCTCGTGCACGCGTACCACCGGCGGCTCACGAGCGAGAACGCCGTGGTGCGGCAGGAAGCGGCGCGCGCGTGGAGCGTGTGGGAGGCGAGCACGGCGCACCTCCACCAGGACCGCGACTACATCGCGAGCTGCGCGGGCAACGACTTCAGCCTCGCGTTCGCGCGCATCGAGTGCCACTACTTCGTCAATCACGGCTTTCTCGCGCGTGACAATCAGCTGATCGAGGACGTGCCGCGCATTCGTCACGTCCCGGCCGTCATCGTGCAGGGGCGTTACGACGTGATTTGCCCGGTGCAGAGCGCGTGGGAGCTCGCGAAGGCGTGGCCGGAGGCGGATCTTCGCATCGTGCCGGATGCGGGGCACTCCGCATTCGAGCCGGGTATCGTGCACGAGCTCGTCACCGCGACAGCGCGCTTCGCGGCGGGATGAGCAGGATGCCGGTCTTCGCCGACGCATTCTCCAAGGTCCGAGCCGGCATCGCCGGCGTGCGGCGCCAGTTCGCTCCGCGCGGGCGGCGCGCCTGGTTCGGCACGACGCGCGCCCACGTGGAGCTCCGCGACGTGCGCGGCCCCGAGCGCGCCGTGCTCGAGCGCTCCGTCAGGGAAGACGTGGGGTCGCTCACAGGCGTGCGCTCGGTGCGCTTCAACGCTGCGACCGGTCGCGTCGTGGTCGAGGTCGACGCCGGCGGACCCGCGCTCGACGAGATCGTCGCCGCCGTCGAGCGTGCGGAGGCCACCGCCGGCTTCGACAAGGCGCGCTTTCGCGACACGGAGTGGGAGCACCCGGCCGACCTCGAGGCGGCGGAGCGGCTCCTCGTCGCGCTTTGTGCCGACGCCGTCGGCGTGGTCAGCGGCACCGCGCTGCGCTTCTCGATCGTGCCCGCGTCGCGCATCGCGGGGACGCTCGCGTCGCTGCTCCAAATCTTGCAAACGTCACCGCGGCTCAGGCGCGGGCTCGACGAGCGCTTCGGACCGCTCCGCGCGGACTTGGCGCTCGAGGTGGGCGCCGCGTTCGCGCACGGCATCGCGCAGCGGCCGGGGAGCGCCCTCGTCGAGCTCGCTCACCGCGCCGTGCAGCTCGGGGAGGCGAGCGCGCGCCGCCACAGCTGGGAGGCGCGCGAGGCGGATCTATTCGACCCGGCGCTGCCCGCCGATCCGCCGCACTTCGACACCGACGCGCGCCCCTGTCCGCTGCCGCGCGGGCCGATCGAGGAGTACTCGGATCGCGCGGTGTGGGTGTCGCTCGCCGGCTTCGGCGTCTCGTTCTTGGCGACGCGCAGCCTGCAGCGCGCCGTTGCGGCGCTCTTCGGCGGCTTGCCCAAGCCCGCGGAGCTCGGGCGCGACGTCTTTGCGAGTGAGCTCGGCCGGCTGCTCGCGCGCCGCGGCGTGCTCGTGCTCGATCCGGCCGTCTTGCGCCGGCTCGATCGCATCGATTGTCTGGTCCTGCCGCACGATCTCGTTGCGCGGCATCGCTGGGAAGTGCGCGCCCTCGTGCACGAGGCGGATTTCGACGAAGCGAGCGTCCGGGCACTCGTCGCCAAGCTCTTCGATCCGGATCAGCCGGTGCGGCGGCACGAGCAGGGCGAGCTCGTGCTCGAGCCGTACGGCGCGCGCCATCTCGAGCTTTCGCCGGTGCTCGCCGCAGGAGCGGGCGAGCTCGGCGCGCAAGGCGGGCTCGTTTTAGCTCTGACTCGGCACGGCGTGCCCCGCGCGCTCGTCGAGATCGAGATCGTCTCGCGGACGGGCATCGACGAGCTGATGGCTGCGGCGCACGAATCGTCGATGCGCGTCGTCGTCGCGGCCGCGGCGGACACGGCGCTCGACGGCTTGCCCGCCGACGACGTGATCGGGGCAGGGGAGGGCATGGTGCTCGGCATTCGCCGCCTGCAGCGCGAGGGGCGCGGCGTGTGCGTCATCGCCGGAGGCGCGGCGGCTTCCGCGCTCGCCGCGGCGGATTGCGGCATCGGCCTGCTCAGGCCCGGCGAGCCGGCGCCTTGGGGCGCTCATCTCGTCTGCGAGGAGGATCTGTCGGAGCCGCGCTTCTTGATCCACGCGTGCCGCACGGCGCGTCAGGTGTCGAAGCAGAGCGTGAACATGGCGCTCGGCGCGGCGACGCTCGGCGCGCTCGTCTCGGCGGGCGGCGTGCTGCCCACGACCGGGCGGCGCGTGATCGCGGTCGTGAACGCCGCGTCGCTCATCTCCATGCTGAACGGCGCGCGCACCTCGTTCAAGCTGTCGCGGCAGAAGCTCCCGCCGCCGCGCGATCGCACGCCGTGGCACGCCCTCGACGTGCGCGCCGTCCTCACGCGGCTCGGGACGACCAACGCGGGCCTCGAGCGCAAAGAAGCGCTGGCGCGGCGCCGCCCGGACTTGCTCCAGCGCGGCACCGTGGTCGAGCTCGTCGAGGCGATCGGTGACGAGCTCTTCAATCCCCTCGCGCCGCTTTTGGCCGCGGGCGCCGGGCTTTCGGCGGCCGTCGGCTCGTTCGGCGACGCGACGATGGTGGGCGGCGTCGTGGCGCTGAACGCGGTGATCGGCGGCGTGCAGCGCCATCGAACCGAGCGCGCGATTCGCGATCTCTCGCGCTCCGCGCGGCGCCGGGCGATGGTGCGACGCGCCGGACAGCTGCTCGAGGTGGACGCCGAGCAGCTCGTGCACGGCGACGTGATTCTGCTGGCCGCGGGCGACGTGGTCCCCGCCGATTGTCGCATCGTCGAGTCCGAGTCGCTCGAGATCGACGCCTCCAGCATGACCGGCGAGTCGATGCCCGTGAAGAAGCAAGCGGCTCCCTCGTTCGAGGTCGACGTGCCGGACCGCAGCTCGATGCTGTACGCGGGCACGGCCGTCGCGGCCGGGCGCGTCACGGCCGTGGCCGTTGCGGTCGGGGACGAGACGGAAGCGCGCCGCGGGACGCTCGTGAGCAAGCGCGACGCGGTGCGCGGCGGTGTGGAACGGCGCCTGCGCTCGCTGATTCAGCTCACCGGGCCCGTTGCGGCCGGGGCGGGCGTGGGGCTCATCGCAGCCGGCCTCATCCGCGGGCGAAAGCTCGAGGATCTCGTCGGCAGCGGCGTGAGCCTCGCGGTCGCGTCCGTGCCGGAGGGCTTGCCACTGCTCGCGACGGCCGCGCAGCTCGCCGCTGCCGAGCGCCTGGCCAAGCGCGGCGCGCTCGTGCGCAATGCGCGCAGCATCGAAGCGCTCGGCCGCGTCGATGTGCTCTGCCTGGACAAGACGGGCACGCTCACCGAGGGGCGTATCGAGCTCGTGGAGGTGAGCGACGGCGAGTTGCTGCAAGTGCTGCCGGAGCTCGACGCCCTGACGTTGCCGATCCTCGCCGCCTCGCTGCGCGCGTCGGCCGAGCCCGGGGGTCGCTCGTTCGATCCCACCGAGCAGGCGCTCTATCGCGCCGCGGAGCGCCTCGACATTCGCACGGAGTACGCGTGCCACGGCTTCCAGCGCGCATTCGAGACCTCGTTCGAGGCCGGGCGCGGCTACCACGCCACCGTGGGCAACTGCGAAGCCGGCCTCGTGCTCGACGTGAAGGGCGCCCCCGAGGTCGTGCTCGCGCGCTGCACGGGCCTCCGGCGCGGCGGGCAGCGCGTCGCGCTCGACGAGGGCATGAGCGCGGAGCTCGCTCGGACGGCGAGCGACCTCGCCGTGCGCGGCCTACGCGTCCTTGCCGTGGCCGAGCGCATCGTGCCGCACGGCGACAGCCTCGATCCGCGGCGTCTTGTCGGTCTAACGTTCTTGGGCTTCTTGGCGTTCAGCGATCCGGTGCGGGTCAGCGCGACGCAGGCCGTGAAGGAGCTGCGCGAAGCCGGCGTGCGCACGGTGATGATCACGGGCGACCATGCCCGCACCGCGGAAGCCGTAGCGCGCGAGGTCGGCTTGCCGAACGCGGGCCGTGTCCTCACGGGGACCGATCTCGCCGAGATCGACGACGAGACACTCGATCGCCGGATGCGCGGCATTTCGGTGTTCGCGCGCGTGACGCCTTCGCAGAAGGTGCGCATCGTGCGCGCGCTGCAGCGCGCCGGACGCGTGGTCGCGATGGTCGGCGACGGCGCGAACGACGCGCCCGCCATTCGTCTCGCGCACGTCGGCATTGCCGTCGGCGAGCAGAGCACGTCCGCCGCTCGCGCCGCCGCCGACATCGTCCTCACCGACGCACGTCTCGAAACGCTGGTCGACGCCGTGCTCGAGGGCCGCGCGATGTGGGTCGCCGTGCGCGACGCCGTCTCAATCCTGGTCGGCGGCAACCTGGGCGAGATCGGCTTCACGCTGGGCGCCGGCCTCGTCGACGGGCGTCCGCCGCTGAACGCGCGCCAGCTCCTACTCGTGAATCTGCTCACGGACGTGGCTCCCGCCATGGCGATCGCGCTCCGTCCGCCCGCGCAGCGCTCGCTCAAGGCCCTCGCCCACGAAGGGCCCGACGTGTCGCTCGGCTCACCGTTGAATCGCCAAATTGCGGCGCGCGCCGTGGTCACGGCGCTCGGAGCGAGCATGGCGTGGACCGTCGCCCGCCTGAGCGGCACCCGCGCGCGCGCCAACACGGTCGGATTGGTCGCCTTGGTGGGCACTCAGCTCGGACAGACGCTCTTGAGCGGCGGCTTGAGCCGGCCCGTGCTCGTCACGGGGACGGCTTCGGCCGCGGCGCTCGCGCTGATCGTCCAGACTCCGGGCTTGAGCCACGCGTTCGGGTGCCGTCCGCTCGGTCCGGTCGGCTGGGTCACCGCCATCGGGGCGTCGGCTGCGGCGACGGTCGGGGCCGCGTACCTGCCGGATCTGTGGGCACGCGTGCGGGTCGATCCCGCGCGTGAAGTCGTCGTTTTCGAAGAAGCGCCGACGCTCATCGGCTGAGCGGCGTTTCGTCGCCGTTTCGCGACGGGCGACGTGGTGCGGGCGTCCGCGCTCTGCTAGGGAAGCGGCGTTCCTTCGCCTAGAAAAGAGGCCTGCCATGAATTCGGAGATCCCGAACGGCACCGAGCGCTCGATCGACGGGCGGCAGCGCGTCTACTACGACGGTTACTGGATCAAAGCGTATCCGGTGCCGGCCGACACGTTGCTCGAGAAACGCCGGCTGATCGCGGGGCTCACGCAGCGGCTCTTCAAGCACGTCGAGCACGGGCTCAACGTGCCGGGCGAGCGCCTCGACGCAGCGCGCCGCGCGTACGACGCCGAGAGCGACCCCGAGCGGCGTCGCGTCAAGGGCGGCATGCTCGCTGGTGCGCTCTTCAATCGCGCCGCCGACATCTTCCAAAAGCTCGTCGAGCTGCAGCAGCTCGGCGTCGCCGTGAAGAGCGACTATGCGCTGATGCGCGAGTGCGGCAACCACCTCAGCGAGGCGCTCGAGCTCGGCAAAATGGTGCGGCACCGGAGCGGCGACGAGGGCATCGACGAGCTCTGGGGGGAGCCGTTCAAGGCGTTCGCTTACCCGATCGAGGAGTTTTACAAGAGTCGGTACGTGAAAATAGCGCTCACGATGGGCGCGATCGATCGCGTTGCCGCTGAGGTGGTAGCGACCTTTGCGGCGCTGCCGCACTTCGGCGCTCTCGCCCCGCTCGTCACGGATTTCGCGGCGGCCGCCAAGACGAAGTGCGAGACGCTGCGCACCGACGACGACGTGTTCGAAACGTGGACGACCTTCGTCGTCGTGGGTGAACGCATGCTCGCTCTCGGCGCGACGCTCCCGAGCGGTCCCGACGACGATCTCGTGCAGGCCGGCTGGGCGCTCGTCGTGCGAGCCCGCAGCCTGATGGCGGACATGGCGCGAGCTCGCGTCCCCATGCCCAAGAGCACCGAGCATCTGTGCGAGGCGCTCGCTCGGTATCGCACGCGCACGTCAGGCGGTACCGACGGGATTACTGCGACGGCTCGACGCGAACCGACTGGCGCCGGGAGCGAGTCACTACGTCCCGGAGCAGGGAGCGCACCTGCTCGAGGTTGAACGGCTTTTCGAGCACGGGCTGCGAGCCCGTGGGCGAAGGCTCGTTCTCTGCCCAGTAGCCGCCCGACATGAAGATGAAGCGCGGAGCGGCCTGGGGCAGCTCGCGGCGAGCGACCGTGAAAAGCTCGGCGCCCGTCATGCCCGGCATCAAGAGATCGCAAAGGATCGCGTCGAAGTCGCCGCCGCCGTCCGCGGCGTGCAGCGTGCGTAGCGCTTCGGCGGCGCTCACCACCACGGTCACGTCGTGCTCTTCCTCGAGCGCGAGGCGCAGTGTGCGGCCCACGGCTACGTCGTCGTCGATGATCAGGATCCGGCCGCGTGTGGTGGCGAGGGGGGACGTCGGCTGCTCGCGCGCTTGGAAGTCGCCGTAATAGCGCTTGAGCTTCACGGTGAAGGTGCTGCCTTGTCCGGGCGCGCTCTCCACCTCGAGCGTTCCGCCGTGTGCCGTGACGATGCCCTGGCAGATCGGCAACCCGAGGCCCGTGCCGACGCCCGCGGGCTTGGTCGTGAAGAACGGGTCGAAGATGCGCTTTTTCACGTCTTCGGTCATGCCAAGGCCGGTGTCTTTGACCACCACCCACACGAAATCATCATCGTGCTCGACGCGGACGCTCACCTCGTTCGTCGAGGAGGTGTCTTCCGGCAGTGCTTGCGCCGCGTTCAAGAGCAGATTGACGAAGACCTGCTCGAGCCGTGCGGCGATCCCCTCCACGGGCGGCACCTGGGTGAAGCGGCGCGCCACGCGGCCGCGCTTGGCGATCTCGCCGCCGACGACGTTGAGGGCCGATTCGAGCACCGTGCCGAGCTCGACGGGCCAGCGCGTGTTCTCGTCTTCGCGTGCGAACGACTTCAGGTCGCGAACGATCGTCGCGACGCGCTCACCGCCGTGACGGGCCTCGCGCAGCCGGCCGAGAACGGCGGCGCGATCGAACTCGCCGCCTCGCTCGAGCTCGCGCACGACGAGCTCGAGGTTGAGGAGCGCGTACGCGAGCGGATTGTTGATCTCGTGCGCCACGCCTGCGGAGAGCATGCCGAGCGCGGCGAGGCGGTCGGCCTGCGCGAGCCGCGCTTGCATGGCCTTGCGCTCCGTCACGTCGCGCGCGAACGCGAGGACGGCGCGCCCGCCATCGAAGTCGATGGGAATCGCGCTGATTTCGACGGTCAGCTCCCGACCATCGAGCGAGCGCGAGCGGTACTCGTACGCACCGTCGAGCGGCTGCCCGGAGCGCATCAAGCGTCCGATGCGATCCGCGGCGGCGGCGATGTCGTCGGGGTGCAGGAAATCGGTAATGGGGCGCCCGCAGCCGTCCTCTGGTGTCTTGGCGCCGAGCAGCCGTGCGGCGCGCGGATTCAAATAGAGGATCACGGGGCCCCGCAGAATGGCGACGCCGTCGGGCGCGCCCTGCACGACCATGCGAAAGCGCTGCTCGGATTCACGCAGCGCCGTCTCGGCCCGCGCTACGTCTTCGCGAAGGGCGCGATCGCCTTCCTCATCCTCGGGTCCGCCCATGGGTGAAATCTGATCCTACATCCAATCCCGGCTGCCACGACGGCTTTCCGTCCAGCCCGAATTATCATCACCGAGGGACGGAGCTCATCGCACCTTGCCCCTTACTTGGCCACTTCTGATGCAGTGTGCGAATGCGTCGTCCATGCGAAAGAACACCCCTGTTGCCATCGTCATCACGGCTTTCGCGCTCGCCGGCTGCGGCGCAGAGAGCGCGGGGGCTCGGGCTCCGACGACGGCGTCCGATGCGACCCTGGTTCACACCTCGTTTCCACCCGCTGCCGCCGAAAGCGCGCGGCACGTCGGCGACTTCTCCGTTCACGAGATCAGCGGGAGCTTCCGTAAGCACCCGGCGCTCCTCACCGAGCGCGTCGTGGCCCAAGAGGGCGACGACGCTTGGATCATGGACTATCGCCTCGAGGACAGTGACGGCGTCAAAGCCGTGCGCGTCCGCATGGAGGCGTCGGGCAGCATCACGCGCGTGAGCCGCCTGGTCGACGGCGTCGAGCAGCCGGGCACCACGGCTGACTACGAAGGCCTGATGGCGCAGGCGAGCCTCACCCCCGACGAGAACGAGGGTCTCACGGCCACGACCAAGGGCACCTGCACGATCGGCCCGTCCGAGCTCGACTGCGAGACGAAGAGCTACCGCGTCCTGATCGGCGAGACCGAGGCCAAGCTCGGCATCACCGAGAGCCGTTCGCTCCCAGGCCGCGACCTCGCTGGCGAGATCACGGCCGCCGACGGCACCGTGATCTTCCGCTCGGTCCTCGTCGAGCACGGCAACGAAGCGAGCCACGCGAACGACTCGCTCGCGATGCACCTGCCGGCGCTCTGAGCCGGAGGCACCCGCGCGCCATTCGCCGCCGTTCGCGTCGCCCCTTGCCCGCGTGGGCGCGGAACCTCGTCGGCCCGTCATCGCCGTATCAATGACGATGCTTTGATCCCCCACGTGGGCCCCCGTGAGTGCAGTGACGTACGGTCTGCGTGGCGGGAGCATGCGTTGATGCCTCCACGTGCGAACGGCGTGGTACGGCCCGCGTGTGCGGGAGGATGCGTTGATGCCCCCCACGTGTGCGCGGCGTGGTACGGCCCGCGTGCTCGGCCTTAGACCTGCGCGCGCGGGTGCCCCCTTACGCTGGCAAAAGCCAGCGTGGGGGCACGACGGAGTCGGGCGGTGACGGGCGGCGTGAGCGGTCACGTGCTGGGCGGCGTCGTGTGGGTGAGCGAGCACGCCGCGGGAGCGACGTGAGAGGCCACCAGATGGAAGAGCCGTTTGAACGGCGTGGGGGCGAGGTCGTGGCGAGCAACGTCGCGGAAACGCCGTGAGAGCGGCGCGACGTAGCGGAGCCGTTTGAACGGCGTGGATGCGAGGTCGTGGCAAGCCACGCCGCGGAAACGCCGCGACGACTGCTGAGCCGGTGGGGCGGCGTGGTGCTCGGCCTCGGGGCTATGAGCTCGTTGCAGACGGAAACGCGGCGCGTCGTTAATGACCGCCCCGACGCCTGGAGCCGTGGGGCTTCCTGTTGCCGGCGAGGCCGTGCGCTTCGTATGCATTTTCTTCGGAATGTGCTTGACGGAGTTCGAAGGGGTCGAGTGTTGAGAGGCGCTGCTCGCCTCTGTAAATGCCGCTCTGCTGCGTCAGGTCGGGCGGTGGCTGGCTTTCGGCAGTTCGATGGCTTGGTCGTCGGTTTGATGCGTGAAACGACGTCCTGCGCGCGCAGGCGAGGACAAAGATCTGCGTGTTAGAGAGGAACCTCAGCGAGACCACGGCGGCTCGAGGGCGCGTGGTCGGGAGGTTCGACTATGTCGGCAGCTATCGTCTTGGAGGGTGATGACGCTTCATGGCGTCAGGCACATGAAGCGCTCGTCCGTCTCGCCACGGAGCGCGCGGGGCTCGATTTCGACGAAGGACGCGCGCTTCTCAGAGCGCGTCGCTCGGGGGCGCATGTTCGGCTCGGGTTCGCATCGTTCCTGGAATACACGGAGCGTCTTTTCGGCTACGGACCCAAGCTCACGCAGGAGAAGCTCCGCGTCGCTGAGGCGCTCGAGGTGCTTCCTGAAATCGCAGGCGAGCTCCGAACGGGCGCCATCAACTTCTCGGTCGCACGCGAGGTCACGCGCGTCGCGATGCCGACGACCGAGAAGCGATGGCTCGAAGCTGCCCGAGGCCGGACCGTGCGCGAAGTCGAGCAGCTCGTGAACGGTCACCGTCCGGGGAGCCTTCCCGATGACTTTCCGAACTCGCGGCTCGAGCGCCACCTGCTGCGCCTCGAGCTCTCGGGCGAGGTTTTCGCGACCTTCCGCGAAGCGATGGCGAAAATTCGGCGCGACGCGGGCGAGCCTCTCGACGAAGACGCAGCTTTCCTGCTGCTCTGCCGTCAGACCCTCGCGGGGAATAGGGACCCGGGGCGCTCGAGCTACCAAATCGCGCTCACGGTGTGCGAGCGCTGTCGCCGGGCCACGCAGCAGGGACGCGGGGAGCTCATCGAGGTCGGTGCCGAAATCGTCGAGATGGCGGAGTGCGACGCTCAGCACATCGGGCACGTCGACGCACACGTGGGCGTTCGAGACGACGCGGACGCTCGCGCACACATTGGCGTTCGAGACGACGCGGACGCTCGCGTACACGTGGACGTCGCCGACAACGTCGACGCTCGCGTCCACGTGGGCGCGAGTCCGGCCCGCGCCACGCAGACTATCCCGCCCGCAACGCGGCGCACGGTCCTGCACCGAGACAGTGCGAAATGTCGCGTCCCCGGTTGCCGGCACGCAGTCTTTACGGAGCCGCATCATCTCGAGCGTCGCTGCGAAGGCGGGAAACACCTGGTCGCCAATCTCCTCACCCTGTGCGGCGCCCACCACCGCGCTGCCCACGACGGCTCGCTCGTCATCACGGGCACTCCTTCTTCTGGGCTCTCCTTTGCCCACGCCGACGGTACTCCCTACGGCAGCGCCGTCCGTCCCGCTGTCGCCGACGTGCGAGCGAAAGCCTTTCACGCTCTCGTCGGCATGGGCTTCCGCGAGAGTGAAGCGATGCGCGCTCTGATACGCATTCCGCATTCGGTCCCTTCTCTCGAGCGGGTCACTCGGCAAACGCTTCGCGAGCTCGCTCCTCAGTAACTCGACCCCCGCACCCTCGCTTCCACGCCGTTCGACGGTGCCGCCAAGTCACCGCTTGCTTCGCCCGACCGCCCGTCGCCGCCCAACGCCATCGTGCCCCACGCTGCTGATGCGCACGGACGAGCGTCTTCGGCCGGACGGACGGCGAGCCGGTTCAGCGCTCGTCTTTGGTCCGCGCGAGGGGCATGTAGTCCTCGACGCGCTGGGCCGGAAGCGTGCCGCTGCGCGACGGGAGCGCCCCGACCGCCGAGAGCCACGACACGAGCTCGAGGTGA
>DATMCL010000485.1:0-26317 GCA_035558375.1 Polyangiaceae bacterium
CGAGGGCGAGCTCCGAATCGACGGCCGAGAGGTCGGGCAGGTCGATGTGCTCCGGCGCGCCCGGCGCGATGACGCGCCAGGTGACGAGATTGTTCCCGCTCGACACGTCGACGACCGTGACGTCCGGGGCGGGACCCCCCTTTTCGCTCTTGATCTCGAGCGACGTGCGATCCCACGTCGTGCTGCTCGCCGGGGAGACGAGCGAGGGCACCTCGACGAAAGCATCGACGCCGATGGGGTCGCTATCCGTGACCGTGGCGTAGAGCCCGACGGCAGAGCGCGGCGTGCCCTCCGCTTCGCCCGTGGCTGCGAGCGCCGTCGCGATGTAGCGGGTCCCCGTGAGCGACCCCGTGAGCGGCGGAATGCCGACGAAATCGAAGGTACCCGAGCCGGGTAGGAGGCTCGACTGCACGCTGTTCGGCAGGATGACGTAACCCTCGCTGCCGACCTCGATCGCGAGCTTGGCTTCGAGGCGATCGGGACCGCGCTCGGTGGGCTTCGGGCCTTTGGCATTCACGCGCAGCGTGTGATCGACCGGCAGATCGACCTGGATGAACACGTCGGAGTTCGTCTGGTTCGTGCCGACCGCGACACCGCGGGTGAGGCCGAACGCGTAGGGGGTGAAGACGCGATCTTTCGTTTCGAGACCGGCGAGCGCATACAGCGTGAAGTTACCGGGCGGCGTCGACATGTAGAAGCCGTAGCCGATCGTCCCGGGTGTGTCGGGTGTGATGGCGCTGACGGCGCTCGGCAGCGAGAACCCGTCAGTCGGCTTCGAGGCGAGCCGGAAGACGTACGCGACGCGCTTCACGTCGTCCTCCCCGGGAGCGGGGACGTTGCCGAAGCCGTTCTGGCGAACCTCGCCGTCGTAGGGCCAGATGAGCTCGCCGCTCACGCTGCCCGACTTGCCGGGCACGCCGCCGCCGGCGGGAATTTCGCCGGAATCACCGCAAGCCGGTGACAGCTCGGGCTCGAGGAACACGGTGAGCTTTTGCACGGGGACGTCGATGAACGTCTGCGGCTGGAAGCACTTCTTGGCCACGGTGATCGTGACCTTCGAGCCGAGGTCGTCGCTCGCGATCGACGCGGTTCCGAACGAGTCGGTCTTCGTGACGAGCGCCGTCGCGGCGTCGTTGCCCGCGAGCACCGTCGCGCCCGGCACGGCCTGCCCCGCAAGGTCGTCGAGCACGAGCACGTCGAGCTGCCCGTCGAGCGGCTCGCCGCTGAGGCCGCCTTTGTAGCCGTTCGTGCTCACGACGTAGCTGAACGCGTCGAGCACGTCGATCGGCGCGCCGTCACCGGTCGTGATCTTCACGGGCTTCGCGCCGGGCGTGCCGGGCGGCGTGCGGCAGGTGAGCTCCGTCCGGCTCCGGATCTCCTCGATCTCGCAGGGCGCCTGGTCGATCGTGACCTCGGTGCTGTCGTCGAAGAGCTTCGCCTCCGCGTGGATGGTGACGACGGTGCCGCCCGCCGTCGGTCCGGAGGTGGGCTCGAGGTAGAAGTCGTCGTACGTGAAGCCGCTCTCGAGCTTGGCGCGCGTCGATTCGTCGTCGCCGTTCTGCACGACTACGTCGACGCGACCGGGGTCGGCGGGCGGGGTCGGGACCTGAAGCCGCTCCGTGTCGAGCACGAGCAGCCCGTCGGTGGCCTCGACGTCCCCGAACCAGACGCGCGTGTTCTTCGCGAAACCTTTGCCCCGGATCGCCGTCAGCGTGCCGCCGTTGAACGGACCGTGCTGCGGGTCGATGCCCAAGAGCGCGTGGGGCTTGGCGACGGGGACATCCCCGGTGGTGTTGCCGCCACCGTCGACGATGACGGCGGGAGGCGTGCCGGCGTCGGACTCGTCCTGTGGGGCGAGGCGACGCGTGGCCGTCGGGAGGCACGCCCCCACCACCAAGGGGGCCGTGACGAGATAGCGCGCGAGCGAGCGCACGGCACCAATCGTAGGGCCCCGCGGGCGCATCGGCAAGGAAGGTCGGGAAGCCCTGTGCCGTGCTATTTCACCGTGCCGCCATGACAGGATCTTTCGCGTGCCGCATTTGCCGCGCCGAAGCGCCTGCCAGCCCGATTGTCGTTCGCGAGATGATGTTCGGCACGCGGGACCAGTTCGCCTACTACGAGTGCGGCGCGTGCGGCTGCCTCCAGATTGCGAGCTACCCCGAAAATATCGCGGATTACTACCCGAAGGCGTACTACTCCTTCGCGAGCGACGGCGTCCGAAAAGCGTACTCGCGACTCGAGCGATTTCTGCACCACCGGCGCGCCAACCATGCGCTCGGCCGGATCGATCCGATCGGCTTCGCGGCCTCGAAGCTTTTTGGGGAGCTCGAGGCGTACACCTGGCTCAAGCGCGCCGGCGTTTCGTTCGACAGCTCGATCCTGGAGGTCGGCTGCGGCACGGGGTTTCTGCTCTCGCTGCTGCATCGCGACGGATTTCTTCGTCTCGAGGGTGTGGATCCGTTCATCCCCGACGAAGCGCGCGAGCAACCGGGCTACTCGATCCGGCGCACGCTCGGCGACGCGCGTCCCGGCGCCGACTTCATCTTGCTGAGCCACAGCCTCGAGCACATGCCGGACCAAGACGGCGTGCTCGACGAGCTCCGGCGCGCGGCGACACCCGCGACGTGCCTCTGCGTCCGCATCCCGCTCGCGAGCGAGGCGTGGCGGCGCTTCGGCGCCGATTGGGGGCAAATCGACGCGCCTCGTCACTTCTACCTGCACACGCCAGAGAGCTTCCGCCTGCTCGCGGAACGCCACGGCTTCGACGTCGTCGAGACGATCTTCGACTCGACGGGACTCCAGTTTTGGTGGAGCGAGCAGAACCGGCGTGACGTGCCGCTCAACGACGCGAAGAGCCACGCCGGACCGCACGGCGCGCTCTTCAGCCCGGCGGAGCTCAGCGCCTGGGAGAGCGAAGCCCGCGCGCTGAACCAGCGCGGGCAGGGCGACCAGGCTACGTTCTTGCTGCGACCGAGCCGGGTGCGAGCGAGCGGCTGACCGCGGCGGCTCGTCCCGCGACGAGCTCGAGCAGTGCGAGCGCCGTCGTCTTACGCCGGCTGCCGATGTCGCCCGGGCCGACGCACGCCGGACAGCCACCCTGGCACGCGCAGGACGCGATCAGCGTGCGCGTCCGGCCGAGTAGCTCGGTCGCGCGCTCGTGGATGCGCTCGGCGAGCCCGACGCCGCCCGGGATCGAGTCGAAGAGGAAGAGCGTCGGATCGAAGCCGCCCGTGCGCTTCGCGAACGGATCGCGGCCGGGCGCCTCGCCCTCGTCCTCGCCGTCGCCCAGGGTGCGGCCGAGATCGCGCGGGTCGCACATGAGTGCCACCGACGAAACCGTCTCGAGCGCGTGCCCGACGCCGCGCAGCGCATCGACAACCTCCGCCCGCGGCACGCTAAGGCTTGCGACGAGCGCCTCCGGCAGCGTGAGCCAGAAGCTCGTCGTGTGCATCTGCATCTCGGGCAGGTTCACCTCACCGTAGCCGGCGTTCTCGTGCGTGAAGAACTTGATCTTCTTGTAGCCGGTGACCTTCTCGATGACTTTCACGTCGCCGAAGCCCGCGCGCGCCTCGCCGAGCGGCGTGCTCCGTCGATCCTCGATCACGACGACGCTCCGGTAGGTGAGGGCGGTCGTGAAGTAGTCGGGCTCGACGCGGCGCACGAACGCCTTGTGATTCTCGAAATCGAGCAGCTCCACCTGGTATTGCTCGGCGTCGTGCTGATAGATGGCTTGCTCGTGCAGCATGGTGTGCGCGGCCCGAAAATCGAGCTCGGCGAGCGTGCGCTCGTTCTCGCGGTCGACGATCACGAAGTTGTCCCAGCCGACGCTCCGCAAGGACACGTTGCTCGCCGGAAACGCTTCGCCCGACCAGTAGTAGCGATCGCCCGCCGCGTGCACGAGCCCGTGCTTGGCGAGGTAGTCGAGTGCCTCGCGCGTCGCGCTGCCGTCGAGCCCGAGAAAGCTCTCGCCGCGCGCCGCTTCCGGTCCCGTGCTCGGAGCCCCCGCCGGGGCGACCTCGAACGGCGCCTCGAACGCCGCGCATTTCAGGTGCTGAATCACGATCTCGACGTTGCTCGGATCGATGCGCGCTTCCTCCGCGGGGGCGTCGAGCAGCACGGCGGGCTCGCGCGCGAGGTACTGGTCGAGCGGGTCGCTCGAGCACACGAGCACGGCGACGCTGCGTGAGCCACGCCGCCCCGCGCGCCCGAAGCGCTGCCACGTGCCGGCGACCGAGCCCGGATAGCCGACGCAGATCACGGCATCCAGGTCGCCGATGTCGATCCCGAGCTCGAGCGCATTGGTCGCGACCACGCCGAGGATCTCGCCGTTGCGGAGGCCCGCCTCCACGCGCCGCCGCGTGTCCGGCAAGTACCCGCCACGGTAGCCCATGATCGCATCCGGCGGGATGTCGCCGCCGACGCGCTCGCGCAGGTACTTGAGCATCACCTCGACCGAGTTGCGTGACGGGCCGAACACGATAGTCGGCACCCGCGCGGCCACGAGGTCCCCGGCGAGATTCACGGCCTGCTTCAGGCTGCTCGCGCGAATGCCGAGCTCTTCGTTCACGAGCGGCGGGTTGTAGAGGTAGACCTCGCGCGCGGCGGACGGCGCGCCCGAGCGATCGACGAGCGTGACCTCGTCCGGTGGCACGCCGAGCAGGCGCGCCCCGTGCTCGCGCGGATTGCCGATCGTCGCCGTGGCGCACAGAAACTGCGGGCGCGCGCCGTGAAACGCCGCGATGCGCCGCAAGCGGCCGAGCACGTGCGAAAAGTGCGACCCGAACACGCCGCGGTACGTGTGGAGCTCGTCGAGCACGACGAAGCGAAGCCCCTGAAAGAAGCTCGCCCAGCGCGCGTGGCTCGGCAGGATCCCGGCGTGCAGCATGTCCGGATTGGTGAGCACCATGCGCGCGCGCTCGCGCGTCGCGCGGCGCGCGTCCCCCGGCGTGTCGCCGTCGAACACCGCTCCCGGGAGGTGAAGGCCCGCTTCACGGGTGAGCTCGAGGAGCCCGTGCTCCTGATCGCGCGAGAGCGCTTTGGTGGGGTAGAGGTAGAGCGCCGTCGCCGAGTCGTCGCGTGCGAGCGCATCGAGCACGGGGACGTGGAAGCAGAGGCTCTTGCCGCTCGCCGTCGGCGTCGCCACGACGACGTGACGTCCCGCGCGTGCCGCGTCGATGGCTTCACGCTGGTGGCTGTAAAGCTCTTCGACGCCGCGCCGCGCGAGCGCGGAGGAGAGTCCGGGAGCGAGGTCGTCCGGCACGGCGGCGTAACGCCCGTCGCGCGGGGCCACGCTGCGCTCGGCCGCGAAGCAACGCGTGATCGCGCCGGACGCGTGCCAGCCGTCGAGCACGGCATCAATGCCTCGCGGCGCGGACCAAGGAGGAGCGGGCACGGCTCTAGCTAAACGGATGTTCCGTGGTCTGTCACTCTCGACCCCAAAAATGGCCGGGAAGTGCCGGGTAACTCGACCGATCCCCGGGGAGTATCGTAGGAGAGCGCCCAGATGAGCGATCCCGAGGCCCCCGCGGGCGATAGCCCCGACCTGACCCCCCTGATCGAGCCCCCGGTCGAGCCCGTGCTGCCCGCTCCCGTTGCCGCGACGGTGCCGGTGGCGCCCGTGTCGTCTCCGCCGTCCTCGAGCGCATTCGATCGCCCGACGTTCGTCTTTTTCGGGATCGTGTCGGCGGTCTCGCTCATTCTCGACGTGGCCAGCAAGGCGTGGGCCGAGATCGTGCTCTCGCGCCGCCCGTTCGACAACCCCTCACTGGTCCTCGTCAAGGATCACCTCACGCTCACCATCGCCTACAACAAGGGCGGCGCGTGGGGCCTCTTGCAAGATGCCGCCGAGACGGTACGCCGGCCGTTCTTCTTCGCCGTGAGCGTGCTCGCGGTGCTGTTCATCGTTTCGCTGTACTCGAAGCTCGGGCGGGGGCAGCGCGCCCTCATGTGGGGCCTGCCGCTCGTGCTCGGCGGGGCGCTCGGGAATCTGTCCGATCGCATCACCCGCAGCAGTGTGATCGACTTCATCGATTACCGCGCGGACTGGGTGCTCAGCATGAATACGCTGGTCGCCAAGGCCGTGCCGCGCTGGGGCCTCACCGACCACTGGCCGACCTTCAACGTCGCCGATATCGCGATCTGCATCGGGGTCGGCCTGATGGCAGTCGACATGTTCACGGCCCGCCGCGGGCCGGAGCGCCGTGCCGAGCCCACGGGCCCGGTTTTGGGCGCGTAGCCGTTTAGTCGTTTCCTCGTTTCCCGGTCGCGGGCTGGTAGACTCGGGCCTCGATGCACGGACAGCTCTTCCAGTTCGATCTCGGTTTCATCAGGGAGGGTTGGGTCGCCCCGGGCCCCAGCTACTTCGTGCTGATGCTCGTCGGCTTCCTGCTCGCGACGGTGATGGGCACGCTCTGGGCGCGGCGAGTCGGCCAGAACCCGGACGTGATCGTCGACTTGGGTCTCGCGATGGTGCTCGCGGGCATCGCCGGCGGGCGGCTCCTGCACGTCTTCGCGGACGAGCACTTCATGGAGTACGTGCACCGCTGCACGAACCCCGGGCTCGTCGATTGGCAGATCACCCGTCGCGAGTGCCTCGCGCTCGAGACGCCTGCCGTCTGGGATTTCGCGAAGAACGTCTGTCACCCGAAAGAGGCGGACTGCCTCGCGTGGGCGAAGTTCTACAACGGTGGGCTCACGTACTACGGCGGCTTCGTGGCTGCGTCGATCACCGCCTGGTACCTCCTGAAGACGGATCGCTTCCCGTTTTGGAAGGCCGCGGACATGGCGGGCATGGTCGTGCCGGTGGGGCTTGGCTTCGGCCGGCTCGGCTGCCTGCTCGCCGGCTGCTGCTTCGGCAAGCCCTGGGCGTCCTCATGGGCCGTCCGCTTCCCGGGCAATAGCCCCGCGAGCGAGGCCCAACACCTCGCGAAGCTTCTGCCGACGGCGCAGAGCGAATCCTTGCCCGTCCATCCGACCGAGCTCTACGAATCGGCGGCAAGCTTCGCCATCGCGGCGTTCCTCATCCTCTATCTGCACGGCAGAAAGCGCTACGACGGGCAGGTGTTCGTCGCGTTCGTGGTTCTGTACGCGGCCGTGCGCTTCGTGCTCGAGTTCGCGCGCGCCGACGATCGCGGAGGGCTCCTCGGGCTCAGCACCTCGCAGCTCGTGGGCATTGCGCTCATCGGCGCCGGAGTTTGGGTGCACCAGAAGCTCACGGCGAAGACGGCGGCGGCCCTCGCGGCGGGGGCGGCATGAGCGCGCCGCGGGCGTTTCGGTGGGCGCCCGCGCTCGCTGCGGCGCTCCTCGCGGGCGGCTGTCAAAACCAGGGCGAGCGGCCTCCTCCTCCCACCTGCGTCGGGTGCGGTGGCCCCGCGGGCATCTCGATTGGTTTCCCGACCACGCCCGGCGGCGGCGGCGACTCGGGTGAGGAGCCCGAGCAGGGCGGCGCGAGCAATAGCGAAACGGTGACGCTCCAAGGCGAGGTGCAGCTACTCTTCGACAACGGCCGCTTCGACAGCGGCGAGGTGCTCACCGACGCCGCCAGCATCAAGAGCACCCGCGCCGACGGCCGCACCTCCACCGACACCTGGAACGGCAAGGATGCGTTCACGGTCGCGGACCTACCGGCCGACGGCACGTCGTGGCTGCTCGTTACGCCACAGACCGCGGGAGCCGACGCCGCCGTAACGCTCGAGCCCGTCCTCACGCAGCACGCGAACTCTCAGGGCGTCGTAAACGCCGATCTCGGCGTCGTGCGCGAGAGCAACATCGACACGATCTTCGACCTCCTGAGCGTCCCCGTCCAACGTGACTCGCGGGCGGCCCAAGTGGTCTTGCGTTTGACGTCGCGGAGCGCGGGGAGCGGGCTCACGCCGCTTTCGGGGGTGAGCGTCAAATCCTCGAGCGCCGAGAGCATCGCCTACTCGACCGGCGGCGGATACAGCGACGTGGCCACGGAAACGGACTCGACTGGCGTCGCCGTCCTGCTGAACTGCCCCGCGGGGGGCTGGCCGGGAGCGCTCGTCAACATCGAGTTCTCCGGCGCGAAGAGCGGCGGCGCGCAGGTCCGAGCCGTCACCGGCGCCGTTTCGCTCGTGACCATCGCGCTTTAGCGCCGCGCTGCCGCTCCGCCTTGCGCCGCGGTCGGGCATCCGTTACCGACCTTCGCGCATGGCGAAACTGATCGACGGCAAAGCGGTAGCGCAGGTGGTTCGCCACGAGGTGGCGCGCGGCGTCTCCGAGTTTCGGGCGCGCTACGGGCGCGCTCCGGGCCTGCACGTGATCCTGGCCGGGGACGACCCCGCTTCGGCCGTGTACGTGCGCAACAAAGAGAAGGCGGCACAAGAGGTCGGCATCGACGGCAAGGTGCATCGGCTGCCCGCGAGCGTCGGCCAGGCGGCGCTGCTTGCGCTCGTCGAGGAGCTCAACCGCGACGCGAGCGTTGACGGCATCCTGGTGCAGCTGCCGCTCCCGACCGGCATCAGCGCGTCGGCCGTCGTGCAGGCGGTGGCACCCGCGAAGGACGTCGATGGCCTTCACACCGTGAGTGCCGGCGCGCTCTGGTCCGGGCGACCGGGTCTCGTGCCGTGCACGCCGCGCGGCTGCTTGCGGCTGATTGAGCACGCCGAAGTGAAGCTCGAGGGCGCGCGCGCCGTCGTCGTCGGCCGCTCGACGCTCGTCGGTAAGCCCGTCGCCGCGCTCCTCCTCGAGCAGAATGCCACCGTGACGATCGCGCACTCGAAGAGCCGCGATCTCGCGGCGCTCTGCCGCGAAGCCGATGTGCTCGTCGCGGCCGTGGGCCGCCGGAACGTCATCCAGGGCTCGTTCATCAAGCCTGGCGCCGTCGTCATCGACGTGGGCACCAATCGCGATGATCAGGGCAAGCTGTGCGGCGACGTCGACTTCGCGGCAGCCGAAATGGTCGCGGGCGCGATCACCCCGGTTCCGGGCGGCGTCGGTCCGATGACCATCGCCATGCTGCTCGACAACACGCTCTTGGCGGCGCGCGCCCGCGCGGCAACGACCGCGAGGGCTTAGTCGCTGAGCGCTAACGCGCCGGCCGCGGGTAGCGCTCTTTCGCGACGCCGAGCTCGGCGCAGATGGCGTCGAGCACCTCGTCCGCGCGCGCTTCGGCTTCGCGCACGGTCCCGTCGTTGACGATCACGTGATCGGCGACGCGAATCTTCTCCGCGAGCGGCAGCTGCGCCGCGACTCGGGCGCGCACCTCGGCTTCCGGCAAGCGATCGCGCTCGGTGGCGCGTGCGACTTGCGTCGCTTCGTCCGCGGCGACGACCACCAGGGGTCTGAGCTTCGCGGCCGAGCCCACCTCGACGAGGATCGGCGCTTCGTAGCAGGCGAGGGGCTCGCCACGGCGGTCGAGCTCGGCCACGCGCTCGAGCATGAGCGCTTGGATGCGAGGGTGCGTGATGGCTTCGAGTCGCCGTCGCGCGTCGGGCTCCGCGAAGACGCGCTGCCCGAGCCGGCGCCGGTCGAGCTCGCCGCGTGCGTCGAGCATTTCGGCGCCGAACTCGGCGGCGATGGCCGCGAGCCCCGGCGTGCCGGGGCGGACCACGTCGCGCGCCAGGTCGTCCGCGTTGATGACGGGCAGCCCGCGCGCGGCAAACCGCGCGGCGACCACGCCTTTGCCCGAAGCGAGCCCTCCGGTGAGGCCGAAGACATGCACGAGGACGTTCGGAGCTTGCCCTTCCCTGAGCATCCGTTCAAATGGGGCATGCGCTTCGGCGTTCCCCGGCTCTTCGGCGTGCGACTCGCCCTCGGTTTCGCCCTGCTCGGCTGCGCCGCGGCGCAGCCGGAGCCGCCCCACGCCGCGTCGTCGACCGCCAGCGCCGTGAGCGCTTTCGAGGCCGGGGCCGTGGCGCCCGCCTCCCCATTTCAGCCCCCGCGAGAACCGCCCCCGGCGGCGATCGCTTGGTCGTACCGGGCGGGCGCTCCGCTCGCGGCGCCGGCCGCCGTTGGTCCCGACGGCACCGTCGTGGTCGGCTCGGTCGACGGCTACCTCCACGCGCTCCGTGGCGACGGTAGCTTTCGCTGGGGGTATACGCTGCGCGGCCCGCTCGTCGGCCGTCCCGCCATCGGTCTCCACGGCGCCGTCTTCGCCGCCGCCGATCCCAACGGGCTCTACGCGCTCGACGGGGAGGGGACGCTGCTCTGGGTGAGCTCCGTCGTCGGCGGCGTGAGCTCGCCGCCCGTCGTGGATCTTAGCAGCAAGGTGTGGGTCGCGACGGGCCAAGGCACTCTGCTCGGCTTCTCGAGCCACGGCGGCCTCGCCGGCTTTGCACGCCTCGGGGCCGCGCCCACGCTCGGTCCGGCGCCGCTGCCGAACGGCGGCGTCGTGGTCGCGAGCAACGACGGAAAGCTCAGGTTTTTGGGGCAACCGAGCGCTCCTGCGCCGACCCGCGTGAGCCCGCCGCTCGTCGACCTCGAGGTGGGCCAGGCCGGCCTGTTCCTGCTCGGTGCTGAAGGCCTCTCGCGCTTCGACGCCGCCGACGGCGAGGAGCGCTGGTCTCGCACGACGGTCGAACGCGTCGCGTGCGCGAGCCCGGCGCTCGTCGTCGTCGAGGACGAGGGGCTGCGCTGGCTCTCCGCCGAGGGCGAGCCGCGCGCACGCGTGGCGCTCGCCGTGGGACGGCACCGCGCGATCGCGTGCCTGGGCGACGGCTCGCTCGTCGTCGGTGACGACACGGGCACGCTGCTGCGCGTCGACGCGACGGGCGTCAAAGCACGCGCTCGGCTTCCCGCGGGCCGCCTCGTATCGCTCGATCCGACGGCCGGCGGCCTCCTGATCGCGGGCTACCGCGACGGTCGCGTGCTCGCCGCGCGCCCCCCCAGCTGACGATGCTCTTCAAGGACAAGCTCGACCGCCTCAGCGCCCCGATTTCCCCGGGCGCGGGCGCCGAGCCCGCCCCCGCCCGTGCCGACGTCCTGGCCGAGCTCCGGCGCAAGATGGAGACCCTCCTCGTACAGCCGTCGCTCGCGCCGCGGCCGCCCGCGGATCCCAGCCGAACCAGCTTGCCGTTCGCGCGCGAGAGCCGGCCGGGGGGCACTCTCCATCGCCGCCACGTCGCGCTGCCCCGCTCGCATCACGTTGGCCGCATCCCCGTCGATGCCGCCGCCGCGGCGTCGCCGGAGCTGCTCGCGCTCTTGGCGCTCGACACCGCGCTGGGGGGCTGCCGCCTCGATCGAGCCTTGTTTCTCGATACGGAGACGACCGGCCTCGGCGCGGGCGGCGGCGTGTGGGCGTTCTTGGTCGGCATGGCGAGCTTCAGCGCCGACGGGCGTCTCGAGGTCGAGCAGGTGCTCTTGCAGAGCCCCGCGGACGAGCGCGCCCTCGTCGAGCACGTGCTCGAGCGTATCGAAGCGGCCGAGCTCCTCGTCACGTACAACGGCAAGACGTTCGACCTCCCGCTCATCGCGACGCGCGCCGTGATGTGCCGGCTGCCGCCCCCCGCCGCGCGCCCGCACCTCGATCTGCTCCACGTCGCACGGCGACTGCACCGCGGCCGTCTCGGCGTGTGCCGGCTCGTCTCCCTCGAGAGCGAGGTGCTCGGTTTCGAGCGCGGGCCCGACATCGACGGTGGCGAAATCCCCGCGCGCTACGCCCATTTCCTGCGCACGGGGGACGAGGAGTCCCTGGCCGCCGTGGTCGAGCACAACGCGTGGGACGTGGCGTCGATGGCGGCGCTCGTCGGCCTCTACGGCGAGCCGTTCGACTTGCTGCACCCGACCGACCTCCTCGGCATGGCGCGCACCCTGAAACGGGCCGGTGCGCTCTCCGCCGCTGAACGGGCGGCCGACACGGCTCTCGAGCGCGGTGCCGGCCCTGATGCGCTCCGCGTCCGGGGCACCATCGCCAAGGCGCGCGGCGACCGCGCGCGCGCGCTCGCCGATTTCGAGGCCTTCTCGGCCGAAGCGTCGGACGAAGCCGTCCGGCTCGAGCTCGTGAAGCTGTACGAGCACTTCCTCAAGCTGCCGGCACGCGCGCTCGAGCTGCTCGACCAGGGGACGGGGGAGTCGACTGAAGCCGTCGCCAAACGCCGCGACCGCCTCACGCGCAAAGCGAGCCGCCAGGGGTCCTGATTCAGCGTAAGCTTCGCGCGCTATGGCTTACGACCACCGCGCGATCGAACCGCGCTGGCAGAAGTACTGGGACGACCACCAGACATTCCGCTCCGAGCGCCATCCGGGCCGACCGAAGGCCTACATCCTCGACATGTTCCCGTACCCCTCCGGGTCCGGGCTCCACGTGGGTCACCCGCTCGGCTACCTCGCGACCGACATCATCGCGCGCAAGCGCCGCATGGAAGGCTTCGACGTGCTCCACCCGATGGGCTGGGACGCCTTCGGTCTGCCCGCCGAGCAGCACGCGATCAAGACCGGCAAGCACCCGCGCATCACCACGGCAGAGAACGTTGCCGTCTACCGCCGCCAGCTCAAGCGCCTCGGCTTTGCGTACGACTGGTCGCGCGAGATCGACACGACCGACCCGAGCTACGTGCGCGCGACGCAGTGGATCTTCCTCAAGCTCTTCGAGCGCGGTCTCGCGTTTCAGGCCGAAATTCCGGTCAATTGGTGCCCGGGGCTCGGCACGGTGCTCGCGAACGAGGAGGTCATCGACGGCCGCAGCGAGGTCGGCGGTTTTCCGGTCGTGCGCCAGCCGCTCCGCCAGTGGCAGCTGCGCATTACGGCGTATGCCGAGCGGCTGAGCGACGAGCTCGACCTCGTCGATTGGCCGGAAACCAAGCAAAAACAGCGCGATTGGATCGGCAAAAGCGAAGGCGCCGAGGTCGAATTCCCCATCGTCGGGCGCAGTGACAAGCTCACGGTGTTCACGACGCGCCCCGACACGCTCTTCGGCGCCACCTACATGGTGATCGCCCCCGATCACCCGCTCACGCTCGCCATCACGTCCGCCGCCCAGCGCGCCGAAGTGGAGGCCTACGTCGCGGCCGCCGCCCGCAAGAGCGATATGGAGCGCACGGCCCTGAACCGGGAAAAGACGGGCGTCCTCACGGGCGCAGCCGCCAAAAACCCCCTGAATGGCCGCGAAATCCCGATCTTCACAGCCGATTACGTGCTGGGCGCTTATGGCACGGGCGCCATCATGGCCGTGCCCGCGCACGATGAGCGCGACTTCGAGTTCGCGCGCGCGAAGGGTCTACCCATCGTCGAGGTGGTGAGCCCCGACGGCACGCCGCACGAGACGCTCGACGCGCCGTTCGTGGCCGACGGCATCGCCGTGCGCTCGGGTGACTTCACCGGTCAAGCGACGGCCGAGATGAAGCGCAACATCATCCGCTTCCTCGAGCAGCAGAAGCTCGGCCGTTCGCGCGTGAACTACAAGCTGCGCGACTGGGTGTTCAGCCGCCAGCGCTACTGGGGCGAGCCGATTCCCATCTATTTCCCCGTAAAAACCAGCGGTGATCCGCGCCAGGGCGCCGAGTACAGCATCGACTACCAAACGCCGATCCCGGTGCCGGAGTCCGAGCTCCCCGTCGCGCTCCCCGAGCTCGAGGACTATCGCCCGGGGGATCCGCAGGGTCCGCTGGCTCGGGCAACCGATTGGAGATTTTTCCAAAAGGATGGCAAGTGGTTTGCGCGCGAAACCAACACGATGCCGCAGTGGGCGGGCTCGTGCTGGTACTACCTGCGCTACACCGATCCGAAGAACGCGAGCGCCCTCTGTTCGCCGGAGGCGTACGACGCGTGGATGCCCGTCGACCTCTACGTCGGCGGCTCGGAGCACGCGGTCCTGCACCTGCTCTACGCGCGGTTTTGGCACAAGGTGCTGTTCGACCTCGGCGTCGTGAAGCACCCCGAGCCGTTCATGAGGCTCGTCCATCAAGGGACGATCCTCGGCACGCTCTTCCGCTACTACCGCGGGGCTTCGGGCGCGCTCTACGCCGGGGATGACGCGCGCGTGCGCTCCAACGGCCCGGAGCACAGCCTCGAAAACGGCGAAAAACTGGCGGAATCCTGGGCGACGGAGGCCGAGATCGAGTGGCGGGACGGCACGGCGTTCCTGCGCGAGCAGGCCGTGAAGGTGGTGCCCGTCAGCGAGAAAATGAGCAAATCTCGCGGCAATGTCGTGAATCCCGACGGGGTCATCGACGAGCACGGGACGGACGCGCTGCGGGTCTACGAGATGTTCATGGGCCCGCTCGAGCAGATGAAGCCCTGGCAAACGAGCGGGATCCACGGCGTTCGCCGCTTCCTCGATCGGCTCGAGGTGCTGACGACGAAGGAGCTCGACACGGGCCCCATGGCGCCCGCCACCGCGAAGCTCGTGCACCAGACCGTGAAGAAGGTGACCGAGGACATCGACGCCCTCCGGCTGAACACCGCGGTGAGCGCGATGATGATCCTCGTGAACGAGCTCACGTCGTTGCCGAAGCCCCCCCGCGAGGGCGTGGAGAAGCTCGTGCTCTGCGTGGCCCCGTTCGCGCCGCACCTCGCCGAGGAGCTCTGGGAGCGGCTCGGTCACGCGCCGTCCGTGGCGAACGCGGCCTGGCCGAGCTTCGATCCGGCGCTGTGCGTCGAGACCAACGTCGAGATTGGCGTGCAGGTGAGCGGCAAGGTGCGGGGCCGCGTGACTCTCGCGGTCGACGCGCCGGAGGCGGACGCCAAGGCAGCGGGTCTAGCCGACCCGAACGTGGCGAAGTTCCTCGAGGGGAAGCAGCTCGTAAAAGTCGTCTACGTGCCGGGAAAGATTCTGAATTTCATCGCGCGCTAGGCAAAAGCCTGGACAGCCGAGCACGGCTTTTTCGCGCAGTACTGAGCGCTCGAAGAGCGCAACGGTCGTTCCGCGCTGAACGCGCGTAACACTGTGGAAATCCTGTTGTTTCCCGTGAAACCGCCGCGCGAAAATGGCCAAGTTTTCGGAGACTAACGGGAGCTCTCGGGCGCCAGCAGACGTGTGGAGAACGGGTCCGACGCGAGCGGCGCGGCCCGCTCCGGGAGCACGACGTAGAAGGCAGCGCCGGGGAGCGGCACCCCGACGATCTCTTCGGTCGAGGGGGACATGAAGCGTACGTCGCCGCCATGTCCATGGGCGACGCCGCGCACGATAGCCAGGCCGATGCCTGTGCCCCCGTGCGAGCGGGTGGGGGAGCCGTCGACCTGGTAGAAGGGCTCGAACAAGCGCTTCGCCTTCTCGGTGGCGATGCCAGGTCCGGTGTCGGCGATGCAGACCTCCAGGTGCCCCGAGGTGAGCCTTCGCGCCCGGACCCCCACGGTTCCACCGGCGGGCGTGAATTTCGTTGCATTATCGAGCAGTTGGTCGAGCGCGCGGCCGAGGCGCTCGACGTCGCCGGAGCCGGTGAGGGTGCCGCGCTTCGGGAGATCGGCGACGAGGCGCATGCGGCCGTCGTCGAACGCCGGCTGGCGGCTGATGGCTTCGCGCACGATGTCGGCGAGGTCGTAGTCCCGGTAGGCGAAGCGCATCTTGCCGGTCTCGAGCGCCGTCACGTCGAGCAGGGCGTCGATGAGGCGCCGGAGGCGCTGCACGCAATCGTCCATCGCCCGCAGGGCCTTCACCTGCGGGGTCTCGAGCTCGCCGAGCTCCCCGTCGACCAGGAGCTTCAGGTAACCGACGATGGGCGTCATCGGCGTCGCGAGCTCGTGCGAGATGTTCCGGTAAAACTCCTTCTTCGCCTGGTCGAGCTCGAGCAGGCGGCGGTTCACGCCCATGAGCTCGGCGACCTTCTGCTCGAGGTGGGAGACGATGCGCTGGCTCTGGAGGCGGAGCTGCTCGTTGGCCGCTTCCGGCTGCTCGGGGTGCTCGCGCCGGCCCTCGAGGTAGGTTCGCACGGTGTCGGCGAAAGAGCGGGCGTCGATCGGCTTCTGCAGGAACCCATCGCAGCCGACGGCGAGGCTCGCGTCGCGGTTGCCTTCGGCGGTGATCGCGACGATCGGCAGGCCGCGAAGCATCGGCTCGGCGCGCAGCCGTAACGTGACCTCGTAGCCGTCGAGGCCCGGGATGGCGATGTCGACGAGCACGAGATCGGGTCGCTCGGCCAGGGCTTTGCGGATGCCCTCCAGGCCGTCGACCGCGTCGATCACCTCGAAACCGGCGGGGCCGAGGAGCTTGCGCACGAGCAGACGATTGGCCGGATCGTCCTCGATATGGAGCACTCGGGGCACTGCCGACACTATGGGCCGCTGGCGCCGTTCGCCGCAAGCGCGAAGCTCCTGGATCCAGGGCCGTACGGCTCGCTTCGCTCGGTTTGTGTGGTACTGCTAGCGGGCCTTGAGCGCCGGCGGCGACGACGCAAACGCGAAGAAGCGCATCGTGATCGCGGAGGACGATGACGCGATCGGCAGCATGCTCGCGAAGATCCTCGAGGTCCGTTACGAGGTGCACCTCTGCCGCAGCGGCACCGAAGCGCTCGCCATCGCCGACCGCGTGAAGCCGCACCTGGCGTTGCTCGACGTGATGATGCCGGGACTCGACGGCTACTCGACGGCCCAACGGCTCAAGCTACTCCCCGGGCTCAAGAACCTCGCGATCGTGTTTTTGACGGCAAAAAGCGGCCCGATGGACGTCGTGAAGGGCATCCAATCCGGCGCACGCTTCTACGTTTCGAAGCCGTTCAAGATGGACGAGCTCCTCGCCAAGGTGCGGAAGGCGCTCGGCGAGTGAGCGGGGCGGTCGCGCACCGGCCGATCGCGCCGGACCCCGCGCCCCTCGGTGGGCGTGCTGCCGCCGGCCTCGCCGTCGCGTGCGGAGTCCTCTATTTCCTGGCTTTTCCCGGCATCGATCTGTGGCCGCTGAGCTTCGTCGCGCTCGCGCCGCTGCTCGTCGCGATGCATGGGCAAACCCCCCGGCGCGCGGCGTGGCTCGGCTGGCTCGCCGGCTTCACGATGACGATGATCGGGTTTTACTGGCTGCTCGAGCTGCTCGAGACGTTCAGTGGCTTCCCGACCGCGCTTTGCCTGCTTTTTACGGCGATTCTGTGCGGCTACCAGGCGGGCCGCATCGCCTTCTTCGGCTGGCTCCACGCGAGGCTGAGCCAGCGCGGCTACCCTGGAGGGTTAGCGTTCGCGGTCGGCTTTGCCGTGAGCGAGCAGGCCTTCCCGCTTCTCTTCCCCTGGTCGTACGCGTCGACCGTCCACCAGGTCCCGGCGCTCAATCAGCTCGCCGAGCTCAGCGGACCGATCTTGGTGGCGTTGCCGCTCGTGGCCGCCAACATTGCGGTCGCCGAGCTCGTGCTCGCTCGCCGCGCGAAGACGACGCCGCGCTGGCGGCTGATCGGCGCGCTCCTCGCTTTGCCGGTGCTGTCGGCGCTCTACGGCGCCGTGCGCATCCCCATGGTCGACGCGCGCACCGCGGCAGCCAAAAAAGGCCGCGTCGGTATGGTGCAGGCGAACATGAGCCTCACGGGCAAGCGCCTGCACCGCGGGGAGGGGATGCGCCGGCACCTCGCGGGGAGCCACGCGCTCACGAGCCGCAGCAAGATCGATCTGCTGCTGTGGAGCGAGACCTCGGTGATGAGCTCGATGCTCGAGGAGGAGGTCGAGACCGTCGTTCCGGATCGGTTCGCGGCGTCCCTCGGTGTTCCGACCTTGTTCGGTGCCGTGATCGTCAAGAACGTCGACGATGCGCGCCGCTACATTCTCTATAACTCCGCGCTGCTCACCAACCAGTCGGGGCGCGTCGTCGGTCGCTTCGACAAGCAGCGGCTCGTCATGTTCAGCGAGTCGATGCCCTTCGGCGAGACGTTCCCGATCCTCTACGAGTGGAGCCCGAATTCAGGGAAATTCGTGCCGGGGACGCGCTACGATCCGCTCACGTTCGGCGAGCACCAGGTCGCGACCATCATCTGCTACGAGGACATCATCCCGGGGTTCGTCAATCGCATCGTCAACAACGGCGACCCCGACTTGATCGCGAACCTGACGAACGACGCGTGGTTCGGCGACACGACCGAGCCGTGGATCCATTTGGCCTCGTCCACGCTGCGCGCGGTCGAGCACCGGCGCTTCTTCGTGCGCTCGACGAACAGCGGCGTGAGCGCCATCATCGATCCCGTCGGGCGCGTCGTCGTGCACACGGACACCTTCAAGGAAGAGGCGATCGACGGGGAGATCGCGTGGCTCCGCGGCAAGACGGTGTACGAGGTGCTCGGCGACATCCCGTGGTGGCTGCTGTCACTCGTGGCAGTGGGCTTTGCGTTCACTTCCCCGCGAAAGCCCGGCCAGCAGAGCGCGCCCGCGAGGGAGTCCGAGCCGCCGCACGAGTCCGAGCCGCCGAGCGGCCGCGAGGCCGATTCCGCCGTCACTGATCCGGACGAGGAGTTCCGAGGCAAGTCGCGACGCTGGTTCGCCGCGTCGTCGAAATGAGAGCGCGCCGAGCGCTGCTTTCGGCGGGCCTGACGCGCGTGGAGGTAGCAGTTCGAAGGGGGATGGCGAATAATCCACCCGCCGCTCGCGTCGGACGGGAACGCGAGTCGCCCTCAACCCGTATCATCGATTAAGCAGGGAGTTTCGTAGCATGGCTCATACTTGGAAGTTGGCGATTGGGCTTGGTCTTTTGGGCGCTTCGCTCACGGTCGGCTGCGTCGTGAAGGAAGGTGACGACGACGACAGTGGCGGCGCGGCAGGCGAAGGCGGCAGCACCGGCGGCAGCAGCGCCAAGGGCGGCACGGGCGGCACCACCGGCGGTAGCGCCGGCAAGGGTGGCTCGAGCGGCGGCGCCGGCAAGGGCGGCAGCGCGGGAAGCGGCACCGGCGGCAGCGCGGGCAGTGCAGCGGGCACGGGCGGCAGCACCGGCGGCACGGGCGGAAGCTCCGAGGCCGGCGCCGGCGACACCGGTGGCAGCGGCGGAAGCGGCGGCGACGTGATCGTACCGACGTGCGATCCGGACAGCGGCGACCTTCCTTCGCACCCGTACCCCACCTGCGACGCGGATCCGCCCGGCGACGAGTGCGAGCAGTGCATCGAGGAGAGTTGCTGTGACTTCTCGAAGACCTGCTACGGCATGGAGCCGTACAACGTTTGTGGCTGGGGTGGTCCCACGGAAGGCCCGTACGCGGGTCTGAGCGAGAAGGGCTGCTTCCAGGCGTGCCTCTCCGACAAGGTGAAGGAAGCCGACGGGGAGTGCCTCCAGGATGACGCAGACACGTGCGGCGCAGAGTGCGCGACGCCGATGTGTTACGAGGGCGCGGGACAAATCGCGCTCGTCGGCAACGCCACGATCGACCTCACGACCTGCATGCAGGAGAATTGCGCCCTGAAGTGTTTCAAGGCCGAGACCTGCGGTAACTGAGCGGCGCGTAGCGCGTCACGCGGCACTTCTCGGATCGAGACGGCGTGAACGGCGCCGGCGCCTCGGTGAGTAGGCGGTTACGGAAGCGCTCCGTACCGCCTGGCGCTGCGCGGCGTGGGGCTCGTTCGTGTGTTAGCGTTGCGGCGACATGATGGTCGTCGGATGCGCGGGCTTTGCGGTGCCCGCGACGCGGTATTTCAAAGAGTACTCGTTCGTCGAGGTGCAAGAGACTCACCTTGCCGTGCCGGGATCCGGCACGCTCCGTCGGTGGCGGCGTGAAGCGCCCCGCGGGTTCGCCTTTGCGCTGCTCGGCCCACGCGAGATCACGCAAGAAGGTTTTCGTGGCGGGAAGGTCATCGAGACGGCGCTCGACAAGCTCGCGGAGGTCGCGGTCGAGCTCGCGGCGCGCACGGCGATCTTCGTGGCGCCGCCGGACTTCCCGCACACGCGCGCCAACCGCACGGCCCTTCGCGACTTCCTGAACGACGTCAAGAAGCGCTTCGATCGGATCGTGTTCGAGGCCGGCCCCGCGTGGAAAGCGGACGACGCCGACGATCTCGCCGAGGAGACGCAGACGCTCGCCGCGCGCGACCCGCTCCAGCAGGGCCTCTCGCGGCGCACGACGGCGTACTACCGGCTACCGGGACCGGCCGGGCACAAGTCACGTTACGAGGACCCCGCGATCGAGCGCCTTGCCGAGATTGCGCACGACGGCAGCGCGCAGACCGCGACGTACGTGTTTGCGAACGTGGACATGTTCGCCGACGCCAAGCGCTTCAAGCGCGCTTTCGGGGCCTAGAGCATGCTTTCGAGCGCCGGCGTCAAGCGCGCTTTCGGAGCCTAGGGCATGCTCTCGAGCGTCGGATGACGCCCGAGATCTATCTCGATTGGAACGCGACGACGCCGCCCCATCCGGCGGTGCTTTCGGCGATGGAGGCGGCGCGGGCCGAGGGGTGGGGCAATCCGGCGAGCGTGCACGGGGCGGGACGGCGGGCTCGCGCGCTGGTCGACGACGCGCGGGCGCTCGTCGCCGAGCTCGTCGGGAGGGACCCGCGCGACGTCATCTTCACCGGCGGCGGGACGGAAGCGAACAATCTCGCGCTCGCGGGCTCGGGGGTACTGGTGACGAGTCGACTCGAGCATCCGTCGGTGACGCGCGTGGCGGAGGAGCACGAGCGGGCCGGGGCGCAGGTGCGCTGGGTGCCCGTCGGTGGCGACGGCATGGTCTCGCCGGGCGCGGTCGAGGCTGCGCTCGCGGGGACGACCGGTGCGACGGTGGCGGTTGCGGCGGTGAACCACGAGACCGGCGTGATTCAGCCGCTCGCCGCGATCGCGGAAGTGACCCGCCGGGCCGGCGCGCGACTTCACGTCGACGCCGTCCAGGCTGCCGGCCGGCTCGACGCGACGCTCTGGCGCTACGGCGATACGCTGGCGCTCGCGGCGCACAAGCTCCGCGGCCCCAAGGGGATCGGCGCGCTGGCGGTCGCGCCGGGCTGGGTGCCCCGACCGGTGCTGCGCGGGGGAGCCCAGGAGCGAGGGCTTCGGCCCGGGACGCAGGACGCCGTCGCCGCGGCCGGGTTCGGCGCTGCCGTCGCGCGCAGCGCGGAGAGCGTTCGGCGCTACGCGGGGCTCGCGGCCCAACGAGATGCGCTCGAGCGCGCGCTTGCCGGCGTGGCCCTCGTGAACGGCGCCGAGGGGCCACGCGCGCCGCACGTGTCGAGCTTGGTGTTCGCGGGGCGGCAGAGCCCCGAGCTCGCAGCCGCGCTCGATCTCGAGGGCGTCAGGGTGTCGAGCGGGAGCGCGTGCACGGCGGGCACGAGTGAGCCCTCCGCGGTCATCGAAGCGATGCATGGAACCGAGCGCGCGCTCGCGACGTTGCGCGTGTCGCTCGGTGAGGAGACGAACGCGGCGGAGGTAGCGGGATTTCTTGAAGCTTTGCGCCGCGTGCTCGCTCGCGGCACCCGAAGTTGAGACGATGGATGAGCATCGTCGACCAATCAGCGTGCGGCACCTTCGGGATGACGCGCTAGGTGCGCGGAACAAAGAGAGAATCGTGCGTCGACGAGGGGGCTCCGCGCGTCTTCCATTGAATGGAAAATGGGGCTCCCATGGAGGGCGCGGGTGTTCAGTAGCTGGGTACCCCTCGGATGGTACGCGAAGAGTGTCGTCTAACTAGCTGATTTTCCACGCTGTCTTAGCGCTTCGTACAGGGCGATGCCCGCGGCGACCGAAGCGTTGAGCGAGTCGACCGAGGCCATCCCTCCGAGGGAGGCGAGCGTGGAGCACGAGCGGCGCACCGCGCGACCGAGCCCCTCGCCTTCGCCGCCGAGGACGAGCACTGTCGGTCGCGTGAGATCCACGTCGGCGAGGCGAGCGGGCGCCTGCGCATCGAGCCCCACGACCTGCACCGACTGAGCGAGCTCGGCGACGGCTTGCGTGAGCGACGACACCCGGCACAGGCGCGCGTGCTCGATGGCACCCGCCGAGGCGCGGAAGGTGGCGGGGGTGAGCGGCGCAGAGGCGTGCTCCCCCCAGACGACGGCTGCGCCACCGAGCGCGACGGCCGACCGGATGACCGCTCCGAAGTTGTGCGGGTCCTGGATCGAGTCGAGGGCGATGCCGACCAGCGCGGGGTCGGCTGCGAGCGCGGAGAGCTCGACGAGCTCGAGCTCCGGCGCGTGGGCGGCGACCCCTTGGTGGGAGACGCCGTGGCTCAGCCGATCGAGCTCGGCGCGCCGGACGCGCTGCACGCGGGGGACGGCCTGGTCGGCGGCGAAGCGCGCCAGGGCCTCGAGCTTGGGCGAGGACTTCTCGTCGATGAGCACTTCACGAAGTGCCGCGCCGTGCCGGCGGATCGCCTCGCGCACGGGCTGCACTCCGACCACGAGGCGGTCGGACGGCGGGCGGGTCATCCGCTCGCCAGCGCGATCTCTTCGACGATGCGTCGCGCCGCCTGCGCTGGATCCGCAGCGTCGCGGATGGGGCGCCCGACCACGAGCACGCTCGAGCCGTCGCGGATGGCGCCCGCGGGGGTCCCGACGCGCTTCTGGTCGTCGGTCTTCGTGTTGTCGGCGGGACGGATGCCGGGCGTCACGAGCACGACGCCGGGTCCGACAGCTTCACGCAGCGCCCGAACCTCCGCGGCCGAGCACACGAGCCCGCCGATGCCGTTGTCGACGGCGAGCCGTGCCAGGCGCAGCGCCTGAGGGCCGGTGCCGTCGGGGCAGCCGATGGCGCGCAGGTCGTTGTCGTCGAGGGAGGTGAGGACCGTGACGGCAAGCAGCGTGAGCGACGCCTTCTCGCGCTCGACGCGCTTGGCGGCGGCCTCGAGCATGCGCGGACCGCCCGCGGCGTGAACGGTGAGGTACCGCACGCCGAAGTTCGCGGCCGACGCGACGGCGCGGTCGACCGTCTCCGGGATGTCGTGGAGCTTCAGATCCAAAAAGACTGCCGCGCCGAGCTCCTCGCCGAGGCGCACCGCGGCCGGCCCTTCACGGACGAAGAGCTCGAGCCCGACCTTGAGCACGCCGGTCGACGCGACGACGCGCTCGGCGCCGCGCCGTGCTTCGTCGAGCGTCGGGTAGTCGAGAGGGAACGCGAGGCGATCGCGCGGAGCGGTCATGCGCCGCGAGCCCTCAGAGATCACCGCACATCGGATCGCCCGGCGCGCAGTTCGAAGAGCTCGACTTACGCGGCTTCGAAGCGCCGCTCGAGCCGCTGCTCGAGCCACCGCTTCGGACTGCCGTCTGCTTCTTCTCCGTGTCGGCCTTCGCTTGGTTGAGCTCGGCCTGGAGCCTCTGCTTGGTCGCTTCGTCCTTCGCGCTCGCGAGCGACTCCTGCAGCTGCTCCTGCTTCTTCTGCGCGGAGTCGAAGTCGGCCTTCAAGCGCTTGAGCTCTTGGTCGCGGCGCTCTTGTTCTGCGGCGAATGCGAGCTGCTGCTTGCGGGCTTCGTCGGAGCGCTGCTTGATGATGTAGCCGCCGGCGCCGATGCTGATCACGAGCACCGCGGAAACGATACCGACGATCAGCTTGAGGCGCTTCTTGCTCTCGTCGCCCTTGAGCGCCGCGAGCTGCTGCTCGTGTGCCTGCTGCGAAGCCATCTGCTGCATGCGCGCTTGATGTTCCGCCTCGGCCTTCGCCTTCTCGATCTCGCCCATGCGGATGGCTTCGAGACGCATCGCTTCTTCGCGCTTGCGCTGCTCCTCGACGCGACGCGACTCTTCTTCGGATCGGAGGCGCGCCTCTTCTGCCGCGCGTCGCTCGGCTTCTTCACGAGCCTTGCGCTCGGCGTCGGCACGCGAACGGCGGTCCTTCTCTTGCTCCTCCTCTTTGATTCGGTTCTCCTCAAGATTCATGAGCTCCTTGAGGGAGAAGAGAACGGAGCTTTCTTTCTGTTCGGCCATGGGCGTCCTTCAGTCTAGCGCGGTGTCGCGCTAGGCCGTGCATCGAGCGCGGCCCCCGCGAATTACCAACCGTGAAACCATGCCGTCAAGCGTTGGAGGGGCGACGGCTGCCCTGTCTCGGAGAGCCCAAGAGTAGGACTTTTGGGCACATTAGGCTACATCCTTCAGCGGGGCCGAAACGCCGTGCGCGCGTTCCCGATGAGAACCGAAGCGGCGGTGATAGGCTCGGCGCATGTCCAAGGTGACCGCGCCCGTGACGGGGACGGTTTGGAAAATTCAGGTGAAGGTGGGCGATTCGGTGGCCGAGGGGCAGCCGCTCGTCATCCTCGAGTCGATGAAAATGGAGATGCCGGTCGAGGCACCGGGGTCGGGGAAGGTGAGTCAGATCCACGTCACCGAAAGCCAGCCGGTCGAGGAAGGCGATGTTCTGGTCTCGCTCGAGTAGCGGACTACGGCTAAGATTTGGGGCGATGAGGCGCTCGGGTCGCATGCCGGCTCTCGGACTCCTGGTGCTCGGAGCCGTGGGGCTCGCGTGCGCGGGGAAGCAGCCCGCCGGTGAGATGGGCGACGACTGCTACCGGGACGAGGACTGCAAGGCCGGGCTCGTGTGCGTCGCGAGTCCTCCCAACAGCGACCAGCGCCAGTGCAGCAACGACGTGACCAGCCTGGCGTCTTCGGTCGAGGGACCACCGCCCGACGCGGGCGCCCCGGTGGACGACGCTGCGGCGCCCGTGGACGACGACGCGGGCATGTAGAAAAGCCGGGGCGTTTTGCCCGAGCGCCTCACTGCTTCCAGAGCAGCTTCCAGGGGTTGTGTTTGAGGTCCCGGACGAGCTCGCTGAGATCGTCGTAGAGGGCTTCGTCCTTCATCAGGGCTCCCGCCGTGCCTTGGCCCTGCTTCACGCGCTTGAGGAGGGCCTCGGCGTCGGTGGCGGCGCCCTTGGCGCTCCGCGCGGCATCGCCCACGTCGCGTGTGATGGAGCCGAGGGCGGCGAGCTGCTGCTCGCCGGCGAGGGCGCGGGTGATCTTCTTCGCGTCGCCGAGCACCTCCCGCCCGTCGGCGATCATCGGGGCGAGGTCCCGCCCGGCAACGTCCGCCGAGCGCTCGACGTTGTTCATGATGCGGGTGACCTGCGGCCCGTCGACGTAGCGCTCGCGGGCGGCTTTGAGGGTCTCGACCGCGTTCGTCGAAAGGATTTCGGCGTTCGTGACGATGTGGTCGATCTTCTCCTGGTTGTGGTCGACGAGCGAGCCGGTGGCGCCGAGGGTGCGATGGAGGGCGTCGAAGGTCTCCGCGATCTTGGTCTCGTTGGCGGTGAGGCCGCGGTAGGCGCGGTGCAGAAGCTCGTAGCTTTCGCTGAGGAGCAGATCGAGCTGGGGCGGGCTCACGCCGCGCACGACGGCTCCGTCCCTGATGGCGGGGCGCTCCGGTGAGCCGGGGTCGACGGCCAGAAACTGCTCGCCGAGCACGCCTTGGACGGTGACGTACCAGCGCGCATCCTCGTGGATCGAGCCGGCGTAGCGCTTCTCGATCTTGGCGCTCGCGCGAATGAGCCCCTCCGCGGGGCCCGGCCGGCGGTCCAGCGCGCCGAGGAACTCGATCTCGCTCACCCTGCCGACTTTCACGCCGGAGATCCGGACCGGCGCTCCGGCCGTGAGCCCTCCAGGGTTCTGGAACGACACGAAGACGGTGATAGTCGGCTGGAAGGTCCAGCCCGTCATCAGAACCGCAAATGCCGCAAGGAGCCCCACCGCCACGATGATGAGGGCGCCCACGCGAATTTCGATGGATCGCTGGTTCATGCGAGAGAGGGTACCACCACCTTCCCAATGCTATACGGAGTGCTGGTGACGGGAGAGAAGCGCGGCCCGAGCTCGGTCGGGCGCTGGGTGACGATCGCACGCTGCCTCGGGCTCGCGTGTGAGCTCGGCCTCGGCGCGCTGCTGGCCTACGGCTGCGCCGGCAAGGAAGCTCCCGTCGCGACCGCGGACGATTCGCTCGCCGCGCTCCAGCCGCCGCTCTGCGGTATCGACGAGGTGCGCGAGTATCGTTGTGACGCGCTCTTGCCGCGCACGTCGGCGTTGCCGGCGCCGGAGCCCTACGAAACGTGCCCTTCGGCGATCGAGGTGCACGACGCGATGTTCCCGCCGCGCTCGGGGGCGGGGCGCTTCGACGCCGCGCGCACGGAGCGCATGCGGCGTCGCGCGCGCCCCGGACAGCAATGCTGCTACAGCTGGTGCGGCGCGCTCACCGTCGTCGACCCGGGTGCCGTCGTCGATCGGTGCAAGGACCCGCTCGCATTTCACGAGTCGTACTGCATCGCGGCGCTCGAGCGCGGCACGAACGGCGGCACGGCGGCGCCCCCGTATTCGGCTTGTCCAGCGGCGATCAAGCCGCCCGACGGCGCGTCGTTTTCGGTGCCGTCCGGTGCCTTCCTCGACGTGAAGCAGACGGCGGAGCGACGCAAAGCGCAGGAGGCGCTCTGTTGTTACGGCTGGTGCTCGCACGCACCGCCGGGCACGGCGCTCGAGCGCGGACGCTAGGTTGTACGCCGGATGGGCCGTTCGGGCTCGGCCGGGCGCGCATCGGCGAGGTGCTTCTCGGCGCGACGCAAGCGCGACCAGAGGCCGA
>DATMCL010000486.1:0-17105 GCA_035558375.1 Polyangiaceae bacterium
GATCGTCGACGCGAGCGAGCGCGTGGGCGATTCCTGGCGGCGCCGCTGGGATTCGCTGCGCCTCTTCACGCCCGCCTGGCTCGACAGTCTCGACGGGCTGCCGTTTCCCGCCGCGGCCTTCTACTTCCCGACCAAGGACGAGATGGGCGACTACCTCGAGTCCTACGCGGCGCATTTCGAGCTGCCCGTGTTGAGCGACGCCCGCGTGACCTCGCTCGAGCGAGGCGATGGCCGCTACGTCGTCTGTACGAGTCGCGGCGTCCTGCGCGCACCGCAGGTGATCGTCGCCATGTCGAGCTACCAGCGGCGCCGGCTGCCGCCTTTCGCGCGCGACCTCGACCCCGCGATCGTGCAGCTGCATTCGAGCGAGTACCTGCGACCCGACCAGCTTGCCCGAGGAGCGGTGCTGATCGCTGGTGCGGGTAACTCCGGTGCCGAAATCGGCATGGACCTCGCCAAGAACGGGCGGCGCGTTCTGCTCGGGGGGCGCGACGTGGGGCACGTGCCCTTCAAGATCACGAGCTTCTGGGGGCGCTGGCTCGCCGTACGGCTGCTCTTGCGAGTGGTGTTCCACCGCCTGCTCACGATTCGCACGCCGCTCGGGCGCAAGGCGCGACCGAAGCTCGTGAGCCAGGGCGGCCCCTTGATTCGCCAGAAGCCCGCGGATCTCGCGCGCGCCGGCATCGAGCGCGCGGCACGCGTCGTCGGCGTCGACAACGGGCGGCCCCTGCTCGCCGACGGTCGTGTCCTCGACGTTGCGAACGTGATCTGGGCAACGGGCTTCGACAATGCCCTGAACTTCATCGAGCTACCGATCTTCGACGAGCGCGGCGAGCCGCGACACGAAGCGGGCGTCGTGAAGGAAGCCCCCGGCCTCTACTTCGTGGGCCTGCATTTCCTCTACTCGTTCTCGTCCGCGATGATTCACGGCGTGGGCCGCGATGCCGCGCGCATTGCGGGGCTTGCCGCCTCCTCCAGCGAAAACTCGGCCGCGCGGGCAAGCTCGCGCTGAACGATGCTTTCCGGAGTCAGCCGCAAGACGAGGTTGCGTAGGAAGATGCCGATGGGATTCCGAATTTGCGCGAGCTTGCCGAAGCGAAAGGAGGCATCGACGATGCGCGCCGTGCGGGCGACGCGGCGCCGCTCGTAGTCGGCGAGCGCTTCCGCGAGCGACGGCGCGCGCTCGAGCGCGTGGGCGAGCACGACCGCATCTTCGATGGCCATCGAGCCCCCCTGCCCGAGATTCGGCGTGGTCGGGTGCGCGGCGTCCCCGAGCAGCGTGACCGCGCCTCGCGACCAGCTCGCGACCGGGGCCCGATCGTGGATGTCGGTGCGGATGACGAGCTCGGGCCGCGTGCTGGCGAGGAGCTTCGGCACCGGCTCGGCCCAGTGCGAAAAATGCTGGGACACGAGCTCGAGCGAATTCGTCTCGCGCTCGCCTTCGGGCGCGTTCAAGACGGCGAACCAATACGTCTCGCCGCCGCCCAGCGTCGCGAAGCCGAAGCGGGCGCCGGGGCCCCACATTTCGGTCACTTCCTCGGGCGGCACCGTGCCCGTGATCGCCGCGACGCCGCGCCAGCTCGTGTACCCGGCATAGCGCAGCGGCGTCTCTCCAAGCAGCTGCCGGCGCACGACGGATCTCAAACCGTCCGCTCCGACGAGCAGGGCGCCTTCGACGCGGCTCCCGTCCGAGAATTGGGCCGCCACGCCTTCACCCGCGGCTTCGAAGCTCACGAGCTCGGCGTTCTGCACGAGGGGCACTCCTGCGGCCCCCGCCAGCAGCACCTCTTGCAGGCGCCCACGGTGGATGGCCACGGTGCCGACGCCGAGCTCCTCGGCCAGGAACGCGAGCGAGGTGCGCTGCAGCACGCGCCCGCGCTCGGTCGTCACGAGGCCGAGCCGGACGTCCTGCCCAGCGGCGGCGACCTTCGCGTCGAGCTCGAGCGCGTGAAGAGCGCGGAGCGCGCTCGTCTGCACGAGGATCCCGGCACCCACGGGCTTGAGCTCCACGGTTCGCTCGAAGAGCCGGCACGCGAACCCGCGCTGCCGAAGAGCCGTGGCGAGCGTCAGCCCGCCAATCCCCGCGCCCACGATCAACACCTCACCACCGAGTCGCATCGCGGCCGAGGATAGCGCTCGATTGACCGAGCTCGGTCCCCCTTTTATCCTGAGAGGGATGGGTCGAGCCGCGCTCGGAGGCGCGCTAATTCTCGCGCTGTCTCTGGGGGCCGCCTGCAGCGGGGAGAGCACGGTCATTCATGACGAGGAGCGCGCGAGCGGTGCGGGTGAGCTGCCTGCGACCGGCGGTAGCTCGGGCGGAAGCCGCGTCAACGGTGGCACCAGCGGCGGCGGAGTCGGTGGGAGCCGGGGCGGGACCGGCGGTGCCCCAACGCAAGGTGGGCGCGGCGGCAGCGCACTGGGCGGTACGACGAGCGGCGTCGCGGGGCGCGCGGGAGGCGCAGGGCGCGCGGGCGGGAGCGCCGGCATGGCCGGCATCGGCGGCACGGTGCCCGAGGCGGGCGCCGGCGGCGCCGAGGACGTCGGGCCCCCGAGCAATCCTGAGCGCGACATCGAGCACACGAGCCTCGATGTCGCTCTCTATCGCTACTCGGCTGTCGCAACGATTCGCGTCGGCCCGTCGGAGCGGCCGGGTGCTTCGTTCGAGGTCGGTGGGCTCTCCATCGACTCCGTGAAGATCCACGACGTGCCCGTCGCTTTCGCCGTGCGGGGCCAAGTACTCGATGTCGACGTCCCGCCGGCGAACGGTTCGACGGACGTGAGCATTGCCTATGCATTCGCGCCGGACGCTCGCCGCGGATGGTCAGACGCGGGCTACACCCTCACCTGGCCCTACTTCTGCGGCTACCTGTTCCCGTGCCACTCGGCGCCGTCCGACGGCACCACGTTCGAGCTGCGTGTCGCGGGCGAAAGGAGCGTCGTCTACCCCCCCAAGATCGCGTCGGAAGTGCCTTCGTACGTGGCCGCGTGGGTGGAGGGCGACTACGTCCAAGACACGCTAGGCACGACGCGGGCCGGGACGAATCTGAGCGTCTACTACTTCAGGGGGGAGCTCGGCGCGCGCGACGATGCGCACACCGGAACGGCACGGCTCCGCGACGCTTTCGAGTGGTACGAAGATCACCTCGGCCCGTATCTCTTCGGCTCCAGCGTGGGCTCCGTGGCCGTCGAATGGCCGAGCGGCAGCTACGGAGGCATGGAGCACCATCCGCTCTGGCACATCGCGGCGGTGTCGATGGCCGAGCCGCTGACGCACCTGCACGAAGCGGCCCATGGTTGGTTCGGGGACGGTGTCCGCATCCACTGCTGGGAGGACCTCGTGCTCTCCGAGGGAACGGCGAGCTACCTTTCGGTTCACGTGCTCGAAGCGCTCGGCGAGACGGAGGCCGCCAACGCTGCTTGGACGAACTACGAGGACGAGGCGAGCGTGGCGACGACCGGTCCCGTCTGGCAGAGCACCTGCGACGAGATCGACGTGCTCGCGAGCAGCGTCTATTCGGAGCAGACGTACGCGCGCGGTGCTCTCTTCTATCGGGCGCTCGAAGCGCGCGTGGGAACGAGCCTGCTCGAGGATGCGCTCCGCCAATTCTACGGCGCTTTTCAGGGCAAATCCGCGCGCTTCGAGGATCTGCTCGACGCGGTCCACACGACGACCGGCTACGACGCGCGCCAGTGCGCGGCGAACTGGCTCGTGGGCACGACCGCTCCGAGCTTCGGCCCGTGCCCATGAGCGCGGCGCTCAGAGCCGCTCACGCCGCGCTGGTCTCGATCAGCAGCGGGACCTCGTGAATCGGACCCGACGACAGCTCGCCCGCGCGGTAGAGACGCTCGCGCAGGAGATAGCGCTCGTGGAGCAGCTCGCGCGGGAGCCGGCTCATGAGCGGCTCGAGCAGCGTGTCGTGTGAGTCGATCTCGGCGAGCGCCCGCTCGGTCTCGATGCGCATGAGATGCTCGAAGTCGCCCTCGGAGAGCTCGAGACCACGCAGGTTCAGATCGCGGTAGCGCGGCACGTAACCGTACGGAGATTCCGCAGCGGACGCCCGCCCGTGTGCGCGCTCGACGATCCACGCAAGCACGCGCGCATTCTCGCCGAAGCCCGGCCAGAGGAGCTTTCCGGCCTCGTCGCGGCGGAACCAGTTCACGCGGAAGATGGGCGGCGGCTCGTGAAGCGTGCTCCCCATCTCGAGCCAATGCGCGAAATAGTCGGCCATGTGGTAACCGCAGAACGGCAGCATCGCCATCGGATCGCGGCGCACCGCCGGCAGATTGCTCTCCGCGGCCGCCGTCGCTTCGGAGCCCATGGTGGCGGCGGCGTACACGCCGTGCTCCCAGCTCTGCGTCTGGAACACCAGAGGCATGTCGTGGCTCATGCGCCCGCCGAACACGAACGCATCGATCGGGACGCCCTTCACGTCGTCCCAAGCCGGATCGAGCGCGGGGCAGCGCTCGAGGGGCGTCGTGAAGCGGGCGTTCGGGTGCGCAGCCGGGGTGCCGGAGCGGGGAGTCCAGTCGCGCCCGCGCCAGTCGATCAGGTGCTCGGGGGCCTCGTCGGTCATGCCCTCCCACCAGACGTCGCCGTCGTCGGTGAGCGCGACGTTCGTGAAAATCGTATCGGCGGCGATCGCCTGCATCGCGCTCGGATTCGAGCGCTCGCTCGTGCCGGGCGCGACGCCGAACATGCCGTTTTCCGGGTTGATCGCGTAGAGGCGCCCGTCGGCACCGCGCCTGAGCCAAGCGATGTCGTCCCCGAGCGTCGTCACCTTCCACCCCGCGAGAGCATGCGGAACGACCAGCATCGCAAAGTTCGTCTTCCCGCAGGCGCTCGGGAACGCAGCCGCGACGTAGCTCCGCTCTCCGGTGGGCGCTTCGACGCCCAAGAGCGCCATGTGCTCGGCAAGCCAGCCCTCGTCGCGCGCCATCACGGACGCGAGCCGCAGCGCGAAGCATTTCTTGCCGAGCAGGGCATTGCCGCCGTAGCCGCTGCCGAACGACCACACGCTGCGCTCTTCCGGAAAGTGCGCGATGGCGGTGCGGTCCGGGTTGCAGGGCCACGGGACGTCGGCCTGGCCCGCGGCGAGGGGCGCACCCACCGAGTGCAGGCAACGCACGAAGTCGCCGCGCTCGCCGAGCGCCGCGAGCACGGGCGCACCCATGCGCGTCATGATCCGCATGCTGAGCGCCACGTACGGCGAGTCCGTGAGCTCGACCCCGATGCGCGCGAGCGGCGAGCCCACGGGCCCCATGCTGAAGGGCACGACGTAGAGCGTGCGGCCGCGCATCGAGCCGCGGAAAAGCCGCAGGAGCGAGGCGCGCATCACGGCCGGATCCTGCCAGCGGTTCGTCGGGCCCGCGTCGGACTCCTCGCGCGAGCAGATGAACGTCCGGCTCTCGACCCGCGCGACGTCGCGGGCGTCGGAGCGGCAGAGGTAGCTGTTCGGACGCTTGGCGGGGTTGAGCGCGACGAGCGTTCCGCTCGCGAGCATGCGCTCGACGAGCTCGGCCCGCTCGCCCTCACTCCCGTCGCACACGACGATGGTTTCGGGCTCGCAGAGCGCCGCCGTTTCCGTCACCCAAGCGTCGAGCGTCGCGTTACCGGTCGTGATGGCGTAGTTCATTCCGTCGGCTCCGGCTCCAACTTGTGCATACGCGGTGCCAAGAGCAACGGCCCAAAATTCCCGCATCTCTCAGCTTGTGAGAGCGGCGGAGGCTGGCGTTTCGATCAGGGTCCCCTGCGACAGTGTCACAGTGCGCGAGATGCCTACATCGACACCATCGCGTGCGATTGCGACGTTGCGGACGGCGCCCCGCGGGCTCTGCTAGGATTCGCGCGGATGCGGAACGTCGCGAGCTTGGCCGTCGTCATGCTCTTCACGACCGGTTGCAGCGACCGCCCGGATCCACCGGCAGGCGGCAACGGCCGCCAATTGATGGCCGCGGGCTCCGGCGGACAGGCGGGAACGGGCGGCGCGGGCGAGCAGGCGGGAACGGGCGGCGCGGGCGAGCCAGGGGGCAAAGGCGGGCTCCCTTTTGGGGCGGGGGCGGGAGGTTCGGCCGGCGCAATGATCCCCGTGAACGCAGGCGCTGCCGGCGCGAGCCTCACGCTGAGCCCTGCCCCGTCCGTCGATCTGACCTCCTGCAGCCGGGTCAGCGACGACGGCTCGGCCAACGCGCGAGGCGCCTGCATCCTGTGCTGTGCCGGGGTGGATCTCGTCAACGCCGGCTTCTTCCAAGGCAGCTGCGCGTGTGCGAGCGAGATTGCGGACGGGAGCGTCTGCAACGAAGAGCCGGACAGTGACGCGTGCGTTGCCTGCTGCAGCGACGCGGGCTTCCGGCGCGTGAGCTTCGACTCGGAAGCGGAGGCGAGCTGCTCCTGTCACGCCCACACCAATGAAGAGGTCTGCCCGCCACACGGTGATAGCCCCGCCGACTGCGGCATTTGCTGCGTCAACGCAGGCTACGTGACGAGCTTCATCGACGGCATCTGCATTTGCGCCGACGGCTGAGCGTCACTGGGGCACGACAGGCGCGCTGGCAGGCGCGGAAGGGCTCTCCGTGGCCGGCTGCGCCGGCTCCCCGACGGGCGTGAGTCGCACCGTGACGGCGTCGCGCGAGCCGTCGATCTTGAAGTTCAACGGCTGGTAGCCGTTCAGCAGCGCCGTCAGCTGCACCTTCCCGTCGTGCAGGACGTTCACGTGGATGGTGCCGGTGCCGAGACGCTTGCCTGCCTCGAAGAAGATCGCACCCTCGGGAATGCTGCGCACGGTGACCCCGCCCCTGTTCGGGGCTTCCAGCACCAACGGTTCGATCTCGAGGCGCTCGTTCTCGGTAATCGGTTTCGGCGCGGCAGCGACCGGTGCGGCAGGCGCCTCGGGTGCGGGGGCAGGCGGCGCTTCGGCGGGGGCGCGTGGGACGGACTCGCTCACGGGCTGCGCCGCCGCGACGGGGTGTGCGGGCGTGAGGTTCGGCGTGCGACCGACCCATACGATGCTCGCCGCGGCCAGCGCGACGATGACGGCGATCGGCGCGTAGCGCGAGACGGCACTGTGCTGCACGCTCGGGGGCGGCGTCGTTACCTCGCTCGGGCTCAGCGACTCGCTCGAGACGTACGAGCCAGGCCGCCGCGACACGAGCGGGAACGGCTCAAACGCTTCCGCGGGTGTCACCGGGACGCCCGACGCGACGGGAGGAGCGGACGCAGGCGAGGGCGCGGTCCGCGCGGCGGCGCTCGGCCCCACGGCGCTTGCCGGTACCTCGTCCCAACCGGCGTCGATGTCGTCCGATTCGGAACCCATCAGTAGGTCAGTAACCGCAGGCAACCTGCACCTGCCAAAACTCGCATCATCGCCGCGAGGCCGCATATAGCGGGCCTCGGTTTCAGTCATTCCGGAATACGGGCTCTCCTGCGACCGAGAAGCGCTGCTATCCCCAAGCTACCCAGCCACGCCCATCCCCGAGCTCGCGTGTCGCCCACGGAGCACCCGCAGCCCGCCTTCGAGTGGCGCGACTCGCGGTCATCGGACTCGGTGCCGCCCATACCGCCCGCGGCATTCACGGGCGCTCCACCCGCACCATTGCCCGCATTTCCAGCAGCGCCGGTGCCGCTCCCCGACGCCACCTGCGGGCCCCCGCCCACGAAGCTCGCGAGCGCGTACACGAGCGCGGCATTCCAGTTGATGGCTACCTCGTTTGTCTCGTAGTTGGCTTGATCGTCGGACCAGCAGAGACCTGCGGGGAGCGTGCACGCCGCAATCACGGGCGGCCCCGCGATCTGCCGGTAGACCCAGCCGCCACCCACGAGCAACCCGGGATACGGCGGGTCGAGCCCGTCGGCGGCGGAGGGACGATGGTGCGGATGAACCGGCGGGTTCAGGCCAAGGCCTGTCACGAACGAGCGATCGAACGGGTTCCGCCCAAAGAGGAACCCCAGCTGCTCGGAGCAGGCATCGACGTAATCCGAGCTCGGCACGAAGCGGTACGCGTTGTGGAGCAGCATGCACGTGCGCGCGATCGAGCCGTTCACGCCCCAGTAGTAGTTGGTGAGCGCGCGCCCGTAGCCGCCGCGCCGCTGGTTCATGACGAGCGTATCCGCGGCCAGGCCGAGCGCCGTCTTGAAGTTCCGCACGAGAGCGTCGTCACGCCCAGGCAGCTCGGAGCCGAGATAGCTGAAAATCCCGAGGTTTTTGACGTTGGACCAATCGAAATCGAGGCTCACCCAGTCGACGAGCGCGCGCGCTCGCGTCTCGAAATCGGCGAGGGCCGCCGCATCACCCGTGGCCGCCCACATCTCCGCAGCGGCCCACAGGCGCTCGTCGTCGTCCGCGCTCGAGTACTGCGTGCCGATGAAGCCCGTCTCGTTGGCGGCGACGTTGGCGGGGTTCGCGACCAGGTAGTCGTAGGAGACGCGTGCCGCGTTGAGGCACTGGTCCGCAAACGCCGGATCGTAGGGACGATACGCGCGCGACGCTTTCGCGAGGGACGCCACGAAGTCCGCCGTCGCCGCCGTACCGTACGGGACGAACGAGCGCACGGCGGTGTCCGACTGCGGCATGATGAAGCCGGGGTGCGAGGCCTCGGTGATCTTGTGCGAGACGCGCCCGTCGGTGGGCGAGTACTGCATCTTGAGGATCCAGCTCACCTCCCACTTCACCTCGTCGAGGAAGTCGGGGAGTGCGCCGCCGGCCTCGGGGATGGCGAGCGACACGGGCTCGAGCGCCGCTTGGTAGTCCTCCCAAGCAGCGAGCAGCATGCCCACGGAGAACGCCGAATTGACGGTGTATTTCCCGAAATCGCCGGCGTCGTGCCAGCCACCGATGCCGTCGCGCACACCCGTTCCGCCGAGCGGCGTCGTCTGCGCGTCTTGCAGGTGGCAAGCGGGGTAGCCGAAGTGCGTGCCGCCGTAATCGAACGAGACCTCGGTGCCGCAACGCCAGCCGTAGAAGCCGAGCATCGACGTCACGAACGCGCTCCGATACACGTCTGCGTCGATCGGAAAGCTCACCGAGCGTCCGACGCCGTCCACCTCGAGATGGTAGGTGCCCGGCTCGGTCAGCATGCTGAAGTCGGCGACCAGCACGCTCTCGTTCGTGTCGGGGTCGGTCACGGGGCCCGTCAGCGCGCCGGTCAACGCGGACGTGCCGTCGGCGTCGCGAACGACGTTGAAGGTGGTGGCGGGCAACACGACGGAGGCGCGCTTCGCTCGGAGCGGCAAGAAGCCGATCGAGCTCAGCCGGATGTCCGTGTCGGCAGCGGCAGCCAGGGCGGGGACGAGAAGGGTGGTGGCGAGAACGGCGACGAATGCGAGGCGAGGCAGCATCGAGAGGGCTCAGTGAAGCAAATGGGGACGGGGCTCCGCGAACGGGAACCGGTTCCAGATGCTGGCCCAATTCGGCGGGCATGCAACCCGCACGCGTCACGGCCGCCGAAAACGCCGGGGCTCAGCCGGCGACCAGGCCCGAGCTTTCGCCCGGATTGGCGATGCCGGGGGCGGCGTTCATCCCGTCGAAGACGCCGAACTCGGTCACCTTGCCGCCGTCGTCGGCCGTGCAGCCGAGAGCGTTCATCAGCGTGACGTAGAGCTTGTTGATAGGGACGTTGCCGCCCGTCGAGCCCGCGCTCGCGATCGTGGCGCCCTCGTCGCAGCTGTGCGAGCTGCCGCCGAGGCCGATCGGCGTGCCCTCGACGTTCACCGCGACGCCTTGCTTCAAATAGCCACCCGCGCTGCCGGCGATCAGGATCGGCAGGTTGTTCAGGTTGTGGGCCATGCCGTCGGAGAGCTCGGGCAGCCACAGCGTCGCCGTGTTGTCGAGCAACGTGCCGCCGCCTTCGCTCACGCTGTCGAAGAGCCCCACCATGCGCGCGAACTTGTTCGCGTACCAGGTGTCGATCTCGAACAGCATGTCGAGGGCGTGGTCGAGCGCGCAGCCACCGATGCTGCTGTCCCCCGTTCGGTGCGAGAGCCCCGAATGATCGTGCGTGTGCTGGATGCCGTCCCAATCGAAGACGACGTAGCCCGGGAAGGTGAGCAGGAAGACGCGGTTCGAGTCGCACAGCATGCTGAGCGCCATGAGATTCATCATCATGTCGCCGCCCTGCGTGAACGACGTCGCCAGATTCTGCTTCGACTGAGCGACTTCTTCCGGCGTCGCGCCGCCCGAAAATGGCCCGGGCGTGCTGGCGCGCGACACCGTCTCTTCCGTGATACCGAGCTCGGTTGACGTCACCATCGAGCACGAGCCGTTGACGCCGATCTCGGTGTCCCGCAGCAAATCGAGCCAATCTTGGATGTGGCTCTGATCGGCTTGGCTCATCTTGAGCCGCTGGTAGCGCGAGAGATCCCCGCGCACGAGGTCGATGATGCTTTCGCCCCGGGCGACGCGATGGTCCGTCTCCGGCGAGCCCGCGAGGCCGGTGAGCTGCTTGAAAACGGTCTGGGGATTGGTGATCGCCGGGAACGGCGTGTTCGCCGCCGAGAACGAGATCACGTCCTTAATGCTCGAGCTCGGGGCGCCGACGCCGAGCACGAGCGGAGCGCCCCCACCCGAGTTGATCTGCTTGGCGATGACGTGATCGAGCGAGGGCGCCGTCGCATAGCGATCGCCGCTGCCGTTGATCGTCGCGCAGGTGAGCTTCGACCCCATCGCCTGATCGTGGGGGTCGATGGTCTGACCTTGCGCGTACATGTTCATCGAGCGAAAGCCGCGCGGCAAAAGCAGCTTCTGGTAGTAGCGGCCGAGCGGGGCGAGCGTCGTGCTCGCAAGCGTGTCCGCGGTGAGCGGACCGTCTTCGAGCGCGGGCCACCACTTGTCGGTGATGCAGCCGTTGTGCGTGTAGAACACGACCAGGCGGCGGGGCGTCGCCGTGCTCTGTCCCCGCACCTCGTTGAGCGAGCTCAGGAACGGCGTCGCGAGGGCCGCGCCGGCCGCACCCCGCAGGAAGATGCGACGGCTGAAGCCCTCCCCCGGCCTGGACGCGCGCTCTTTCCCGAACACCGCCTCGGTAATGCCCGCAATGGGCCCGGGATCTTCGCGGCGGGTCACCCCGCGTTCGTCAGCCGCAGCTGCCGTTCGCCTGACAGCGCTGGTTTTCAGCGCATTCGGTCGCATTGCACGAGCAGCGGCCCGAAATGCACTGGGCCGTGACCGCGACGCCCGAGGCACCCGCGTCGCCCGCCGCGCCACCCGCGCTCTCACCGCCGGCTCCACCGGATCCAGTGACGGGCGCGGCGCAATCGGCGTCCGCGTCGCAAACGCAGCCGGCCCCGCCGCAAGCAAAGCCCGCCGTGCACACGTTCGTGCAGCTTCCGCAGTGATCGAGCGCTGTCAGCGGCACGCAGCTGCCGTCGCAGTCTTGTTGATCCACGGGGCAGCCCGCGGCGCCTGCAGCGCCCGCCGGGCCGGTCCCGCCGGTGCCCGCCGTGGTGCCGCCTGTCGCTCCGGAGCCACCTCCGCCTTGCGGGGGCTCGCCGCCGGTGTCGCCCGTCGCTCCGTCGCCACCCATTCCAACGATGCCGCCGGTCGTGCCACCCGTGGTGCCACCATTCGAGCCGCCCGTCGCGCCCTCGCCACTCCCGCCGCCGTTCGCACTGCCACCGCGCCCGCCGCGACCGCCCGTTCCAGCGCCTGGAGTCGTGCCGCCGGTGCCTCCCACGGTCGGCGACGTGCTCCCGCCCGTTGCGGGCTTCGCGCCGTTGCTCGGCGTGCCGCCGAAGTCGAACTGATCGAAGTCGGCCGTGCACGACCCCGCGAGGAAGAACACGAACCCGAGCGTACCGAGCGGACGCGCGATCCTCATTGGAAGCTCCCGCTGAGCTGCACGGTGCCGAGCCCGAGCGAGACCTTCGCCGGGACCGCCCGCGCCGAGCTCGCAGGCTTCGAGGGTTTGCCGACGATGAACAGGGTCACGGCGGTGGCAGCGCCGGCCGCACCCACGATGAGCCCGATGTTACCGATTGCCTGAAAGGTTTTGCCGGCTTTTTTCGTGTCTTCCAGGTCCGCGGGACAGTGGCTGTCGGGGCACTTATCGATGAGCTCGTTGTACTTGGCGTTCGCGAGCAGGCCGAACACACCGAACGTCGCGAGACCAACGACGCCGACGCCCGCCGCAATGTAGGCCGGCGTGCGGCTTCCCCCCGACGACTCTTTCGCGTCGTCGTCCTGTTCCTCGCGCTCGGCGGGCTTCTGCTCGGGGTCCTCGGCGAGCGCGGCGTCGCTGTCGCTCCACGCCGCGAACGTGATCTCGACGTTCGCCGTCTCGCCCGCCTTCACGGTGACCTTCTGCTCCTTCGCGAGACCACCGGGTGCCTTTGCCTCGACGACGATCGGTCCGGGCTCGACGCGAATGGGCGAGCCGAGCTGCGCGGTCACGTCACGCCCGTCGAGCGACACGCGCGTGCCCGAGGGCGCGTGCGGGATCTCGATGGTGAGCCACCCGAGGACGTTACCGAGCTCGCGGAGCTCGCGCTGGATCTCGTCCGCCGTCGCGCGCTTCGACTGGCCCTGCGCTTCGGCATCCTGAGCTTCCTTCAGCGCGGTCTGATACGTGTCGTGCGCTTTCAGGAGCTCGCCGCGGTCGCGCTGGATGCGCGCCATCATCAGGGTCGCTTTCGGCTCGGGAACGATGTCGTGCGCCGCCGAGAAGGCCGCGTACGCTTCATCGAGCTTGCCTTTCTTGTAGAGCGCCTGCCCCTTGTCGATCTGCTTCTTCGCCTTCGCGGTTTCCGCGGGCGTTGGGGTTTCAGCCAAGGCCGGTGGCGTCACACTGAAGCCCGCCACGAGCAGCGCGAGCGCAACGAGCCACGACCGGCCAGCCTGCGATCCGAGATCAGGGAGTGACATGACTTTCAACATGGTGCCCTGGCGGAAGCGTGAGAGCTAGGGGCAGAGTGAGGGGCAGAGCTAGGGGCAGAGCTGCGGGCAGAATGACGGAATTTTTTTGAGGTCGGCGGCGGGGCGCGGGGGGCCGTGCTCGCGCACTGGGGGGAATGGGCGAGACGCGCGTCACGGAGAAGACGTGCGGTGACGCGCGCGGAGCGCGACGCTGGGGGACCAGATGGAGAGGGCGCTCGTGAGTATTCCGCTCAATGTCGCGGAAGGAGCGCACAGCCGGGGGAAGAACCGGCAGGCGCGGTTTCAAAGCGGCTCGTCGAACCGCGGCGCTGAGCCGTTTGAGGGGGGTCGCGGGACGTCACCCTCCATGGAGCTGACGAGCCGTCGAGCGCGTGTCGTAAAGGCAGTGTTTATCGCGGTGGCGCCTGCGATCGCAGGGGTCGCGGCGTGCACGGATGGAGCTTCGTTAGAGGATGGCGGCGCAGGCAAGAGCAGCGCGGGAAAGAGCGGCGCGGGTGCGGGTGGTACGGCGGGGAGCAGCGGGACGAGTGCCGGGCGCGCGGGGGGCGGTGGGGCTAGCGCCGGAAAGAGCGGCGCGGGTGCGGGCGGTGCGGCGGGAAGCAGTGCGGCGAGTGGGGGTGCGTCCACAACGGGTGGCGCGGCGGGCAGCCCAACGAGCGGGGGCACGAGCAGCGGCACTGCGGGCGCGACCGCGGGACGTGGCGGTGGTGGCGGCGCGACGAGCGGAGGTGCGACGAGCGGAGGCACGGGGAGCGGCACTGCGGGTGCGAGCGATGGCGGTATGGGCGACGGGGGCACTCCGGGCACGACGGGCGGGTGCGCGGGCCGCGATTTGCTCATCTGCGAGGATTTCGAGAGCACGAACGTCGGGAGCGTGCCGAGCGGCTGGACGCGGCACGGCGATCTCGCCGCGGTCTCGGACGAGGACAAGCACGGGGGCGCGCGCGCGCTGCGGCTCGGGGCGGCGGCGAATTCCGAGCGGCGCATCTATCACGATGCCGCCGTGCTCGGCAGCGCGCATTGGGGACGCATCTACTACAAGGTCGAGACGCCCGTGCCCGACGCGTTCGTGCACTCGACGATGGTCTCGCTCACCGGCGACGGGCCGCAGAACGGCAACTCCGATTACCGGCCGATCGACACCATCAAGCAAGCCAAGAACACGCCCGACGTCGGCGGACGGCACAACTTCATCTTCAACGTGCAGATCATCGGCAGCAGCGAGTTCGGCACCGAGACGAACTACGACTACACGTTCGACGCGAAGTGGCACTGCGCCGAGTACCACATTCAAGCCTCCAACCAGAGCTACGAGCTCTACCTGGACGGCGCCAAGATCCTCGGCTTCGAGCACGGCGCGGGCAACTACGACGACTCCGATATTCCGAACGTGTTCGACGAGATCCGCGTCGGATGGATCAACTACCAGAGCGCATCGCCCGGGTTCACCGCGTGGATCGACGACGTGGCCTTCGACGACATGCGCATCGGCTGCGATTAATGCCCTTGAGCAAGGCGTGATAGAATGGGGTCCCTTAGGTGGAGGTGACCTCGCATGCTTCGTTCCAGAATCGGGTGGTCGAGTGCCGCGTTGGTGGCGCTGATTGGCGTCGCGTGCGGTGAGAGTAAAGGCGACGACACGCACGACGTGCCGAACGTGGGCAAGGGCGGCGCGACGGCGGGGCACCCCTCGGCGGGCAAGGGCGGTGACGAGCCGCCCGCCGGACGCGCCGGCACCGACGCGAAGGGCGGCAGCAGCGGCAGCGGCGGCAGCGGCGGGAACGTGTCGGCCGGCAAGGGCGGCAGCGCGGGGAGCACGGCCGGCGGCGGCACCGGCGGCTCCAGCTCCGGCAAGGGCGGCGGCGCCGGACAGGGCGGAAGCGCCGGGCAGAGCGGAGGGCGCGGCGGCACGAGCGGCATGACGGGCGACGCCGGCGCCTCCGAAGGTGGAGGCGACTCCGGCGCACTCGAGGATCTTCACGACGTGGTGGCGACGGCGTGCAGCGCCGCCGCGACCTGCTGCATGACGATGGGCATCCCCAGCATGCTCGACGACTGCGAAACGATGTACGACGCGTCGCAGGATGGCGTGTACGGCATCATGTCGGGGCACGTCACGATCGACTCCGCGGCGCTCGCTCGTTGCAAGGCCGCGTACTCGAGCAGCACCGACCAGTGCAATCTGAACGCCATCGTCGCGGCGTGCACCGGCGTCTTCATCGGCCATCAGAAAGCCGGCGACCCGTGCAGCGGCGGCTACGACTGCGACCGCTCGACGGACGCGATGAGCTGCCTCATCACGGATACCTCCGGCGCGCATCCGGTCGGCACCTGCGCCAAGATCCCGCACGCCAAGCTCAACGAGCCCTGCTATGGCACCTGCCGCGCGGGTGAGAATTGCTCGAACTCGGCACAGGGGATCGCAACGCCGGAAGATCTCGCCCTCTGCTTCGAGGACGAAGGCTTCTTCTGCGACAGCAACGAGACCACGCCCGTCTGCAAAGCGCTCCTTGCCCTCGGTGCCCAGTGCGACACCGCGTCGTGGGACGCCTGCGGCTCGCACGCCGAGTGCAACACGACGTGCGAGAAGGTGGGCGAGCTCGGCGACCCGTGCGGCAGCTGCTTCCATGCGTTCCAGTGCATCGAGGGTAAGTGCGCGGATCCTGCTTGGGCGAACGAGTCCACCTGTATGGGCCTCCCCCCAGGGCCCTGAACGCGCGAATCCGACGCGCTGCGTCGTTCGAGCCGTTCTCACACCCTCGCGCCACCGAGGCGTACACTGAGGGTTCGGCTTAATGGCGCTTTGGAGATCAATCACCGTCGAACGGCCCGGGCGCGCGGTCGCCGTTTGCACGGTCACCCTCGGCGCGCTCGCCTTCGCGGCTTGTAGCTCCGCCCCCGAGGGCGAGGTCGACGCGAGGGGCGGCGCCGGCGTGGGGGCGAGCGCTGCGAGGGGCGGCACGGGTCGCGGCGGCACAGGCGGTACAGGTGGTGCGGGCGGGACTGGCGGCACCTTCACCATCGACGGGGGCACCTCGGGCACGGGCGGCGTCGACGGCGGCTCTGTCAGCCCCGGCACGGGCGGCACTGGCGGCACGGGCGGCGCGACGCCCTACTTGAGCGCCGAAAGCGGGCTCGTTTCGCCAGGCATTGCTCAGGCCGGGAGCTGCGCCGCCGCCAACGCGGACGTCGGCGTCTTCTGCGAGCAGATCGTGTGGAACGCCGCTCCGGCGCACCGCGTCCTCTACTCGTGGACGACGGCCGAGCAGGCCGCCGAGCTGCGGCAAGATCACGTGCTGCTCACGCGCACGGAGACGCCGGGACTCGGGCGCGGCTACGCGTTCACGTCCATCGACGAGCTCGCGGCGCGCGGTAGCGCCCCCGAGAACCAGCTGCTCACCAAGCTGAGCCAGGAGCTTTTCACGAAGGTTCGCTACGCCTGGCCGAACGCGTGGGCCACGCGCATGGGCTGGCCCGGCGAGGACTACGGCGACCAGCTCCTGCGCATCGTACTCAAGCCCGACGCCTGGATCGTCGTGGTGAGCGATCGCGTCGGCATCGCCGTCATCGATCTCGACAACAATCTCGTGCCGATCGCCGACGCCGTCGCCCACAGCGAGCGCATCGGCGCGGTCTACTTCTACAAGCGAGACATCACCGGCAACGGCTCCTTCCAGGAATGCAGCGGCGGCTACCGCGAGTTCATCGTCGGCAACGAAGCGATGGTCGAGGAGTGGTCACTCGGGACCGCAGAGATCCGCGCCCAGATCGAGGCCGATGCCGAGCTGATCGAGCGTTTCATGACCGACACCCGCGATATGCCGCCGGGCATCGCGCCGGAAGGGCTCAATCAGTTCGCGGTGTGCTCCTGGGACAGCCCGGCGCAGACCGAGCTCGACGGCTACGTGCACGCGCTGTCGATCCCGAGCGAGTACTACGCGCCGCTGCCCGCGGAGCTCGCCGCGCTCGCCGACACGCTGCGGCAGAGCCTGTTCGAGCCCGATCCTTTGACCGTGAAGCCCGGAGGCTAAGCATGCGAACGTCCACACTCGTTCTCTCCTCTTTGGCCATCGGCGCAGTCGCCGCAGCGTGCTCGCAACCGGACCCCGGCACGACCGCTCTGGGCCCCGAGCCTCCGCACACCGCCCCGACGAGCACGGGCAGCACGTCGGCACCACCGCCCCTCACGCCGACACCGCCCCCGGCGCCCACCTCGACCAGCACCCCCCCCCCCCCCCCCCC
>DATMCL010000487.1:0-5769 GCA_035558375.1 Polyangiaceae bacterium
GTGAACTCGTCGAAGTCCGTCTCGGCGTCGTCGCCGAAGTAGACGAAGAGCTGGTTGTTCCAGATGCTCTGGACGCAGTGGGCCGCCGTGATCACCACGCGGGATGCGGTGTACGTGCCCGAGCAAATCTCGGGCTGGAGCCGGCCACCGGCGATCTGGATGGCGTAGACCATGACGACCTGGTCCTTACCCGTTTCCGATGTGGCTCGAATGATCGAGTCGTCCGACTCGCCCACGGGCCCGGCAGTTCCCGTTTCTGCCCCTGCACCACACGCCATCATCAGACTACTCAGAGACACCAAACCCAGCTTCCGTACTTTGGTCATGACTCCTCCAACATCCAAGGTACACGAGCTGCTGGCATTTGGAAGCCATTTTTTCAGGGAATTTCGCGTCCTACACTGCCGCCACGTCACTCACATGCACGCAAGAGGAGGGGAGTGCACCAGTCGATCACCCCGAGAAGTGACATGCACAACGGGCGTGCACGACTTGGCAGTTCTGCGTGCGCGACACGGTCAATAATTTCGGACGGGGCCTGCCACTGACCCAGAACGATGAAGCGCTCAGCTCCCTACATTCACTCAGGTCGCCCCGCTTTTTTGCCCTCGACGCGCTCCGCTGCGCTTCGCTCGCGGTCGACGGGAGGTTTTTGGCTGTTCTTGGGGCTGGTGTCCGCGTCGGCCCTCGGAGTCGCCTGCGGTAGCGGCGGCGATGCGGGCTCGCACGGCGGAACGGCTGCCAAAGCCGGGACCCTGGGCGACGCCGGCGATCAAGGCTCAGGCGGTACGACGGGCAGCGGCGCCTCGAGCGGGTCGAGTGGCTCGAGCGGCAAGAGCGGCAAGAGCGGCAGCACTGGCGTCGGCGGTAGCGGCACGTCGGCTGGCGGCGAGGGCAACACCGACACGGGCGGTACGACGTCCTCGGGCGGCGACGGCGCGACCAGTGGCTCGACGGCCTCGGGTGGCTCGAGCGCGACGGCCGGCAGCGGCGCGACGGCTGGCACCACCACGACCGGCACGACCGCATGCGACAACGGCCTCGACGATGACGGCGACGGCTTGGTCGACGGTCTCGATCCCGAGTGCACGGGTCCCACCGATCAAGACGAGGGCTCGTACGCGACGGGCATCCCCGGCGACAACAAGGATCCGAAGTGGCAAGACTGCTTCTTCGACGGCAACTCGGGCGGCGGCGACGACGGCTGCCGTTACTCGACCTCGTGCTTGACGGGTGACATCGCTGCCGACGACCCCGCGTGCGAGCTGGCGCAGAATTGCATCGACTACTGCGCGAGGCTCACGCCGAACGGCTGCGATTGCTTCGGCTGCTGCACCGTGCAGGCCGCCGACGGCTCGAGCGTTGACATCTTCGAGACCTCGACGTGCTCGCTCGACAAGCTCGACGACGAGGACGCGTGCCCGCGCTGTCAGAAGAGCGTCGCGTGCGATAACCCGTGCGGCGAGTGCGAGCTCTGCCCCGGCAAGACGGAAGCCGATCTCCCCGAGAGCTGCCAGCCCCCGCCGCCCACGGGCAGCGGCGGCACGGGTGGCGACGGTGCGGGCGGCAGCTCCGGAACGGGCGGCTCGCCGAGCACCGGCGGCACGAACAGTACGGGCGGTACCGGTGGTACCGACGTGCCCCCGCCTCCCCGCTACACGTGCGACGGTGGCCAGCAGGTCTGCGGTACGGAGCTGCCCAGCTGCGGCGCGGGCATGTACTGCCAGCTCGGCTGCTGCATGCCGTCCGTGCGCTAGGGTCGTCGTTCCGCTATGACCCAGTCGCATGAGCGACTGGGTCCTTGGCGGCTGCCACTGCGGGAGCGTCCGGTTTCGCGTGCGGGGCCCGATCGATCACGTCGTCGTCTGCAACTGCTCCATCTGCGACAAGAAGGGCTTCCTGCACTTCATCGTTCCCCCGGAGCGGTTCGAGCTTTTGACGGAACGTGACGCGCTCACGACGTACACGTTCAATACGGGCATCGCGCAGCACACCTTCTGTAACCGCTGCGGGGTGCACCCGTTCTACGTGCCGCGCTCGCACCCCGACAAGATCGACGTGAACCTGCGCTGCCTCGCAGGCGTCGACATCGCTGTGCTCCCCGTGCGCTCGTTCGACGGGCGCAATTGGGAGCGTCACGTCGAAGCGCTGCGAAAAGACCTTTAATCGACGGCGGGTGGCCTCGGCTGGCACAGTGGCACACCAGGGGAGCGGCGCGGAGCGTAATCATTTCCGTAGGTTCGCTGGGTGCTTGTGGTGGCATGTGTGTTGCTTTGGCCATGCACAGCTCGAGGAGTGTGCCGCATGCCCCGAAAACGCCGAACGACCCCACGCCGAAAGCCTCGCATCGTTCCCAACGTGGTGTTCGCGACCGCGGTCGCGAGCGTCGTGCCTTCGATCATCACGGCGTGCAGCTCGCCCGAGGGCGACGACGACGGCGCGGCCGCGCACGCCGGTAGCGCGACGAACGCCGGCAAAGGCGGCAGCAGCAGCGGCCGGGGCGGTGGCGGTGGGACGCTCGCCGGCGTGGCGTTCGGCGGGTTCGGCGGCACGCTCTCGGTCGCGGGCGGCGGGTTTCAGGGAGGAACGGCGGGTGGCTCGGGCTCAGCCGGGCGGAGCGAAGGCGGCTCATCCGGACGCGCGGGTGGCAGCGGCCGTGCGGGCGGCGGTGGGACGCTCGCGGGCGTGGCCCTCGGCGGGTTTGGTGGCGGTGTCGCGTTCGCCGGCTTCGGCGGCTTCGGTCGTGGCGGCACACTCAGCGTCGCCGCTGGTGGCTTCGGTGGACTCTTCGGTGTCGCAGCCGGCCTCGGCGGCACGTTCTCCGTGGCAGGCGGCGGCTTTGGCGGCGCGGGGCAAGCCGGAAAGGCGGGCGCGGGCGGTGTGTCGGGCGCGGGCGGCAAGGCCGGCGCAGGCGGCAAATCCGGCGCGGGCGGCGGCGGTAAGGGGGGCGCATGAGCGCGCGCATGCGAGAGCGTCCCGAGCGGGCTCGCGAAAGCATCCGGATCGGTACGGTGCTCAGCGCGACGCCACTCGCGCGGCGGCACGAGCAGACGGTGCGCGGCAAGCTCGCGCGCCTTCCGAAGCCGCAGCCGTGGAGCGCGTTCGACGCGAGCCGGCACCCCAAAGCCGCGCTCGCGCTGGCGCGTGAGCTCTGGCTCGGTCTTGCTCGCGGCGAGTACGGGGCCGTCGGGCTCTTCGCCAAGGTGGCGGTGGGGCTCGTGCGCGTGGGCGCGCCGTTCGATTTCGTGCATGCCGCGACGCAAGCGTCGAGCGACGAAGCGCGGCACGCCGAGCTCTGCTTGCGCATGGCAGGGCTCTGCGCGGGCGAGTCGCCGGAGCTCGACGTCGCGGGGGACGACCTCGACCTGGCGCTCGCGCCGCTCGTCAGCGAGTTGGAGCTCGATCTCGTGATGATCCAGGGCGTGGCCATGTCCGAGACGCTCGCCACGGCGCTGCTCACGGCGTGCCTGCGGCGCGCGAGCGACCGGCTCACGAAGAGCCTGCTCACCGCGCTGCTCGGCGACGAGGTTCATCACGCGCGGCTCGGCTGGTACTACCTGGCGCATCGCTCGCCGCGCTGGTCGCTCGCCGAGCGCCAGCAACTCGCCGATCGCGCCGGCGAGCTCGTGATGCGTGTCGAGCAGGAATTTTGGGTCGGGCGCGACGCACCCGGCGGCGCCTCGACAGCGGCACGCGCCCTCGGCATCCTGGATTCGAAAGCGCAGCGCAGCGTGGTCAGAGACACGATGGAAAACGAGATCCTCCCGGGGCTCGACGCCCTCGGGCTCGGGGCGTCCCTCGCCTGGACGCGCAGGCCGCGGCCTCGCTCGCGCGCCTGAGGTCCCACGGTTGCCGCGCGCTTCGACGCCTCCGCTCGCGGCACTCGCCCATCCGCTCTCTCCGAAGGGTCGCGTCGCGCTCGAGCGCGCGCTTCGGCGCTTGCTCGCGTGGCAAGTCGAGCTCACGGCGTGGCCGCGCATCGCAGTGGCGCCGAAGGCGACGCCTATCGTCTCCGTGTACACCGCGGGCGTGCTCCGCGGCTGCGCGGGCAGCATCGAAGGAGCGCCCGGCGAGCGCCTGTCGCGCGCGTTCCTCGCCGCCGAGAGCGATCTGCGCTTTGGCGGCATCGCGCCTGGCCTGCGCGGAGAGCTCGTCGCGCAGGCGGCGTATCCGCTCGCACTCCGACCGATCCCGGTCGCGCAAGCCGAGCGGCACGTCGCGCCGGGAGCGCATGGCCTCGCGCTTGCGCTCCGCGACGCGCCGCCCGCGTTGCTTTTGCCCGACGTTGCGCGCGAGCACGAGCTCGACGCCGCCGGGCTCTTGAGCGCGCTCGAGCACAAGGCGGGCGTGAAGCGCGCGAATTGGCCGGATGCCCTCTTCACGTTCGAGACGGACGCAGTCGTGGCGCGACTCGGCGCGGCCCCGCGCCGAGCGTCTCGCCCGAGTCCGCTCGAGGCGGCGGTGCGATGGCTCGCTCGGCGCGTCGGCTCCGACGGGCGCGTGACGTTCGGGCTGGACCCGCGGACGGGCGAGCCAAGCCGCGACGGAGCGATGCTGCACGGCCGCGCCGCGGTGGCGTTGCAGGCTCTCGGGACGCACCCCGCTGGTCGTCCCGCCGCGGCGCGCCTCCGCCGCTGGCTCGCGCGCGACATCGCGTCGGCGCTCGCGGGGCGCACGGTCGACGGCTGGCCGCGCGAGGTTCCGCTCGTTTTAGGGACGCTGGCGCTCGCCGTGCTCGCGGGGGTCTCTGTGCGCGAGCCGCTCGCCGTGCTTGCGCCTCATCCCGAGCTCCCGAGCGTGCCGTGGCATGCGGCGCAGGTCGTGTGCGCTCTCGGTGCCGAAGCGCCGGAGTCGCTCTACCGCGCATGCCTGGACGCGGTGGAGCGCGAGCCGCTTGCGCCGTGGACGGTGATGGCGGCGCGAGCCCGCGGCGACCATGCCGCATTCGTGCGCTCGGCGCGTGCCCTCGCAGCGCACGTTCGCGAGGACGGACCCCACGCAGGAGGCGTCGGCATGCGCGCGTTGCCCGAGGTCGCGCTCACGGCGGCCGTCGTCGAAGCGCTGTCGGGCGCAAAGGAACGGCCCGTCGTCGCCGCCCGCGAGCGAGCGCTCCGTTTCGTCGCACGCCTCCAGCACCTCGCGTTCATCCCGCCCGACGTGCGCGACCCCGCGCTTGCGCTCGGCGCGTTCCCGCTGACACCCGTGCACGCGTTCCTTCGTACCGACGTGACGGCACACGCCGCGCTCGCGCTCGCTTCTCGGCCCTAGCGCTCTCGCCCCCGCGCGAGAGCCCACTCGCTCGGCGGCGCGCTCGATGGCAGAATCGGTCGGAAGAACGTGGCTGCCCGCGACACCTCGGCACTCGGCTACCGCCGCATCGTCATCCTGTTGGTGGCGCTCGTGGTCGTGCCGACGTTCTTGCTGCTCGCGCTCGGCGTGGTGCTGCTCTTCATCGGCGAGGCCGCGGTCAACATCCTGATGGGCATCCTGGTCCTCGCGCTGAGCGGGGCCGCCGCGACGGGGGTCGTGCTGGTTTGGGTGTTCGTGCGGCGCGAAGCGAACCTCTCGCGCCTGCAGAGCGACTTCGTGTCCAAGGTGTCGCACGAGCTGAAGACGCCGCTCACGTCGATCCGACTATTTTCCGAGACGTTGGCGCTACGGCGCGGCGATGCGGCTGCCGCGGAAAAATGCATCGAGGGGCTGTCGAAGGAGAGCACGCGCCTGCAAGAGCTCATCGATCGCCTGCTCGATTGGGGCGCCATGGAGAGC
>DATMCL010000488.1:0-5693 GCA_035558375.1 Polyangiaceae bacterium
GGCGGAGGGGGGCGGCGCGTGCCGCCCCCGTGAACCGCCGCCGCTCAGGTGTGGTACCCGCGCTCGCCGTGATCGGTGAGGTCGAGGCCGGTCTCCTCGCTCTCGACGCTCGGACGCAACCCGACGACCGCCTTCACGACGTTCGCGAGCACGATGGTGCCGACGACGCTGAGCACGAGCGTGAGGCCCATGGCCTTGAGCTGCTCGACCCACAGCGTCTTGCCGACGATATCCTTGAGGAACGTGTTCAGGTTCGGGTTGATGTCGGGCGTCGCGAAGATTCCGGTCACGAACGCGCCGAGCGTGCCGCCGACGGCATGCACGCCGAACGTATCGAGCGCGTCGTCGTAGCCGAGCGCGTTCTTGAGCTTCGTGCAGGCGAGGAACGGTACGACGCCGGCGAGGACGCCGATGATGACGCCGGCCGACGGCGTGACGAAGCCGGCCGCGGGCGTGATCACGACCAGGCCGCCGACGATGCCGGAGCAGAAGCCGAGCACGGTGGGCTTGCCGCGCGTGACCCACTCCGTTCCCGCCCACGCGAGGCCGCCGACCGCCGCGGCGAGCGTGGTGCTCGTGAACGCCGCGGCCGCGACGCCATCGGCCGCCACGGCGCTGCCGGCGTTGAAGCCGTACCATCCGACCCACAGCATGCCGGTGCCGATCATGGTCAGCACCAAGCTGTGCGGCGCGAAGTTTTCCGTCCCGAAGCCCTTGCGCTTGCCGACGATGATCGCGAGCACGAGCGCCGACCAGCCGGAGGACATGTGCACGACGGTGCCGCCCGCGAAGTCGATGGCCTTGATGCCAGCGTCCTTGTTCCAGACGCCGTTCATGAAGCCGTCGGCGCCCCACACCATGTGCGCGAGCGGGAAGTAGACGACCACCATCCAGAGCCCCAAAAACAGCATGATTGCCGAATACTTCATGCGCTCGGCGATCGCGCCGACCACGAGCGCAGGCGTGATGATCGCGAACATCAGCTGGTACATCGAGAAGACGTTCTGCGAGACCCAAGCCGAGTAGGCACCGTTCGGCTTCGCGTCGACGCCGGCGAGCAGCGCGAAGTCCATCCCGCCCATGAACGGGCTGCCCGGCGCGAACGCCATGCTGTAGCCGAAGGCCCACCACATCACGGTCACGATGCCGGCGAGGCCCAAGCACTGCGCCATGACGCTCAAGACGTTCTTTTCACGAACGAGGCCGCCGTAGAAGAGCGCGAGACCCGGCAGCGTCATGAACAGCACGAGCGCCGCGCACACCATCATCCAGCCGTTGTGGCCGGGGCCCGGTCCGGGCACCTTCGTCGTCTTCAGATCCGCCGGAGCGACGTTGTTCACGTAGCCCTCGAGATCGGCGACGCGCTTGGCGAGGTCGGCCGTGTCCACCGGGGCCGCAGCAGCGGCAGCTGGCTCGGCGGCGGGCGCCGGAGCCGCGGCGGGGGCTGGCGCCGGCGCCGCGGGGGCAGCAGCGGCAGGGGCGGCGCCGGCGGAGAGCATCGGGGCGGCAAGGGCCGGAGGGGGGGCCAGGGAGGGGGCCGGCGGGGTGGCTGGGGCGGCGCTCTGCGCGAGACCCAAACCTGGGCTCAACAGGCTGATGAGCAACGTAAGAACCGCCAGCAAGCACTTGTTCATCGGAAAATCCTCCGGAATTTGGCCTGCCGGTCAGCGCGGCACAGGCGTCCGGATCGGGTAATCCCGAGCGTGTTTCCCCTACGAGTCGGAATTGTTTCCGACTTTGTTTCGCGCGTTTCGAGGATCTACTCACACGACAACGGGGGGCGGCACCCGCGCCATCGAGCGGTCGTGATAGCGAGCCCCGAGCGGGAGCGCGACGGCGGCGCCCAAGAGCGCGAGCAGCATGTCCCACTGCGCGTCCCAGATGTCGCCCTGCGAGCCGAGGAACGCCTGCCCCACGTCGCCGGCGACGAGCAGCGTGACCCACCACTCGAGAAGCTCCCAGAACGCAGCCACGGCGAGCACGACCGACAGCACCAGGAAGTAGAGCCAGCCACCGCGCGTGAGCGGCGTGCAGCGCAGCAAGACCTCGCGCGTGATGAACGAAGGAAAGACCCCGAGCGCGACGTGCCCGACGCGATCGTAGTGATTGCGCGCGAGGTGGAATGCCTCCTTCACCCAATTGCCAAGGGGCGTGAGGGCATACGTGTAGTACCCACCGTACACGAGGATGTTCACGTGGATGAACACACCCACGTACACCCAATGCGAGAGCGGCAAGCGGCGGTAGATCACGATCAGCACGGCAATGCCGCAGATGCCGGGGCCGACCTCGAGCCACCAGCTAGTGCGACCAGCAGGCGGCGCCCACAGCGTGAAGAGGGCGATCACACCGAACGCGGCGAGCAAGGCGAGCGGCAGCCGAGCATGCTCCTTCAGGGCGGGATTCACGGGGTGGATTGGAACATTCCCGGCTCCGCCCTGTCGAGTACACTGGACCGTAGACCATTGGTGTCGATCGTGAATTTTTTCGGGCCCGCTTCGCTCGAGGCCCGAGTCTTGTTCCCATCCACCCAAGCGTGCTTGGGTGTGAACGAGTTGGAGCCCGCGTGGAGCTAAGAGCAGAGCTCGAGATCGATGCGCCGCCCGAGCGCGTGTGGGGTGTGCTCTCGGATTTTTCGGCCTACCACGAGTGGAATCCGTACATCACGGGCATCGCGGGCGAGCTTCGGCAAGGCTCGGAGCTTGCGATCACCGTGAGCCCGCCCGGCGGCAACGACACGGTGTACCGCCCCCGCGTTCTCGTCTGCGACGAGCCGCGCGAGCTACGCTGGCGCAGCCAGCTCTGGATGAAGGGGCTCTTCGACGGCGAGCAGTTCTTCCTCTGCCAGGAGACGCCGAGCGGTGGCACCCGCTTCGTGCATGGCGAGAACTTCACCGGCTTCTTCGTGCGCTTCCTCGGGCAACAGCTGCTCCAGGTCGCCCGCGGATTCGCCTACATGAATCAGGCGCTCAAGGAGCGCGTCGAAACCGGGCGCCGCGTTGCGCGCGAGTAGCCCTCACTTCGGCGTGTCGCGCCGCACGAGGTCGGGCTCGCGGCGGAGCTTCACGGCGGTGAGCGCGCGCTTCAGGAGATCGCCCTCGCGCAGGCAGGCGTAGCAGTCGTCGCGCTTGGTCGGCCCGCAGCCGTTGTGGCGCAAAAGCCGGCTCATCGGCGCAAAGGCGCGCTTGTCGCCCACGTCGATCGAGCGCTCGAGGATCTTCGCGTTGGCTTCGCACGTCTCCGCTTCGCGCAGGTCGAGGGCCACCGCGAGCGCGGGAGAAGCCTTCGGACGCACGTCGCGGCTGAGGAGGAGAGCCTGAGCGAGCTCGGTGACCTGGCTGCGCTCGGCCGTGCTCGTCCACGCCTCGTAGAGGAGATCCGCGCTGAGCTGTCCGGGAAGCGCCGCCATCGCGGCCAGCGCGTCGCGACTCGTGTCGGGATCTTGCGCGAGCCTCCGAAGGTCGGCGACGATCTTCGGATCTTTCGCGAGGCCAGGATCGGCGGCGAGGCGCGCGCGCAGCTTGCTGACGCCCGCGACGGATTGCGCGACCTTGCCGGTCGCGAGCGCGATGGCCTCGTCCGCGCTGCGCTCCTGCGGCTTCTGGCGCTCGATGATCGCGAGCGCTTTCTGGTCGCCTACGCGTGCGCGGTCGAGTGGCGCGTCGGAGGCGGGCGCCATGACAGGCTCCTCGGCGGGGGAGCTCGGCGTCGCGGCCTTGGATGTCGCCGGGCCGTCGGCGACGGCCGGCGCTTGGGTCCCCACGCTGGCGGGAGGCACGCCCGAGGGCGTGAAAATGCCGGCGAGGAGCGCGGAAAGCAGCGCCGTGAGGCCGAGGGCCGGAGCGAGCACGCCCCAAAGCGGCAGCTCGGCCGAGCCGATCTGCACGCGGTCGACCAGCGCTTCGCGCAGCGTGGGTGGCGGCACGAACGCCGCTCCGCCCGTCGCATGCATCGGCGCGAAGGACGGTGAGAGCGGAGGAGGCGGCAGCGAGCTCGGCGGCAGAGGAGGCGGAGGCAGCGACGGCGGAGGCAGCGAGACGGCCTTCGGCGGAGGCGGTTGCGGCAACGCAGGCGGGTTCGACGGCGGCAGGTGCGACCCGTCGGGCGACTTCGCATCGACGAGAGTGCGTTCGTCGGTGAGCGCGGCCGTGAGCTCGGACAGCGGGCTCGGCGTCGGGACCATGGGTGCCGGCGGCTTCGAGTGCCGGCGAGCCGAAGGCGGGGGCGGTCGCGCCGGGGCCGGCGGCAGGGGCGGCAGCGCCGGCGGCGGAGGCAGCGGCGGCCGCGAGGGGCGCGACGGGCGCTGCGGCGCGGGCGATCCGAGGGGCGACGACGCGACCGTGCGATCGTCGGAGTTCATCGCAGCGATGCGCGCCTGGATCTGATCGTCCACGCGCGTGACGAGACTCTCGCGAGCGGCGTCCTCGTAGGCCGGCAGCTCGCGCTCTGGCGCGATGGCAGGCTCCGACCAACCCGAGTCGACGAGCGAGGCTCGTGGGTCAGGTGGATCGGGTCGGCGTTCCGCCATCGCTAGAGCGTACCACGGGGCTACGCCTTACGATTTCGAGCCTGCGACGCGCTCGCCGGGCGGCCCGCTGTCGTCGGCGGCATGGCCTTGAGCGACCGCATGGCGCGGGCGCCCGTCGGCACCGATCCGAGCAGGAATGTCGAGCTCGGGACCAAGCAGCACGGCTTCGGCCTCCGGCGGGATACGGCGGGGGATGTGGTGCTGATCCACACACGCGAGCAGCGTGTGTCCCTCGGCGACGAGCTGCTCGTCCGGGGTCTGCGGCGTGCCGGCGAGCTCCCCTTCCGGCTCGCGCAGCAGGCGGTAGTCGAACCGCACCTTCACGCGCGAGAGCTCGCTGAGCCGCGTCTCGATACACAGCAGCTCGTCGAAGCGGGCAGTGCGCCGGTAACGCACGTATGCCTCGACCACCGGCAGGTGAATGCCGAGCTCCGTCCATGAGTGGTAGTCGAGGCCACGGCGCCGCATGTATTCGACGCGACCGACCTCGAAGTAGCTGATGTACGTGCCGTGGTGCACGATGCCCATCAGATCCGTCTCCCCGAACCGGACACGCACCCGGTACTTGGATTTGCAGTGCGCGGGCGGAGTTTCTTTCACGGAGAGGGCCGAGAATAAGCGCGTCGTCCGGCGGCGAGCAAGTCCCGTCGATCAGCCGTGAAGCCCACGTTTTCGCGGCGCAGGGCGAAAAGTGCTTTCAGCGGCCCGTCGGAGGCACCGTGAGGACCGGTACCGGCGAGAGACGCACGAGCTTCTCCGCGACGGACCCGAGCAGCAGGTGGGCCAAGCCCGTCCGGCCGTGCGTGCCCACCACGATCAGGTCGTGCGCGCCTTGCTTGAGCTTGTGCACCAGCGTTCCCGCGGGATCGCCGGAGCAGAGCTCGTGCGTCATCGTGACACCGGCTGGAATCGTCACCGCACCGAGGAAGTCGTTCATGTCCTGCTCCGCGTTCTTCTGAATCAGATCCGCGAGCGGAACGTTCTCCTCTCCGGGACGGCGGACGAGCACCGCGTCGGAGGCGTACGTCGGTCGATCCCAGACGTGCACGATGTGGAGCGCCGCCCCCACCTGCCCCGCGAGCCTCGCCGCGAACTGCACGCTCGCCTTCGAGTGCTCGGAGTAGTCTACCGGAACCAAGATAGAGCGAAACATGGCGCTACTCTA